>CAYXGP010000200.1:0-15656 GCA_964464515.1 uncultured Enterobacterales bacterium
AAAGCTGCATGATCAGCGAATCAGGGAGTGCCCCCCAAATGCGAACGCGCCCCCGCAGCGTCGGCAGCCGCCAGGACGCAGCCCGCCTGGTTCACCGATCGCGTTCGGGTCACGCCGGTCAACGCAGACACCCTGGCCGAGATCGCCACCGATCACGGCGCCTCTGTGCTTCGCGGCGTTCGTGCCAGCGGCATCGCGTCGGTGTCGGTGCCCGCCGGGATCGACGCCCTCACGTTCATCGATGAGCTCCGCGAAGACCCCCGCGTGGCGCGGGCCGGCACCATGGGCATGATCCGCGGCGCGGGCAACTACGATGACCAGAGCATGCGCGCGTCGGCGCACCAGTGGCACCTGGTCGCCTCTCGGGCGCCGCTGCCCGGTGAGTACGACCTGAGCGGTCTGGTGGTGGCGGTCCTCGACACCGGCGTCGCCTACGAAGACGGCACCGCGGCCGACGGCACCCAGCACGTCGTCGCCTCCTCGCTCTCGGGCGTGACCGTGACGGCCGCCCATGACTTCGTCAACGACGACGCCGACGCCTGGGACGACCACCAGCACGGCACCCACATCGCCAGCCTCATCCTCTCCGACGGCGACGTCGAGGGCGTGGCGCCCGGCGCCCAGCTCATGCCCCTCAAGGTGCTCGACGCAGACAACGTGGGCACAGAACAGGACCTCGCCGACGCCATCCTGCACGCCGTAGACAACGGCGCCGACGTCATCAACCTCAGCCTCTCGTTCGCCCCCGGCTATGTGCCCGGCCTCGAAGTCCGCGACGCCATCGACTACGCCGCCGACGCCGGCGTGGTGATGGTCGCCGCGGCGGGCAACGACGGCCTCGACGTCGTGACCTGGCCGGCAGCCAGCCCCGCGATCGTCGCGGTCGCCGCCGCTCGCCCCGGCGAGCACAACAAGCCGCAGGAGAGCTCCTGGGACAACAAGTCCACCTACCTGGCCGACTACTCCAACCGCGGCGGCCAGATCGATCTCACCGTAGCGGGCGGCGGGGCTGACCATGATCGCACCAGCGACGGCGTGCTCGACGGCATGGTCGCCGAGACCATCAACCTCAACGACCCGTCCACCACCGGGCTCTGGGTCTACGACGGCACCAGCCAGGCCGCCGCCGTCGTCTCTGGTGCGGCGCTCCAGCTCCTCGCCAGCGGCGCCAGCCCCGATCAGGTGGCGGTCGCCCTCCAGTACGAGGCCTTCATCGACGGCTACGCCAACGACAGCTGGAAGGAGGGCGCCGGAGCCGGCGGCCTGAACCTGGAGAAGGTGCTGGAGGCCATCCAGGATCAGAAGCCCGAGGTCGCGCCCCGCGGTCACATCGCCGCCGGCGTCCTGCCCTACCTGCGCACCAAGGGCAGCAAGCAGAAGACGTCGGTCCGAGCCGAGGCGGTGATCTCGGTGGTGGACGAAGACGGCGATCCCATCACCTACGGTACCGTCTACGCCTCGATCTGGACCGACACCGAGACCACTCTGCATACCTGCAACCTGGGCTCGTCAGGCACCTGCAACGTCAACGGCCAGTGGATCAACGAGAACGACTCGGCGGCCCCGACCGCCTTCGCGATCACGGTGGACGGCTGGCACGACGACACGGCCATGGTGCGCGTGGGCAAGGCGATGTTCGCCACCGACGGCGGCGAGATCCTGCTGAGCGCGATGGCCGACGAGCCCGCCCTGGATGGGGCCTTCCTGGCCTACTACTTCGACGGTACCTACGACCCTCAGTTCGGCAACAAGGTGGCCGAGAGCTACGCGATCGTCGATCGCGGCACGGGCCTGTCGTCGAGCCCGCTGGGCGTGCTGTTCCGGCCGGAGGCCCTGGAGGCCGCCGCCACCATCACCGAGCTGGAGGTGGACCTGGACGGCACGGGCCTGTCGTCGAGCCCGCTGGGCATCATGAACGTGCAGCTCATGACCTTGGACGGCTCGGGCCTGTCGTCGAGCCCCCTCGGCTTCAGCGCCATCACGCTCGCCGCCATCGACGGCACGGGGCTGTCGTCAAGTCCCCTCGGCTTCCACCCGGTCCAGATGCACCAGCCGACCTCGGGCAATGGCCTGTCGTCCAGCCCGCTCGGCCTCACCGGAAACCCCATCCTGCTGGGCCCGGGCGAAGCCATCAGCATCGACCTCACCGGCATGGCGTTCGAGGGAGTGCTGCTCGGCACAGGCGCTGTCAGCGACGAGGGCTACGAGATCGCCAGCCAGATCGCGGGCAGCGGGGCCACCGACGTCGGCATGACGTCGTCGAGCACCAGCGGGACCTCGGGAACCGGCACGACCCTCGAAGACGCCACCCTCTGATCTCCTTCCAGGGATCTCCCCAGATACAGCCGCAGACAGGTCTACCAGCGGCGTCCCTTCAGGCTAGAAAGAACAGAGCCAGCGGAGCGACCACTGCCTACCTACCCAGGCCAGCCCCACGCGCTCGTCGTCGATGATGAGCCTACCTACCTCCAGATCATCTCAGAGCTGGTAGCGTCACTCGGGTTCGAGGTCATCACCGCGGCGTCCGCAGACGACGCGCTGATCCGCGCCGCCCAGGGCGTCGACGTCATCGTCAGCGATCTACACCTGCCGAGCAGGTCGAAGCGGCGCCTCGACTGGGACGAGTACGTCCTGGCGCTGCGGGCCGAGGTCGGCCCTGATGCACAGATCCTCATCGTCACCGCCGATCACCGGCGCGAGCGGCGCGCCCAGGTCCTGGCGGCCGGGGCCGACGACTTCATGGTCAAGCCGGTAGACCGCGCCGAGCTGACGGTGCGGCTGCTCTCCCTGGCCCGAGCCGCCGGCCTGATCCTGCACGGCGCGATGCCGTCCGCCCCCCCCACGGTCAGCCCGCTGGCGCTCTACAGCGATCTGGAGGTCCTCCTGCCTGTGGTGCTCTGCGCGGCGCTGGCCCAGGGGCGCGATTCGATGGAGCGTGTGGTAGAAACCGCAGTGACGCTTGCCGAGCGCAGCGGCACCAACGCCAGCTTCACGCACCAGATCCGCCGGTATGCCTTCCTGCACAACCTGGGCCAGATCTCGACCAGCAACGATCCGTCGCGGTCCCTCACCGGCCTCGATCCGGCGCCGCTCATCGGTGGGCACCTGGTGCGTCGGGCAGGTCTCCCGCTCATGGCCGTGAACATCTGCCTCACCCACCTGGAGCGCTGGGACGGCCAGGGGCAACCCCGTGGCCTGGTGGGTACGAATATTCCATTCGAGGGCCGTCTCGTCGCCGCGGCGATGCGGCTGGAGAGCCTCCGTCAGGTCTCCCGTCCTACGGGAGGAGACCCTGCGAGCCGACGCGGGCACCCTCCTCGACCCCGACCTCTGCGCGCTCCTGCTCGAGCTGCAGTCAGAGTCTACAGTTGACGCTGAGGAGCAGCCGACGGCCGAGCTCCTCCTCCAGCAGGTGTGGTCCTGAAGACTTCGGCTCCGATCCAGCCCCCTGACGTGGGCGATCGTTACGGCGGATGGCAGCTGCGAGCGCGGCTCGGCCAGGGTGCGTTCGGCAGCGTCTTCGAGGCGGCAGACGCCACCGGCCGGCGCGCGGCGATCAAGATCCTCGAGTCCGTTCCGGGCGATGAGCTCCGCGCGCTGGCTCGCCTGAGCCACCCGGCCATCCCCAACCTGCTCGGGGCCGGACAGACCCCCCGCCCCTGGCTGGCGATGGGGCTGGCGACCGGCCGGCCGCTCAGCGCCCTGCTGGAGATCGGCGCGGCCCCCCCCCGAGAACGCCACGCGACTCGCCGCGACCCTCGCCGACGCGCTGGCGGCGATCCACCACGAAGGGCTGTGCCACGGAGACATCAAGCCCGACAACATCGTGGTGCGCTCCATCCGGTCCGGGCGGGTCTGGCTGGTCGACTTCGGGCTGGCAGGGGTAGGGCACTCCGGCGGCACGCTCCCCTACGCCCCCCCTGAGCGTCTGACGGGCGGCCCGGCCACCGCCCCTGCAGATGTCTACTCCCTGGGGCTGGTCATCTGGGAGAGCCTGCACGGCCACCTGCCGTGGTCGGAGCGGGGCCTCGGAGAGAGCCTGACCCGCCGCCAGCGCGAGGTGCCGCCCGTCACGGTCGGAGCGCCCTGGCTCAGAGCGCTGCTCGCCAGCATGTTGGCGGTCGATCCTGCCCACCGGCCCACAACCGAGCAGATCGCCGACACCCTCGACGCGCACGGCTTCCCACCGCCGCCGCCGGTCTCCGATCACCTCCGGCAGCGCGCCCGCGCCATCCACGTGCCCATCTCGGGGGTTCACTCCCGCATCGACGCCTGGCCCGACACCCCCAGCTCGCTGCTCATCGTCGGCGAGCCGGGCTCCGGACGCACCCACGCGCTGCATCGCGTGATGACCGAGCTGCAAGCCCGCGGACGACACTTCGTCTCGCTGTCTGCGAACACCCCGCCGTGGCGTGCCATCGAGCTGGCGCTGACCGACGACTCCCTCCCGGGTCCGCCCGGACCGCTGCCCAGCGAGCCCGACACCACCCGCTGCGCCGCCCAGGCAGCGAGCCTGCTCTGCGAACGAACGCAGGAGCGCCTCGCGGTGGTCATCGACGACATCGAACAGCTCGACGCCGGCTCACGCCAGGTCGTGAACATCCTCGTGGAGCGCAGGGCCGCCGATGTCCTGGCGACCGGCGCGGCGGCGGAGGGCTGGCGCGGGAAGGTCCTCGGTCTGCCGTCGATGGACCGCGAGCAGCTCCGGTCCTTCGTCACCGCCCTGCTCGGGCCCGGCCGGCTGGAGTCTCTGCTGCCGTGGCTCGCCGATCGCACCAACGGGCGCCCGGCAGAAGCGGTCGAGCAGCTCGTCGCGGCTCTGGAGACCGGCGCCATCGGCTGCACCCGTCGCCGATGGTGGGTGGCGGAGCCGAAGCTCATCTCGGTCCCCACCAAGGCTCGCGCGCGCCCCCTTCCGTCGCTCAGCCGAACGCAGCAGCTCGTCGCCGGAGCGCTGGCGCTCGCACAGGAGCCCATCGTTGATGGCCTGCTCCAGCACATCACCGGGCTCCCCACCCGCACGATCCGACGGGCGCTGACCAGCCTCCAGGATGAGGGGCTGGTGCACCGGGTCGGCGCGCGCTGGTCCTGCTCTGATCGGCGCATCGCTGCCGCGCTCACCCTCACCGAGCGTCAGACCCGCGCCCTCCATCGCGCCATGCTCAACCACCTGCTGGCGCAGGAGCCCGTGCAGCTTGCGCGCCTGGCACCGCACCTGCTCGCGGTAGAGGAGCGCGAGCACGCCCGACGCCACGGCGCTTCGGTGATCGAGGCGCTCGTCCGGCGCTCGGCTGTCGAGGCGGTCGCCGAAGGGCAGAAGCTCGCGGAACTGGCGCGCGACCCGATGGTGACCGCGGCCCTGGTCGACGCCTGCCTGGCGCTCGGAGACGGTGAGCGGGCGCTGGCCGCCGTGAACGCCGCCCTCGACTCGTCCAACGGGCGGGCGAGCGCAGCGCTGTGGGCAGCGTACATGCGGGTGGAGGCCGGGTTCTTCGGGGGGTGCGACGAAGCCCGCGCGGCCCTCAACACCGCCGCGAGCCAGGGGCCGAAGCTGCCGAGGCCGCTGCTGCGCGAGCGCGCCTCGGCGAACTTCCGCGGAGAGCGCTACGCAGCGGTGCTGGTGGACGCCCAACAGGCCGGCGAACACCCGGTCTCCGAAGACGTCGAGTCGTGGCTCTGGATCACCGGACTGCATGCACAGGCGCTGCGAGATCTGGGGCGAAACCCTGAGGCCCTGGAGCTGCTCGACGGCATACCGCCGGAGCTCGGCGACGGCACCAAGGCGCACGGCATGCTGCTCGCCATCCAAGCCAGGCTGCTGTACCACGGCGGTCGCCTGCACGACGCCGCGGCCTGCCTGGAACGCGCGGGCCGGGCCAGCTCCGGTCTGCCGATGACCCATCGGGCCAAGCTGCTCAACAACCGCGGGCTGCTCACCTACCAGCTCGGTGATCGCGTCGGGGCTGTGCAGGCCTGGGAGGACGCCTGCGCGCTGTTCGAGCGCCTCTCCATGGCGACCGAGCTCACGCGCGTCCGCAACAACCTGTGCGTGGGCTACCGGGAGCTGGGACGCTGGGAGCGCTCCAGGCAGGCCGGCGAGAAGGCCCACGTCGACGCCGCACGCACCAAACTGCCGGAGCTCCAGGCGATGGCCGCCGGCAACCTGGGCGATCTCCAGCGAGATCTGGGCCGGGTCGATCAGGCCTCCACCTGGTACAACCGCGCGCTTCGCCTGGCGCTCCAGCACGATCTGCAGGACGAGCAGGTGGAGCTGGCGCAGCGACGCGCCGTGATCGCCGTGTGGCAGCGGTGGCCGACGGCCCTGCCGCTCTGTGAGGCTGCCATCGAGATGGCGAAGAAGCACGACGCGGTGGGCGAGACGTGTCGGGGACGCGCGCTCCTGGCGGTCAGCTTGGCGCGCCGCGGCTCTGCTGACGAGGCCCACGAGGCGATGGCCGGCGTGCAGGAGCCGCTCCGTGAGATTGGCGCCACCGGTGATCTCGCCGAGACCCGGTACTGGTGTGCCATGGCTCTCCTGGAGCTGCAGAAGTTCGAAGACGCAGAGCGCGAGATCCGCAAGGTGATCGCCTTCGCCGACGAGGTGACGCTGATCCCCCTCCGCCGCCGCGCGGACCTCCTCCTCAACCAGATCCAGAAGGAGAAGGCACCCGAGGTCGACTCGGCCCAGCTCAACCTGCTGCTGGAGATCGCGATCCAGCTCGCGCGCCATCGCGACCTCGACGGATTGCTCGACTCCATCGCGTGGGCCGCGATCACCCTGCTCGACGGCGATCGCGCCTGTCTGCTGCAGCAGGAGGACGGCGAGATCAAGACGATGGCCTCGGCGTCGCGCTCACCCGACGACACCGGGGGGCCCTCGACGTCCATCGTTCAGCGCTGCTTCGCCAACAACAGCGAGGTGCTGGCGACCGATCTGGATGAGCGGGGCGATCTGCGCGACGCGCCGAGCGTTCTGGAGATGGGCCTGCGCTCCGCGCTCTGTGTGCCGCTCATCGCTCAGGGCACCACCCTGGGAGTCATCTACGTCGATAGCCGCAAGGTCACCGACCACAACATCGCGCAGACCGCTCTCCTGCTGCGGGGCCTCGCCGCATATGCGGCAGAGGCGATGCACAGCGCGGACGTGCTGGCGCAGCAGGAGCGGAACACCAGGCGAGCGCTGGAGCTGGCCCACGACCTGCGCAACCCGATCTCTTCGGTCGTTCTGGCCGCCGATTTCTTGATCGAGAGCGCCCCCTCCACAGACACGCGGGAGCTGGCCGAGGAGATCACCCGGGCGGCCCGACGAGCGCTGGTGCTCACCTCCGGCATCCTCGATCGCAGCGCACCCGCGCGGGCTCCCATCGATCTGGCCGCGCTCACCGAGCAGGTCTGCCAGCCGCTGCTGCACCAGGCGCGCGCCCGGCAGGTGGCGCTGCTCAGCGACGCCAGTCGCGAGGCCTGGACCCACGGGTCGGAGCGCGATCTGGGACGGGTCCTTCAGAACCTCGTGAGCAACGCCCTGCGGCACTGCGAGCCTGGCGGCCGCGTCGAGGTGACGGTGCAGTTTGAGGCCGAGCGGATCGGCTGGCGCATCCGCGACCACGGCACCGGTCTGCCCGCCGAGCTGGTGGGGACCCTCTTCGAGTCCGGGGTCAAGGGCGACGGTGGAGGCTACGGACTCGGGCTCTCCATCGTGCGGCGACTGGTCGATGCCCACGCTGGCACGGTGTCGGCCCACAACGCCCGCGACGGCGGCGCGGTGTTCGAGGTCTGGCTTCCGGCGCTGCACACGCTGAAGCGCTGAACGGCGCGTCTCGGATCAGTCACCAGGAGAACGCAAGCGCTTCAGCAGCCGAGCAGCGGCGGTCGCGCGCGCAGGGTGTCGAATCTGGGGTCGCTCTCCATTCAGCACCACCTGGGCGAACCCAACGACCGCGCCCGTCGGAGGCTCACCTCCGAGGTAGCCGTCCGCGTCACAGCCCTCCAGGTGGGCTGGCGTCACGCTGTCGGCGAAGTCGAGCAGCGCGACGCGCGGCGGGGCGCCAGTGCCCACCTTGATCGATCGACACAGCCGGAGCGTCTCCCAGCGCCGCCCGCGAGGCACGACGAGCAGCACCAGCCGAGGTGCGATGCGTCGGATGGCCCGCGACAGCACCCCAGGATCGTCGATGGCGGTGACGTCGAAGCCGGTGCGGAGCCGATCGAGCAGGCGGAGGCGATCGACTGGCCGAGCGCAGACGACCAGTATCCGGGGCCGGCCCGTCACTCCTGGCCCGTCACGGAGAGGATCGCTCGGGCGGTGGTGATGTCAGCGGAGATCTGAGCGCAGAGGGCGTCCACCCCGTCGAAGCGGCGCTCGTCCCGCAGCCGGTCCAGCAACTCCAGCACCAGCTCCCGGCCGTACAGATCTTCTGAGAAGTCGAGCAGGTGGGCCTCGATCTGGAACCGGGCCCCCGGGAAGGTCGGACGCTGGCCGATGTTGACCACCGCGCCGATCGGCGCCCCCCCGTCGATCCGGACCCGGGCCACATAGACCCCGGCCGCCGGCACCAGCTCCCCGTCGGGCACGAGGTTGGCGGTGGGGAACCCGAGCGTACGTCCGCGGCCGTCGCCCTCGACCACCGTGCCCCGCAGAAAATGGGGACGGCCCAGCAGGGTCCGGGCCGCCGCCACGTCGCCGGCCTGCAGCAGCCCCCGCACGCGCGATGAGCTGACCGGTCCGCCCGCGTCGGTCAGCGCAGCGACCTGCTGAATCGGGACGTACGGCAGCAGATCGCGGAGCATCTGGACGGTGCCCGCCCGCTTGCGGCCGAAGCGCAGATCGTAGCCGACGACCATGGCCGACGGCCGGATCCGCGCGCCGAGCACCTGCCGGGTGAACCACTCGGCGGGGTGGAGCGCGAACGACTTCGTGAAGCGCTCGACGATGACCTGATCGATCCCGCGCTCGCCCAGGAAACGCAGCTTGTCGGGCCACGCCATGACGCGGAGGAGCTGACGGTCGGGGCGGAGCACCACGCGGGGCGGCGGCTCAAAGGTGTAGACGCAGGACGGCACGCCGCGGCGCCGGGCCTCGGCGGTCACGGCCGACAGCAGGTGGGCATGCCCCGCGTGGACGCCGTCGAAATTACCGACCGTCAAGACCGGGCCGAGCGCTCCCGGCCCAGGAGCTTCCGACCCGGACGAGGGGTAGGCAGCGCTTCCAGCGAACAGCTCGGGCATGGCTCGGCCTCTATCACCCCGCCCGTCGCGCGAGCGCGCCAGATCAGCGTAGCGGCTCTGCGATCCGCGGCAGCGCCAGCCGAAAGCACGTCCGCCCCGGAGCGCTCTCCACGGAGACCTCCCCGCCGTGCGCCCGACACACCGCAGCAACCAGCGCGAGCCCCAGCCCGGTCCCTCCGGACTCCCGGTTGGTCGTGAAGAACCGATCGAACACCTGCGCACGGTTGGCAGGAGAGATGCCCGGCCCGTCGTCGATGACGTCGAACCCGGTCCGGGTCGGCGCCGTCCACCCGACGAGTCGGACGCGCTCCCCGCCGTGCCGAGCGGCGTTCTCCATCAGGTTGTCGAGGGCCAATTCGAGCTGTCGACGGTCGCCCCGCACCCGCCCGCAGCGTCCCGAGACCGCGGCCCCGGGGAACCGACGACTGGCGGACTCCAGCAGCGCCCCCAGCGCGACCGGCGCATGCGCGGTGGCCTCCTCGGCGTGGGCGAGATCGAGCAGCCCGCTCACCAGGCGCTCCATGCGGTCGAGGTCTTGTATGGCGTTGTCGAGGAACATCTCCCGGTCGGTGGGCGCCATGTCGGGCTCGTCGTGCAGCAGCTCGACCGTGCCCCGCAGGGTCGACAGCGGCGTCTTGAACTCGTGCGAGACGTTGCCCGCGAACTCGCGGATGTAGCCGAGGCGCGCTTGCAGGCGGGCGGTCATGCTGCCGATGGCGTCTGCCAGCTCCCGGATCTCGATCACCCGCGAGTCAGCGGAGTCCAGCAGCCCGCTGGCGGCGCGGGTCTCGCCGCGGGAGATGCGCTGCGTCACGCCGAGCAGCGCCCGCAGCGAGCGGCTGAAGCGCACCCCGTACCAGCCGGTGAGGGCGAGCGTGAGGACGATGATGACCACGATGCCCCAGATCATTCGAGGCGCCATCCGGTACAGCGCCTGGACCTCCTCCACCGGGGTCCGCATCGCCAGGACGACGCCGACCCGCTCACCGTCCAGCTCGACGGGCTGGGCGACGAACAGGCGCACCCGGGCCCGCCTGCTGGGGCTGGAGAGCGGCTGCGGCTCGGGTCTGGCGCGCTCGCGGGTGTGGAAACCGGTCTGTCCGGCCAGGGCGCGAGCGATCTCGGGCTCCGCTGAGAGATCGTCGCCGAGGCCGTCGCCGCTGGTGACGCGCACGATGCCGTCGGCGTCGAGCACGCGGAAGCCGGCCAGAGTCTGCGCCCGGGCGTCGGCGAGCGTCGCAGACAGGCGCGGCTCGAGCGCTGAGACGGTGGCCCCGGGCTGCGTGACGCGCTGCACCGCCAGGCTGTCCCGAACATGCAGCCCCAGCAGAGCGCTCTGATGGATCAAGTCCGCGCGGGTGTCCATCTGCAGGTGCCAGCCCAGCGCCCCCGTGCCGAGCACCGCCGTGATGGGGAGCGCGAGCACCCCGAGGTGCGAGAGGAGGAGCCAGCTCCGGACCGGCAGCCCGGACCAGCGTCGGCGCTCAGGACAGTCGGTAGCCGAGCCCATGCACCGTCTCGACAGCGTCACAACCCAACGCCTGGCACTTGCCCCGGATGTTGCGGACGTGGGAGTCCAGGGTCCGCGTAGAGACATGGTGACCGTCCGGATAGGCGCGGGCCATCAGCTCCTCGCGGGAGAACGCCTTGCCAGGGCGTCGCATCAGCACCGTGAGCACCCGAAACTCGGTGGCGGTCAGCACCAGCTCCTGCCCGGAGAGCCAGGCGCGGTGGGCGTCCGTGTCCAGCGTGAGCGGCCCCGCCTGCAGGCGGGAGTGCGCGGCCGGACGCGGGCCGACCCGGCGCAGGACCGCCTTGACACGACTGACCAGCTCCCGGGGCGAGAACGGCTTGGTGACATAGTCGTCGCCGCCGAGCTCCAGGCCAAGCACCCGATCGATCTCGTCGCTGCGAGAAGACAGGAACACGATCGGCACGTCCGAGGTGCGACGAAGCTGACGGCAGAACGTGATGCCGTCCATCTCGGGCATCATCACATCGAGGACGATCAGATCGGGCGCGTCCGTGGAGATGCGGGCCAGCGCGGTGACGCCGTCAGCGGCCTCGGTCACGGTAAAGCCCGCCCGGACGAGGGCGTAGCGCACCACGTTTCTCAGGCGGGAGTCATCATCGACGACGAGGATCGTGGCGGCCATCGCAGGTTCCTTCGCTACTTGTGGAAATAACTCCCCGCCAGATCGACGGCGTAGGTGATCTCGACCTCCGGCGCGGAGTCGCCCACCAGGTACTGGTGGAAGGTGAGCGTCTTGCCGGGCTCGGGCATGGTGTAGCTGAAGCGGGACTCGGGGAGCCCTGCCGTTGACTGGCCTTCCCACGGAGCCAGGCTCCCGCCGATCCATCGGTAGTTGAACACGTCGGGCAGATGAAGGGTGACGAAGGCTTCATCGACGGGCCAGCTCGCCGCGGGGGCCTCCAGCCGCAGGTTGCCCGAGAGCGCGGTCTCGGCTCGCTCCTGCCGGGTCACCAGCTCCACGGTGGCCGACTGGTCGCCGGCCCGGACGGGCTCTACCTGGACCTCCACCCGACCTCCGTCCACGTCGAATGGGATGGGGCCGCCGTTCAAGTACACGTGCTCGAGGAGCTGCCCCGAGGGGATGGAGAACCCGATGGCAGCGGTGCCGTCGAATCGAAGCGCGTACCGCGCCCGCAGGATCCGCTGGCCGCCCTGCGTGGAGACGACGCTGACGTGCGCCGTGGGGATCGCCGGCTCGACGCGGGCGCGCTGGATGCGCTGCGCGAGAATGGGTCCGCGTGTCTGCCAGTTGACCACGACGCGATCGGAGCGCAGCACCACGCTGTCTCCATCTGAGCGCGCGGTGTCGTCCAGCAGATGGAACAACCCCTCGTCGAAGCGCAGACGCAGACTGGACACTGCGGCGGGCTGGGGTCCGAGATCGACCCGGCGCTTGTCGCCCTCCTCACGCGCCCGCTGCACAAACGAAACCGAGAACGATACGCGGCCGGGATCTCGGGTCACCAGAGAGAGCTGGCCGCCCTGGGCGCGCACGGCCCCGCTGTCCAGCTGGGGCAGGGCCGTGAGGGTGGCAGAGGGGCCCAGGTCGAGAAAGGGCACCTCCACCCAGCGATCCTTCGTCAGCACGGTGACGGTCACCTGCGCGTCGATCTCGATGGCGTCCCCGAGCAGGCGACCCTCCATGGTCAGCGCGTCGACGGTGGCGACCACGGCAGGGGCGGGCGGGGGCTCGTCTGTGCGCATCTGCAGGAGGTCATCGAGCGGGATCTCGACGGTCCCGTTGATCTCGCCAGCGTGGGCGGGGATCACCCAGAGCAGTGGCCCGAGCAGCGGAAGCAACAACTTGACGGGGCTCATGCTCCCTCCTCGCTGCCCGTCGCCGGGCTCAGGGCAGCGCGCACCGTGGGGTGGGCGCTCAGGTGTACGACCGCGACCAGCGCCATCAGCGCCTCGACGCAATACAGCAGGCCGGTGTAGCCGGGCACGAGCGCAGCGAACGCCGGGAAGACCAGCGTGCTGCCGACGACGAGCGCGCTCGGCCGGGTCGCCCGCTCACCGATTCTGCGTCGCAGATGATAGATCAGCAGCCCCCCGACGATGACCACCGTCAGGGCGAACGCCGCATAGAAGTGAACGAACGCGCCCAGGTAGGCCAGCAGGACGAAGAAGAACGTGTAGCAGGACGCGGCGATCAGCGTCCCCATCGTCGAGAGGGGGCGAGAGAAGACCCGACCCAACACGGCGACGCCAGCGAAGAACAGCAGGAAGGTCGCCCAGGAGCGCCGCACCATGGTGATCAGGATGGCGTCGAAGGACTTCTCGGAGGGCAGGATGAGACCGAGCGGGACCCCCGACTCCAGCGAATCGAAGCTCCAGCCCAGCGTGATCGTGTCGCCATCCAGGCGAGTCTGCGCGGCCGAGAGCACGCCCGCCGGATAGTCGAATCGATCGCCGCCCTCGACGCGGATGTCGAGAGAGAGGTCCTCGACGGGCAGGTCGGGATCCAGCAGGTAGGTGAAGGTGTCCAGACCCCGCCCGCGGTAGCCGATCCGGAACGCGCGCGAGGCGCCCTGGTCGATCGGGCCGGTCCACACCAGCTTGTCGCGCTCGGTGTCCAGATCGAGCGCGACGGCCTCCCCGTCCACCGAGAATTGCAGATCGGAGAGCAGGACCCGGTTGCGCTCCAGGTCGATGGGAAAGACGAACGCCACCTCGATGTCGTACGGCTGCTCGTTGCTGACGATGTAGTCCCCTTGAAATCCGAAGTCGAACCCGGAGAAGTAGACGAGTCCGCGCTTGCGGTAGTTCATCACCGCGTCCACCGAGACGCGCTGGCCCGAGAACGGGAGCGGACGCAGAGAGCCCCAGACCGCCCCGCGCTCGACGTAGCGCACAGACGGAACGGCCTGCACGATCGGAGCCCCCCAACGATCCATCACGTCGCGGTGAAGCTCTGAGTTGGCGAAGTCGCTCCGGGCGGACACCTGCTCCGAGAGCACGGCGCCGGTGACCCCGACGATGGCGAGGCTGCCCCAGAACGCAGGCCGCAGGGCGAGGCGCAGCGCGCCGCGGAGAGTCGTCGAGTCACCACCCATCTGTCTACTCCATGTAGCCGAGAGACTCGAGCGTCGCGAGGGTCGCCGCGTCCAGCTCGCTCTCGGAGCCGCTGTAGCGCCTGGACTGCGCGTCGAGTCGACGCCGAACGGTCCGCCGCTCCGAAGAGAGATCCAATCCCCAGTTCTTCGTCAGCACGTCGAGTCGATCGAGCTGCGCGCTCAGGGTCTCCTCCGCGGTCGTGGTGTCCCCACCCCGCCACTCGGCGACGCTCTGTTGGAGGGCCACCCCCGTGAGCGCGCGGGCCGCCAGGGCCGCGGCGGTCGGATCGATGGAGGCCGCAGCGACGTTCGGGTCTCGGGTGAACGACGCGACGACGTCGCGGGTGGCGTGGCGTCGCTCTCCGCTCTCCGGGTCGGTCCAGGAGACCTCGATCGCGGCCACGGAGCGCGGGGCCGCCCCCTCGGGGATGCGCACCTGGGCGACGACCTTGCGCTGCTGCTCGCCGTGCATATCGCCGATGAAGGTCCGGTAGCCGTCGAGGGTCCGCGCCCCGTCCCACTCCTCGTAGCCATGCACGGCCACGATCTCGACCCCCTCGGCCATCTTCAGCTCCACGCGCACCTCCGCGCAGGCGACGGCCGCCATGTTGCGCAGCTCCTCGTCGAACATCTGCGCCAGCGCGCCTGGATCCGAGACGTAGTGGTAGCGTCCGCCGCCCGCGTCGCTGATGGCCATCAGCTTGCTGGCGTCGAAGTCCAGGCCGAGGCCGAGCGCGCTCACCGTCACGCCGGCCTCCGCTGCCTGGCTGGTGAGGTCCGTGAGCTCCGTCAGGCTCTCGCTGCTCAGACCGTCGCTCAGAATGACGACGCGCTGAAGCGCCGTAGACTCGGACAGGGTGAGCTGCTGGAGTCCCTGGGCCAGGCCAGCTCCCAGTTGGGTACCGCCGCTCGCCCGGAGTCGATCGATCGCCCGGTGGATGCGGTCCGTGGCCGCGGCCGACGTGAGCGGGAGTTCGGTCCAGGCGCGGCTGGAGAAGGGCACGATGGAGAGTCGATCCGACTCGTCGAGCTGGTCGGCCAGCGATCGAATCGCCGCCTGAGCGTAGGCGATCTTGTTGGCCCCGGCCATGGAACCCGACGTATCGACGACCAGCGCCACGTCGAGCGGGACCGGCGGGCCGCCTGTTTGCTCGGGCGCATCCAGCGAGATCACCAGGTAGCGATCGGCGCCCTCCCCACGCAGGAGCACCGACTGATCGAGGCCGGCCTGAATTGACGGACCGCCCGGGTCGTCGGCGGGAGGCGCAGGAAAGAGCATCGGCTCCGGGGCTTCGACGGTACGGAGGGCGTGGCTGTCGGGCGTGATTGCGTGGAGAGACGGGACCAGGAGGGCGGCGAGGATCGCTCCCCCCGCGCCCAGCGTGGTCGCTTGCCAACGTTGCATGGTAGGACTCCTGAGGTGCCAGGCCGGGCATGACTCGCGGCGACCTGTCACTTCAGTCATAGGATCGGGGTGTCGAGCCCCGACGGAGGCCTGGCCGGAGTACTGCGGAAAGACTGTGCAGATTTTGCGTAGGCTCCAGCCTGTCGGCCGGCTCCATGACCCGCGGACCTCGAACGAGCGCGTTGGTCATCTTGGAGCGAACTCGGCACCCGGGAGAGCTCTCCACCCGACCCGTCACAGACCACGCGGATCGCGTGAACGAGGAAACACGGATCGCGGGAGCGAGGAACCGCGAGACCGTGTTGCCCTCTCTCATCGGCGACGTATAGAGTTTTAAGTAACAAATTGGTTGTGGTAGTTGGGAGGGGTATTATCTCCGATAGGCCATCGACGTTGACCCCGGATTTCGAGGTCGTCAATTCCTACCCCCTGCGCA
>CAYXGP010000201.1:0-15612 GCA_964464515.1 uncultured Enterobacterales bacterium
CGGGCCCGAGGGCAAGCGAGGGGTGGTCAACCTGAACGCTCACCGCTGTGAGGCGCTAATTCTGGCGTGTCTGCATATACGCCTGCTCCAGGCTCCCACCACGGTGGACCTCCAGCACCGACGCACCGGCCGCCAGCAGCGCCGGCAGCACCCGGGCGTTGAGCTGCGCCACCGTCCACCCGTCGGGCGCCGTCAGAGTGAGGGTGTTCCCCGTGGAACGTCCCGCGAACCCGAGGTCAGTGATGAGTGAGGGATCGGGCGGGGCGCCGAGCATGTACCGGACCTGTGCGCCACGCGCGGTGACCGCGTCAATGGGCCCGCTGCGCACGCAGGCGCCCTCTTCGATGAAGATCACATGGTCGCAGACCCGCTCCAGCTCTCCCAGCGCGTGCGAGCTGATGACCAGCGTGGTGCGTCCGCTGACCGATCGGAACAGCTCGCGCATGCGGACGACGAGGTGGGGGTCCAGCCCGGACGTGGGCTCGTCGAGGAGGATCAGCTCGGGCGAGCCGAGGAACGCCTGAGCCACGGCGACCCGTCGCCGCATCCCGTGGGAGAGCTGTCGGATGCGGTCGCTGCTGCGATCGGTGAGCGCGACGGCCTCCAACACGCGCTCCGTCTCGTACCGCGCGCGATCGGCGGACATCCCCTGGAGGCGCGCGAAGTAGGCCAGCAGATCGCGGACGGGTGTGTGTGGGTTGAGCGCGCAGTCCTGCGGGAGCAGGTTCACGCGGCCCCCGTGGCGCTCCACCCGGAACGGCCCCTCGCCCAGCAGGTCGACCTCTCCCGCGTCGGGCTGGATGAGCCCGCCGATCACCCCGAAGGTGGTGGTCTTGCCCGCGCCGTTCGGCCCCACCAGTCCGCAGATCACCCCCCGCGGCACCGAAAACGACAGCTCGCGCAGGGCGGTGATGCGCCGGTAGGACTTGCTGACGCCGCGGAGGGCCAGCGCGGTCATGCGTCCCGCCGCCGGAACCAGGCGTGCCCGAGGAAGAAGTACGTCAGCCCGAGCGCGGGGAGCATCACCAGCGCGGGCGCGCGCGCCGCGAGCGTGGGCTGCCACAGCGTCAGATCGTGGGTGCCGGGCAGCAGCACCCCCGCCGTGCCGATCAGGACGGGGGCGTACTCCAGGACCTGCTCGGTCTCGGCGAGCCCGCCAGCGAGTCCCACCACCAGCAGGGCGAGCAGCCCCATCACCCGCGACAGCGGCACCGAGCGCGTGAGCTGCGAGATGCCCAGCGCCAGCCCCAGCCAGGTGAACCCGTACAGCGCCGCCCGCCCCCCGAGGATGACCATCCAGCCCACCGTCTCCAGCGGCTCCACACCGCCCAGCGACGCCATCCCCACACCCAGCGCGCTCAGCCCGCCGGCGGTCACCCCCAACATCAGCAGGACGGTCTGACCCGCCAGCTTGCCCAGCGCCCACGAGGCGCGGTCGATCCGCAGCAGCACGAAGCGCGACGAGCCGGTCGCCAGCTCACCGGCGATGGCATCGCAGGAGGTGAACACCGCCAGGGCCGGCACGCACGACAGCGCCAGCCAGCCGTAGAACAGCGCCAGCGGCGGCAGGCCGACGAGCTGCTCGGCGAGGGCCGCGTCTCCTACGAGGTCGGTGATCAGCGGGAGCACCGCCTCGGTCTGGAGCAGATCGCGCGTCATCTCGCCCGGCGCGCCTCCGGAGGAGACGTTCAGCGCCTGGGCTGCCAGCTCTTCGAGCCGCTCGAGCACCACCGCGAACACCCGCGCCGCCGCGCCGGCGCCCAGCGCGTACAGGATGAGCAGCGCGATGACCTTGCGAGAGCGCAGGGACTCTCGCAGATCGAAGAGCGCTACGTGGAGGACGGCGCGGGGATTCACGGACCCTCTTCTCCCGTGGCGTCCTCGACCGCCTCGCGGAACACCTCCAGGTCGACGTGGTTCCAGACGGTGCTGGCCTGGGGATCCACGTCGTCCAGGGACTCGTCGCCGATGACCTCCTCCAGCGCCACCTGGGTGTCGTAGAGCACGCCCGTGACCTCGTGGGAGAGCCGCAGCATCTCGCGGGTCTCCGGCGCCTCGCCGCTCTGCGCCATCCAGATGAGGTCGCCGGCGTGCTCGGCGAGGCGGTCGTTCATACGGTTGACGATCCCGTCGAACGTCTCCAGCTCCTCGTCGTCCAGCTCCGCCTGCTCGGCCAGCGCCCGCCGCGACTGCTCGGCGCGCAGGTGCTGGGCCTCCGCCGCCAGATCGAACTGCTCCAGGGGGTCGGGGGCCGCGCCCGCCTCGGTCTCCGCGTCGGGGACGACCACGAGCTCGGGTCCTCCGCCCTCTGGCAGATCTCCGTCGTCCTCGTCGGGCTCGGCGGCTGGTCGAGCGGGGGGCCGCGGTCGGAGCGCGCGATCGAGCAGCGGCACCGGCGACATCCCGCGCTGCCGGGTGCGCTTCTGCGCGGCGATGAGCTGCTCGCGGATCTCATCCAGCTCCGTGCGCAGGGCCGCCGTCTCGCTCCGAGGTCCGATGCCACCCAGCACGAAGCCCAGCACCACGCCCACCACCAGGCCGATCGCCATGCGTGCGTTCATCTCTCACTCCGACTGTGCGCGACTCATGTGGCTGGCCCGAGCTCATGGGGCTGGATCGTGGGCCCGTATCATCCCTACCCGTTGGCCCGGCCCAGCGGAGTCTCGGGGCATGTGAGTCGCCGCGACGTGGCAACTGATCATGGCGTCGGGGCGTCGCCGGGGGGCCAGGTGGAGGGTGCTGTCGTCATCGCCAACATGATCGCGTCGGCGAGGCCGCCAAACCCGAGGGCCTCCGTGGTCCGGTAGCGGCCTCGAATCGGAACACCGAACAGGGTCGCGGTGCGCATGATCTGGCGCCACGCGACGCGGTCGGAGTGCATTCGGGCGCCGCCGAGGGAGAACCCGGTCGCCGAGACGCCGACGCCGAGAATCACCGGGCCCGAGTCGATGTCTCCCGTCAGGTCTGTTCCGGGAGACTCCAGGATGCCACCGAACAGCAAGAAGTCACGGCGCTGCAGCGCTCCATACAGCTCTGCCGACAGCCGGGGGTGGCTGTACCGGAGCGCGTATGCCGCCAGGGCGGTGCCGCTCCCGCGGGGGAGATCGAGCCACGCGCCACTCGCGGGATCGAGACGCTGCACCAACAGGCCGCTCTCTGAGTCGATCGCGCCTCGTCGCAGGCGACGCCCCCAGTCGCGGAGCGTGGCTCCGTGGTCGGCGCCGGTGGACAGATCGAACAACCCGACGGCCGCAGCGCTCATCGCGATGTCGGGTGGATAGGTCTCTCCGGGGTAGGTCTGGTACTCCTCCAGCGGGGCCTTCGAGCGCTCGGCGAGCGCCTCGGCCAGGGATGCGTGGATGTCGTCGTATCGATGAGTGTTCGAGTCGGCTATGCGATACAACCCCAGGGCCAGGCCGAGATAGCCCAGGTAGGCGTGGTGGGGCTGGTCTCCCGTGATGGCGAGACCATCCGTTCCCCATTCCTCTGTTCCAAACTTACGCCCATCCGGAGAGATCATCCAGTCGAGGCAGGACTGCATCGGTGCGCGATATCGCGGGAGGAGTTCGGGGTGCTGAATCGACACCTGGGCGAGACCCGCGACCGCCATCTGGCAGGCCCCGAACCGCCACTCGGCGTCGAACAGATCCCCCCCCGGGCTCTCGACTGCGCCGTGTCCTCGCGCCCACTCCGCGACAGCGTCGGCGTGCCGAATCCAGGTCGGGGCGTGCCCCGCATACAGACGGTGAGAGCGCACCTCCGCTCCCAACGCGACCGTGGCGAGGACCAACGCGGCGAGTGTGGCGCTCCGCGCCACTCTCCGCCGGCTCTTTCGGGGCGTGTGCTCGTGGAGATCAGCGTTGCTCATACGTCGCAGTCAATCCACCAACGGGCCATCCACCAACAGGCCGAGTTCTCCCAGCCGGGCCAGCGCCCCCGGCAGCCGCCGGAGCATCGCGGCGCGCTCCTCAGGCGACTCCGCCAGCGCCTCCGCAAGCGCCTCATGGTCTCGCGAGCCGTCCAGTGCTCGGAGCAGCGCGCGGTCGGCCGCCTCCAGCGCCAGGTTGACGTGTCGGCGGCTGGGGATCTCCAGCCCTCGCGCGGCCTGGGCGCGGGCCAGCGGGCATGCTCGGGGCTGCGGTGACGGCCGCGTGACGAACGGGTCGGGGCCGTGCCGCAGCCGCAGCAGGTCTGCCGATAGCGCCGCCAGCAGGGTGTGGCCCAGGTCGTCGCGATGAGAGGGGGCGTGGGCGGGGTGGTCTGCGTCGGGGGCCTCGCCGATCTCCTGGAGCGCGCCGGCTAGCAGGTCGTCCCAGGAGAGGCTCGCTGGCTGCGCGCGCCACAGGGCGAGCAGCGCCGCCCGACTGAGCGGGGTGTCGCCCTCGATGGTGCTGCCCCGCTCGCCCTCGAACACCATCGGCGCAGGCGCGAGCGGGTCGAGCGCGAAGGGCAGCGGCAGCACGCCGCCCGTGCCCATGCGCGCCTGGGGCCGGAGGCGTCCGGTGAAGCGCAGGCCCTCCAGTGCGGCGCCGTCCAGAGCGGTCCGCAGCCGCGCGGCGGCGGGCACCAGCAGGGTCTTGCGGAACGAGCGGTTGCGCACGAAGTCGGTGAGCTGCTCAGCGCCCACGCGGTCGCAGACCAGCTCAGGCATGCGCTGGGCGAGCGCTGCTGAGACGTTGCTCGGCACCATGCTGTGAAACTCCGCCTCGCACAGGTACTGGAGTCCTGCCGCTCCGGCGCGCTGCAGAAGCTCGGTGAACGGCACCGGCCTGTTCACTGGCGCCAGGTATTCGTGGAACAGGTAGGCGTCGTCCTGGGTGAGCAGGTGGGCGCTGAAGGCACGCGCGACGGCTGCGTGGGGGAGATCGTCCGGGACGCACTCCCCGAGCGCGGTGAGGATCTGCCGGGCGCGCGCCATCGCCGCGGTGCCCGAGGCGGTGCCGCGGGCGTGGAACCGCATCAGGTCGCGGAACGGCAGGCGCTCATACCAGCCCGGCAGCAGGTTGTAGCTCAGGTACAGCACGCCGTGGGGGGCGAGCAGACGCCCGGCGCCGCTCAGGATCGCGCGCTGCACCTCCGGCGGCACCCACGACCAGACCCCGTGGCAGAGGATGTAGTCGAACGGGCCCTCCACCGGCGGTGAAGGGTGGTCGAGGGTGCGGAGATCGGCGCAGAGCAGGTGCAGGTTTTCGAGACCGGGGGTGGCGGCCCAGCGCTCCCGTCCCTGCTCGATCTGCACCTGGGAACCGTCCAATCCGATGAAGGTCGAGCCCGGGTAGGCGACGGCCAGCGGCGCGAGGTTTCCGCCCTGCGCGCAGCCCAGCTCCAGCACCCGGCAGCGGGCGGCGGGCGCGGGGGCCAGCCCCATCAGGGCGGCGAGGGCTGCCAGGTGATCGGGGTGGCTGTCGGCGTGGGGACGGGAGATGTACGGGACATCGTCGTAGGGGTTCGGCAGGGGAGCAGGGCCGCCGGTCTCGTCTCTGCCGCTCGAAGGCCCGCTGCTCACAGGTCCGCTACTCACAGACTTCGAGGCCCGTGATCCAGGCTTCGATCAGCGCGGTGCCCTCGGCGTGGACCTTCGAGGTGGCGAGGGGAGGCATCCGGTTTGCGTCGGTAGACAGCATCCGCTGGAGCAGCACCGAGCGCTCCGGCGCGCCCGGGGCGATCAGGCGCGCGTCGGACAGGCCGAGGCCGCCCTCGGTGGGCGGGGTGTCGCAGGCGCCGGTCTCGGACAGGGAGACCCTCCAGCGCAGATCGAGCTCACCCAGGCCCGGACCTCCAGGCTGGTGACAGTGCGCGCAGTTGGAGTGCAGGTAGCTGCGCGCCGCGGCCGCTGTGTCTGTGGCGTCGAGCGGGTCGAGGCTGGGGAGGTCGCCTGCCGGTGTGTCGCCGCTCGTGAGCGGGGCGTCGAACACCCCCATCTCGCTGAGTGCGTCGAGCTGGTTCGTCGTGGGGCCGTCCGGGTAGGGGTAGTCGCCGTTGAGTTGGGCCGTCTCCAGGCCGATGCTGCGGCCGGTGGCCGATGTGTGGCACTGCAGGCAGTCGGCGCTGGAGGGGGTGGTCCAGGACTCTTCGCCGTGACTCACGGTCTGCGCGGCCGGCGACCACGTGGCGTCGGAGGAGTCGATCCACGCGTAGCTGTAGCCGGCCCACTCGCCATCGTCGTGGCGCACCAGCAGGCGCGTCTCGACCAGGGTGTTTCGGTCGTGGAAGTTCTTCACCACCACCGAGCCGACGGGCAGCTCCCAGTCGTCCTCGGACACCGAGATGGTGGCGCCGTCGGGCAGGGCGAACCAGCGGTCCTTCTGGGCGCCGTCGGACCAGAGCTGCGACTGCACCCCGTAGGGGATGAGCCCCGGACCGGGCTGGGTGGGGTCAGTCTCGTCCATGCAGCCGGTCTCGGAGAGGAGCTGGGGGAAGGTGCTGGTGGCCCTGGTGCCCTCGGCCGGATCGAGCCGCAGCACCCGCTCCGCGTAGTAGTCGAGGAGGTAGACCTCGCCCTCGGCGTCGGTGCCGTACGCCGCAGGGTAGGTGCCCGTGCCGGTGAGCAGATCGACGATCTCCGCCTCTCCGGTGATGGTATCCCAGCCCACGTGCGAGATGTTACCGGCGAAGAAGTCGGAAAACAGGGGGGCACCTTGCAGGCCGGGGATCGCGCTGCCCCGGTAGACCGGGCCCATCACCACCGAGGCGTACTTCGTATTCTCGTACTCCACGACCGGATCGATCAGCCCGCCGACGTCGCAGGGGTCAACGCTGTAGCAGTGGGTGCCCTCCTTGAGGTTCCAGCCGTAGTTGCCGCCTCGCTCGATGCGATCGACCTCCTCCCAGGAGCTCTGCCCCACGTCGCCGGCCCACAGATCTCCGGTGACCGGGTCGAACGTGAACCGCCAGGGGTTGCGCAGCCCCCAGGCGTAGATCTCCTCGGCTTCCGAGCTGCCTTTGAAGGGGTTGTCTCCCGGGATGCTGTACGGTTGCGATCCGTCGGGGGTGTCCGGGTCGATGCGCAGGATCGCTCCCAGCGGGGTGGACGGGTCCTGCCCTGAGCCCAGGGGATCGCCCCCCGAGCCGCCGTCGCCCAGGGAGATGTAGAGGTAGCCGTCAGGGCCGAAGGCGATCTGCCCGCCGTTGTGGTTGTCGTACGGCTGGGTGATCTCGTAGATGACCTCCTCGGAGGCCGGGTCGATCTGCGGGTCGTCGCTCGCGGGTGCGCCGTCCAGCGCGAAGCGCGAAATCCGCGACAGGATGTCGCCGCCCTCGACTGTGTTGTACGACAGGAACACCTGCTCGGCGTCGGTGGGGTGGAAGGCCAGCCCCAACAGGCCCAGCTCGTAGCCGGTGGTTACCACCCCGCTCAGGTCGATCACCGTGGTGGCGTCGGCCCCTGTGCCGTCGACGCTCCATGACACCAGCCGACCGGTCTGCTCGGCCAGGTACCAGCGCCCCGGGTCGTTCTGAGACTGGCTCAGGGCGATGGGCGCGGAGATGGACAGCGCCGGGTACACCGGCGTGAGGACCACCGAGGCATCTGTGGCGGGGCGCTCCGGGGCGTGGCAGCCAGGGTTGGCCGGCCGGGTGAGGCCTCCTCCTGTCGATGTGGTGGTCTCAGAAGAGGTCGTGGTGGGTGTGCTGGTTGACGTGGTCGATGTGCTTGACGTTGTCCCAGAGGGGGGGGGCGCGCGATCACAGGCCGGGAGGATGAGGAGCAGCGCTGCAATACCCCTCATTCGGCGTCGGGCTCACCTGGTGAGGCCGTATCGTTGAGGGTGGGCATCAGCGTGGTGGGCACGAAGTCGAGGAACCGCTGGGCGGTCTTGAGCAGCCCGCGTCCTTCCACGGCCGCCAGCTCGCCGAAGTTCTGGGACAGCGACGACAGCAGCTCCTGGTCTCCCAGTCGCGTGAGGGCCTCGACGAGCCCGGGCTGGATGGCGCCCGTCGTCTCGACCGCCGCCGCGACCTGCGCGCGGAGCAGCTGGAGCTGCAGCTCCTGCTGCGCCTTCCGCACCGAGAGTCGGGCCTCCTCGTTTGCCTGCCGGGTGGCGCGCTCCTGCTCGGCGACGGCGTAGTGGCGCTGCGAGGTCGCCAGGGCCAGCTCGGCCTTGAGCTGCGCCAGCGCGGCCTCGTGGTCGTGGGCGAGCAGACGCGCGGTGTGGATGTGCGCCGCGCGCTCGCTGGTGAGCTGCTGATCGAGCAGGGCCGTGGCGTGCTTGTCGCGGGCGGTGGCGCGGGTGATCTCCAGCAGGCGCTGCTCGCGGTCGAGCTCTGCGTTGCGCGTCGCCACCTCGATAGCCATCCGGACCGTCTCGAGCTGCGCCTGACTCAGCATCTGGCGGACCTCCTCGTCGGCGACAGAGAGGTCGAGGACGTCGACGTCGTAGACCCGCAGGTTGTTCTCGGGGAACAGCAGCCCCCTGCGGCTGCCGGACTCCGGTTTGGCGCCGAGCAACAGATCGCGCACGATGACCGTGATGTCGGACTGCAGGGAGCGGATGGTCTCGCGCCGCAGCCGGGACTTCAGCATCGAGCGAGCGCGGTCGCACAGCAGCTTGATGTAGTTGTCGACGGCGAACCAGCGGCTGGGGTCGTCGCCCTCGAAGTTGACCCGGTAGGTCAGCTTGAGGCGACCCCGCACGAGGTCTCCGGACAGGAACTCGATCTCGTCGGAGACCTTGTTGCCGCTCACCTGGAGGAAGACCGTGTGCAGGAGCCTGTCTTCGGACTTGGGCGTGCCCATGGAGAGCGACAGCGGCTGCAGGATCTCGTCGTACTCCAGCAGGATGGAGGTGGGGCCGCTGGCTACGCGCCGCGATCCGGAGCGCTTGATGATCTCGACGGCGAAGCCCGACCAGATCTCCACCCGGACCGCCCCGGCGTAGCGGTTGGCGAGGGTCATCGACATGGGCTCCTCGAACGACGTGGGCCGATCGAAGCCCGCCGCCGGCGGCGGCTCGGGCGGCTCGGCCTCGCGCTCGGCGCGATCTCGCGAGCGGGACCGACCCCGGCGCGCGGGCGCCGCCTTGGACACCGCCTTGGGCACCGCCTTGGAGCGCAGGCCGCGGTTGTAGGCTAGCGCCTCTTCGTTGCCGGGGAACAGCAGCGCACACTCGCGGTCGCTCAGCACCCGCCGGGTGAGCACCTCCTGGCGTGGATCGGGCAGGTAGACGCAGGGCCCCCGCCGCAGCGAGACCTCACCCGTGCGGCGGTTGAGCACATACCGCCCCTCTCCCTCGGGGATGACGACGGCTCGATGGATCTCCTTGCCGCCGTGGCTGATGAGCGCATGCTCCTGGCGCGGGAAGTAGATCACGCCCTCGCCGGTGATGAACAGCTCGGCGCCCTCGCGGTGCTCGACGCCGCCTGAGTCGGTGTAGGGCGCGATGGCCTTGATGTGCAGCCCCGAAAGATCGGACAGCTCGACCGCCTGGAAGCGGCGGGAGCCGTTCTTCTGGACGAACACCTGCCCCGGTTTGGGGAAGACCACCGCCTCGCCGCGGATGTACCGCTTGCGGCCGTCTTCTCCGATGAGGATGCAGTACTCGAGGCGCCCCAGGGTGACCGCCCTGCGGGTGTGGTGGCCACCGCGGTCGGGGATGACCTCGACGCCGGAGGGCGGCAGGTAGAACTTCACGTCGCTGCCGCGGATGACGAGCTTTTCGCCGATTTGAAAGGTGGGGGCGCCGCCCTCGAGCTCCACGCCCTCGGACAGCCCCAGCACCGCTCGCCAGGACCGCATGGCCTCCTGGGCATCGTAGACCTGTACGAGCAGGTACTCGTTCGAGCGCAGGCGGTGACCCTCGATGATCTTCGCCATCTGGCCGGGCCACAGCGGGAAGCTGGCCGGTCCCGGGATGATGACCTTGCGCCCGACCCGCAGGGTGGTGAGCGAGTTGGCGATGCCGGGTGTGGGGTGCTTACCGTCACCGGCCGGGTTCTTGAGGACCACGTACCAGTTGGCCGGCGCCGTCGCGAACAGGCAGACGGCGTCCTGCAGGGGGATGGACTCGAACCGCTTGGTCTTCTCGTTGAAGGCGACGATCTGGTCGGTCTGGGCCAGGCTGGTCTTGTTGGGACCGACGTAGGCGTTGATGTGGCCCTTGGTGGTGTCGAGAACGTAGGCGTACTCGTTGGGGGCGAGGATGAGCTCTCTCTGCTGATTTCGACGTTCCATCTCACACTCCTTCCGGGAGCCCGATCCGTAATCGGGCCCACCCCGCGATGCCGGTCGATGATTGTCCGCATACAGGATTGGGTGTGGTCTTATGCGTCCCTGGTGCCATCGAGCCGGCAGGCGCTGGCGTGCCCATGAGTCATGAGGTCTCTCGGCAACAGGGCGCGGCAGGCGGTGGGTTATAAACTCCCCGTGGGTGGATCCCAGATGTCACCCGACCGCAGACCCGAGGCAGCACGTGGGCATCCTCCGAAAACTCGCTCGGCTGGTCCGCCCCCCCGCCCGCACCTTCGAGGTGATCCCCGTGAAGTCCGAGACGACGGATATCCGCATCGAGCATGCCTCGGGGGTGGTCCTCCAGATCGAGCACGACGGCACGGTCATCCTGTCTACTCCCCGCAACATGGCGCTCCACGCCGACGGCGATCTCCGCATCTCCTCCGACACCCACATCGGCCTGGTGGCCCCGCGCATCGATCTCAATTGAGATCCTTTGAACTCGATCGAGCGGAGAGCACCCATGGATCGCAACGACGCCGACCATCGCCTGTGGCAGCATCGGCCGATCCATGTCGAGGTCACCGCCGACGCCTTCGTCTCAGTCGAGCCCTTTCTCCCGGGCGATGTCGAGGTCGTGCAGAGAGGGGAGAAGTGGGTGATTCAGGGGGTATATGGGTTCGACATCTTCACGGAGCACCGATTCACCGTTCGCATCGGGCGGGAGCTGCGCACCTTTCGACGCTACGAGGACATCCCCGAGCGCTTCGACAACGTCATCGAGTTTCTCCCCGACCCCACCCACGACATCACCTTCATCTTCAGCTTCGAGAGGGGCGGTCGGCCCTTCTCCCACTCCCACTGGATCCATCACGACATGGATCCCTGGCCCGCAAAACTCCGTGAGCTGATCGCTCGCGAGACCAACGGAGGTTGGACCAATGCCAGCAGTCACACGAATCGGCGACGCCGACGTCTCCCATTGCTCCGGGATGGTGCGCCAGCTCGGGTCACCCGACACCTTCTGCAATGGGATCCCGATCTCGCGCCAGAATGACGTCAACACCTCGCACCTGCTGCCGGGTATCCCGTGCCCGTCGCACGCTGCTCCGATCACCATCGGCAGCACCACGGTGTTCATCAACGGGATGGGCTGCGGCCGGGTAGGAGACGCCATCACCGGGTGTACCGCGGTGGCGGCGGGATCGACCGACACCTTCGCGGGGGGCTGAGTTGGGCGACATCCAGTCCCTCGAGGACGCCCTGGCGGTCCATCCGAGCTGTCAGCGTATTCAAGGCGTCCTTTTCAGTCAGATTCGGCACGCGGGGGGCACGGTCCAGGTCGGCTTTCGTTGCTTCGACTGTGACGCAGACCGCCTCCTGGTGCTGTTCGCGCAGCGGGACTTCGAGGAGATCACCCGGCTGCCGTTCGCGACCGACGCCGCGGGCGAGCCGGGAACCAGCCTGGTGCGTCTCGACATCGCCCACGTCCCCGGCAGCGATCTCGTCGGGGCGCAGCCCGTGCTCTACAGCGACTATGTGCCGTCGCCAGCGGCGCCCGCGCTGATCCTCGAGGGAGAGGAGGCCCGGGGCTGGCTGGAGACCTTCCGCGGGCTCGACCAGACCGCCGGTTCGTGAGCCGATCCTGCTCGGGGCTGCTCAGGCTGACTGTGCTGCCGGTACTGACTGTGCTGACTGTGCTGACTGTGCAGTCTTCTCCAGCCCACGCCGGCTTCGGAGCGCTGGTCAAGGCGCTGGGCGAGGTGGACCTGGTGCTCGACGCCAGCGCCGCGCTCGACACGACCCTGATCGATGAACTGGCGCGGATCGATGGCGATGCCCGGCTGTTCGTGGCGGACGCCGACGGGGTGCCGTTCGGCCTGCGACAGACGGAGGCGGGGCGGTGGCAGGTGGAGACCGATGACGGGATCGATCTGGCCCAATTCATCCTGGAGAACGTGGCCGGCGCTGAGAATTCCGGAGAGTTCGGAGACAACCTTCGCGTGGTGCCGGTGGGGTGCCCGAGCGGCGACCCCTCGGAGCTGGGCGCGCTGGCTCCGGGAGCGGCGGCGATCGCGGTGGCCGGCTCTGCGGAGTCCCTGCAGCCAGCGGTGCAGAGCGCACAGGATGCCGGGGTGGACCTCGTGGGGCTGGTCGTCGAGACGCCCTGTGATGAGCCGGCGATGGAGAAGCTGGGCGCGCTCGTCTCTGCGCTTCGGCTGATCGAGGGGCGGGTGCGGCTGTCCGGGGGGGGGACGTTCGCTTCGCACGAGCTGGAGGCCACCGACCCCCTGGTCTTCTCGGCGATCTGGGCGGCGGAAGACCGGCCCGCTGGCGTCCTCGCCGCGACCTGGGTGGTGCACTGGGAAGCGGTCGCGCCGGAGGAGCCCTCCGATGAGCCTCCGCTCTGGTTCACCATCGGGTTCGTGGTGCTGCTGCTCGGCGGGGCGGGAGCGGTGGTCGTCAAGCGGGCGACGGCGTAGCTGCGGCGCGTCAAGGCAGGGTGTCGGCTCGGTCATCGACCAGCGCGACAGACTATACTCACCGCCTGTACTCTGCCCTCGCCCGTAGACCGCTCGGCCGATGTCCCACGCCACACCACCAGACCAGGGCGTCACCCCGCCGCTCGGGGGAGGCCGCTACCTCGTCCGATCCCAGATGGGCGCGGGGGGAATGGCCACGGTCTATCGAGCTCATGACAGCCGACTGGGCGTCGATCGCGCGGTGAAGGTGCTCAACGAGAACCTGTGCGACCAGAAGCGCATCCGCCAGCGCTTCGAGTCCGAGGCGCAGACGATGGCGCGCCTGCACCACCCGCACATCGTCACCGTGACCGACGTGGGCAACGAGGACGGGCGGCCCTACATCGTCATGGAGCTGATGGCCGGCGGCTCGCTGAGCGATCACCTGCCTGCGGGTGGCATGGCAGCCCGCACGGCCGTCTCGGTGACGATCGGCGTGCTTCGGGCCCTGGCGCATGCGCACAAGCAGGGGGTCATCCACCGCGACATCAAGCCCGACAACATCCTGCTGACCGCTGACGGCACCGCGAAGCTCACCGACTTCGGCATCGCCCGTGTCGTCGATCATTCGGTGACGCGGACCAACGCGGTGATGGGTACGTGGGCCTTCATGCCCCCCGAGCAGCGTGTCGACGCCAAGCGGGTCGACGCCCGCTCCGACATCTTCGCGGTGGGCGCCACCCTCTACCTGCTCGCCACCGGCCGGGAGCCCTTCGACCTCTACGTCGTCAGTCGCCATGAGCGGATGTACGCGGCGGTCGAGCCCGCCCTGGCCGAGGTGATCAAGACCGCCACCAACTACGAGCCCGAAGATCGCTACGCCTCTGCCGACGCCATGCTGGCCGCTCTCCTCGAGATGTTCCCCGCGCTCCCGGAGGTCCCCGCTGGCACCCCCGAGGCGGGCTGGAACCTGACGTCTGATCAGTCCGCCGCGGAGATCTCCCTGGGCACCCTCCGGCCGCGCGCCTCGCTCGACGACTCCCTGGCGGACAGCCAGCCTGGCCTCGATGGTCCCACTCTGGAGTCTGGAGAGTCCGGAGAGTCTGGAGAGTCCGCGACGTTCTACGTCGATGCGGCGCCGGATGAGTCCGCGGAGGCCGCCGCGCCCGTCGCTTCAGATGTGACCGTCTTCGGCGGCGCCCCGCCGGTGACCACCACGACCGCTGCTCGGCGCTCGCCGTGGCCTGTCCTGGCTGCTGTCGCCTTGATCGGCGGCGTGGTCTGGTTCGTCACGCGTCCCGACACGGGGCCGTCCGCGTCTTCTCCTTCGGCTGTGTCTGCGACGCCCGGGTCTGCCGGCTCTGCTTCTGCCGGCTCTTCGTCTGTCGGCTCTTCGTCTGTCGGCTCTGCGTCTGCCGGGTCTGCTTCAGCCGGATCTGCTTCTGGCGAGTCTGCCTCTTCGGGGCCTGCGTCGGATGGCGCCGCAGCGACTGAGCGGGCCCAGGTGGCTTCTGCGCGGAGCGCTTCGTCCGCGGGTGAGTCTGCTGCTTCTACAGGGTCTGCTTCAGCCGGGTCTGCGTCTGCTTCAGCCGGGTCTGCGTCTGCGACCGCTGAGTCTGCCGAGCCCCCCTCCGGCCTGGGGGATGACGCCGCCGATCAGACCGCGAGCGGGACCCTGGCTGTGGGAGGCGGGGCGGGGGTGCAGCTTCGCGCAGGAGGCGCGGCCTACGCCGCGGGTTCGATCCCCGCCGGCTCCTACGAGGTGTGGGCTGACTTCGGCGGCGGCTGGTCCCAGAGCGGCAGCGCGACCATCGCCGCTGGCGCGACCACCACCGTCAAGTGCAGCAAGATGGTGATGAACTGCAAGGTGTCCGGCCCGTGAGTCCCCTGTTGTTGATCGCGCTGGCCGGTCCGGCGAGCGCTGAGGACTGTGAGGCCCTCGACGCCGCTCGCCTGCAGGAGCTGGTCGCCGAGAGTCGCGACGCGCTGTTCAGCGAGGACCTGGAGCGGTTCGACGCCGTGGGCCTGACGCTCGCGGTCGACGTGCCCTGCATGGACGACGTCGTCTCGGCAGAGACCTGGGCCGACTACCTGGTGACGCTCTCGATCCTGGCCTACTCGACCAAGGGCGACTGGCAGTCGCCGCTGGAGAGCGCCCTGCGGGCGGATCCCGCGGTGGATCGCGTAGTGGGAGAGGGCCATCAGGTCCGATCCTGGACGCCGCCGCAGATCGCCGACGACGTGAGCGGTCGCACCCCCACCGGGATCGACGTCTACCTCGACGGCCGACTCGTGCGGTACCTGACGGTGCTGCGCGGCCCCCACCTGATCCAGGCCCGCCAGGGCGAGGCGCTGCGCTCGGCCTTCGTCGACGCCGACGGCGCCGACGCCTGGGACGCGGTGCTCGCGGCCCCTGTCGAGCCGCCGCTGGTGGCCGTCGCGGAGTCTCCGGTGGAGACCGAAGAGCCTCCCAACGCCGACACCGCCCCGCCGCCGAAGCCCGAGAAGGTGCCCATGTTTCAGCGCGATGGCTGGTGGATGCTGGGGAGTGGCGTGCTCGTCGCGGGCGGCGGGACCACGCTGGCGCTCGTCGCCTACAACAACGGCACGAGCGGCGTGCGGTCTACCGCGCACTGGACCGGGCTGGTGGCCCTGAACACCACAGGGTGGACCGCCACGGTCGTGGGCGCCGGCCTCATGGGGTGGGGGACGACGCGTCTGGTGAAGACGCGAAGGGTCTCCGTGGCGCTCGCCCCGGGCGGCCTCGTGGTCGGGGGGACGCTGTGATTGGGGGGACGCTGTGATTGGGGGGACGCTGTGATCGGGGGCAGAGACACCGCGCGGTTCGCGGCGCTGGCGATGCTCCTCCCGGGGTGCCTGTGGTTCGAGAGCCCCCAGTATGTGGCGGACTTCGACACGGGCTCGAGCTGGGGCGCGGGTGAGTCCTGGCAGCTCGATGAGATCGAAGACCTCGGGAGCAGCGTC
>CAYXGP010000202.1:0-15598 GCA_964464515.1 uncultured Enterobacterales bacterium
CGGGTAGGATGTCACTCTCCAGGACATCTCGGTAACGCTGCAGCGCCGGCGCGATCTCCTCGGCCACCAGCCGGCGGATGTCCGGGTCGTCCGGCGCGGACAGACGCCACTCCGACGCCGGACGGGCCAGCTCACGATCGAACATCTCGATGACCCGCCGCACCGACTCTGCGTTGGCCCTGCGCCCCTCGGCGGCGCCGATACCGAGGTTGGACGCCGCCGTGTCGATGGAAGCGGGGATGGCGCCGTAGCGGATGCGCAGAGAGGCCAGCTCCTCTGGGGTGTCGTGGGGGTGCATCTCAGGAAGTCCGCCCCACTCGACCAGGGGGTTGTGGCGCGCCGACAGCGACCAGGTCCAGAACCGGCACTGCGCGGTGTCCAGGGAGCGCGCGAGGTGCTCGGTGAACAGCTCCAGGGTGTTGCGATCGGCAGAGTCCAGGCCCGACGGATCGATGCCCTTCGCCCGGCCGAGCAGCTCGGCGAGCTTCGCCAGCGCGGCGTCCTGGGCCCCCGGGCTGCGATCGGGGACGCGCTCGTCGAAGCGACGATCACCCAGGCGAGTGGCCCACACCGGGTTCTCCGCCATCGTCCAGTCCCAGTGTTCAGACAGCAGGCGCTGGAGCATCGGATCGGTCACGCCGGTGATGGCGTCGGCGTTCAGCGGACTCTCGGTCGGGGGGGACGTCACGGGGGCCTCCGCGGGGGCAGCGGTAGGGGGCGTATGGGGCGCGCAGGCGACGAGGAGCGCAGAGGAGATCAGCGTGGGGAGGATCGACATGAACAGCTCCGGGGCAGCCGGATCGGCCCTGCCCCGAATGGGCTATGGGATCTGGTGTTTCTCGCCCAGCTCTCCCCCGCCGCCCGACGCCACTTCGCGGCCACCGCGCGCCTGCTGATCGCCCTCGACGGCCGGCTCGACGCTCGCGAAGAGGCGCTGTTCGCCGCCTCCTCCCGCGAGATGGGGCTGCCCGACGTCCCGGCGGCCGCCGAATCGACCGAGGCGGTGCTCCAGGGCCTGGACTGCCTGGACACGCTCGACGAGCGCCGCATCTTCGTATTGGAGCTGATCGGGCTGGCGGTGGTCGATGACGACCTCCACCCCGCCGAGCTCGATCTGGTGAACGCCGTCGCGACGCACCTGGGCCTGGGCGGGGTCTACGTCGCGCGCTGCCTGGTGCTCTCCCAGCGTCTGCTGGCGCTGGCCGAAGAGGCCCGCGAGCTGGTCGTAGGGCGGGTCTGAGCCGTGGCGCTGCCCTTCCTGCTCCTGGGCGCTGCCGCCGTGGCTGGCGGCTTCGGGCTCAAGAAGGGCGTCGACGCCCGGAAGAACTACCGAGAGGCCGGCGAGACCACCGACGAGGCGCGCGCGCTGGTGACGAACGCCACCAACCGCTTGTCGGCTCAGCGCGAGAAGACCGCCAGGCGACTGGAGCGGTACGGGCGCCTGAAATTCGAGCTCCTCGACGACGAGCTGCGGCGCTTCGTCGCGGCCTTCCGCCAGCTCAAGCACGTCGAGCTGCGCCCCATCTCGCTGGGCGGCGAGGTGCCCGTTGAGCCACCGAGCAGCGCAGAGCTGCGGGAGCTGTCGTTCTCCACGGTCGATGCCCTCAAGGCCACGCTGGCCGGGGGAGCCGCGGGCGCCACGGCGGGGTTCGTCTCGTTCGGCGCCGTGGGCGCGCTGGCGTCGGCGTCCACGGGCACGGCCATCGCCGGGCTGTCGGGAGCCGCCGCCACCAACGCCACGCTGGCATGGTTCGGCGGCGGCGCGCTCAGCGCAGGCGGGCTGGGCATGGCGGGCGGCGCCTATGTGCTGGGGGGCATCGTCGCCGGTCCGGTGCTGGCGGTGGGCGGGATGGTGGTGGACGCCCGGGCCCGGAAGGCCCTCGAAGACGCCCGCGCCGACCTCGCGCAGGCCCGCCGCCTGAGCGCCGAGATGAACGCAGCGCGCGCGCTGGCGCGGGCCATCGACGACCGCACGAAGCTGCTGCATGTGATCCTGATGCGCCTGCGGCCCCGTCTGGGCGAGCTGTTCGCGGGGCTGGAGGGCGTGGTGGCGCGCCAGACCGACTACCGCCGGCTCGACCGCGCCGATCGCGAGCGGGTGTGGGTGTCCGCCGCAGCCGCCAAGACGGTGAAGAGTATCCTCGACGCGCCCATCTTCGACGGGGAGGGCTACGTCACCGACGACTCCGCCGCGGCCCTGGACACCGCCCGCGGACTGCTCACGGATGCCTGAGTCCCGAGATGCCTGAGTCCCGAGATGCCTGAGTCCCGAGATGCCTGAATCCCGAGACGCTGGGTCCAGGGTTGATTCAGGGATGATGGGGCGCCCAGAGACCGGCGCGGCCGGTATCCTGGGCCACTTCTTCGCAGAGGCCGGCACCCGCGATCTGGCGCAGGCGACGTCAGGTGTGTTCTCCGACTCCGCGCAGCTCCAGCGCGTGTGTCAGCAGTACGCCAATTGCAGCATCGACCACACACAGGGCCGGGCGTTCGAGTTCCTGGAGGTGCTGAAATTCAACCGCGCCGCGGCCGCGGCGGGCTCCGATCTGCGCGCCACCGCCACGCACTTCACAGATCCCCACAACGCCGCCGACATCATCCTGGAGCGGGGGGGCGAGTTCATCCGGGCGGTGCAGGCCAAGTCCAACAAGGCCGCGACCACGTCGATCCGCAGCCTCACGCACGAAAAGTACGCCGGGATGGACGCCCTGGTGCCCTCCGACAAGGAAGGGCTGATCGCAGATCTGCTGCGACGGCGGCTGGAGAAGATGCCAGGCGAAGGGCTGAAGAGGGACGCCTACACGCGCCTGCAGGACGCGCTCACGGGGCGGCTGCGAGTGGGCGATCTGGGCAGCGGCGGCACCACGCGCGCCGAGGCGGAGTTCGCGGCACGCTTCCCCGAGCTGGTCGCGCTCAGCCATCGCGGATCGGCCGCGCTCACCGAGCTGGGCCACGCCGGAGCGCTCGGCGCGGGGGTGGCCGGCGGGCTGGGCGGGGCGTTCTCGGCGCTCTCGTCGGCCTGGGGCGTCCGCAGCGGCGACCTCTCAGCCACCGACGCCGTCGTGCGGACGATCCGCGGGACCACCGCCGCGGCGGTCCGGGGCGGGACGGTCAGCGCCGGGGCCAGGGCGATCGTCATCACCGCGCGTGAGGCCGGCTGGGACACCCTGTCGCGCTCGGCGGCGCCCGTAGCCATCGCCAACACGATCTTCGAAGCCGGACACGCCACCTGGCGCTACGCCCGCGGCGACATCGACGCCACCGAGCTGCGCGATGAGACAGGCGGCGTAGTGCTGCGAAGCGTCTCGATGTTCTACTGCGGGTTGGCGGGTCAGATGCTGATCCCGGTTCCGGTGGCCGGCGCGCTGGTGGGCAGCCTCGCCGGCTACCTCGCCGCCGCGATCATGGTCCAGGCGGGCGTGCTGGGGGTGGGCGCGGGCAACATCGCCGCCCAGGCCCGCGACAGACGGCTGGAGATCGAGGCCGACTGCCTGCTGGCGATCCGGCGAATGGAAGAACTCCACAGACAGATAGACGCGCTGGCGCGGGCCCACGATGTGCAGTTCACGCAGCAGCTTCTCCCCGCGATGACCCGCTTCGAGGCCGGACTCACCCGGGGCGACGCGGCGGGCTGCGTGGAAGGGCTGGCCCAGGTCTCCACGGGGCTGGGCGCGGCGCTTCCCTGGCGCACGCTGGAGGAGTTCGACGCCTTCATGATCGACGAAGACTCTATGTTGGTGCTCTGACAGAACCCGGAAGCGCTGAGTCGACCTGAAGCCACGTCAGCACCCGCCGGCGCACCGCCCGCACCCTGAGCAGACCGACGTGCGTCGTATTGGAGCTGGGCCGGAGCACCATGAGACGCTCGCGAGACAACGGAAAGCGGCCGCAGGCGTGATCGCCCTGCTGCGGGCCATAGACGCTGGCCGTGGGAACGACCAGATCGTTGGGAACACCAGGCAGCGCCCACGCGCAGACGTCCGCGCGCCTCCACCGCGGCAGGAGCGTCGCGTTGGGCGCGCCGTGCTCGAAGTTGAAGACCGAGGCCAGCCCGAAGTAGGTCGTCTCAAGGGGGCGATGGGGCGCCGGACCGTGAAAGCCGTTGAGCTTCTGGAGGAACGGACTCGCCGGGACCTGATCCTGCGAGCCGTAGAGCATCGGCCAGGTCTGACAGACACGGCTGCTGGCCTCGAAGCCGTCGATCACGAAGGGGTCGTCGTAGACATCTACGGGGCGATCGCGCTTGTTGACCAGGGCCAGGCGTCGGACGTCGCGACGCCACGCGCGCATCTGCTTAGCGCCCGCGCCGGTGCTGTCGCGTCGAGCGCTGGGGGTGCCGTCGTTGGGGGTGCCCACGAAGATGAGATTTCGGATGCGGATGTCGTCGCGCAGGGGGGCCCAGCCCTCGACCAGCATCCGGGTGACCAGCCCGCCCCGTGACAGGCCGATGACGTCCAATTCGAGCGGTACCCGACCGCGCTCCAGGGCCCGCGCCAGCTCGGCGCTGTTGCGATCGAGGTGGTGCGCGAAGGACCGGTGCTCCCAGGCCAGGACGCGCCCGCCGTAGCGCGCGCTGAGTCGCTCGTACTCCGCCTGCGTGAAGCCTACGAAGCCGGGCCGCGTGCGCAGACCGGTGCCGTGAATCAGCAGCAGCGTGCGGCGCTCGGGATCGCCGCTGGCGTCCAGATCGTCCCAGTCGGCCGTGGTGGCACGCGACCAGAGGATCCCCACGTCTTCCCCGCCGAACCCGCGCGCGCGAAGCAGATGACTGAACCAGACGGGGCTCGGGATCTGCGGGCCGATGAGTCGCCAGTTGGGCATGCCCGGGCTCTAATACTGTTTGCGGTTCAAGCCTCCCGGCTCACCCCTTCAATCTTCGAAGTACCCCAGCGCCTCCAGCTCTCCCCGCATCTCCTCGTCGAACCCCTCGACCCCTCGGCCACCCTCGGGTGGGATCGGCACCACCCCCCAGGTCAGGCTGACGGTGCGCCCGCCGATCCGCGCCTTGGTCAGACGCCCGCCCCGGCCCCGCGGCGGCTTGACGATGCCGGTGCGTCCCCCAGTGCCCACGGTCATCTCGGCGCTGCCGGACTTCGCCCGCATGGAGACCTCCGAGGCGACCTCTGCGGCGGGGACCTGTGGGATCACGAAGACCTCCCGCGTGCCCCGCATCCCGCCCTTCCAGGTGATCCGCGCGACCTCGCCGTCGATCTCCGCGCTCGCGCTGCTCTTCTGTAGCGGGTCCTCTCCGATGACGATCCGCTCCACCCCGCCGGGGACCGTCAGCTCGACCATCAGATCGCTCCTGGCCTTCGAGGTGGTGGGGATGAGCCGGAAGCCGAGCGCGACGGGACGGCCCAGCGCCTCGGAGAGCCGCGCGCGCCAGGGCTCCGGACGCTTCCCGCGCAGCAGCAGATCCGCGCGCTCTCCCGGATCTGCCGACAGATCGTACAGATGCTCGGCGCCCTCGGAGGTCATGTACTTCTGCCCGTCCGCCGCCACGCCCCAGCGCCGGTGCCCATACAGCGGCCGCCCGAACGCCAGCGCGCGATCCTCGCCCGCCGTCCCGTCGGTGAGCTCCTGGAGGGCAAGACCGTCGGTCTCGGGCTCGGGCAGCCCCAGGGACCGCAGGATGGTGGGCGGAACATCCAGCAGGCTGACCGGCGCGTCGTACCGACCGGGCGTGACTCCCCGGCCCCGGACCACCAGCGGGATGCGCACCAGCTCCTCGTGGATGGTGTGTCCGTGCTCAAAGCCGTCGTGATCCCAGAACTCCTCGCCGTGGTCGGCGAGCACCACCACGGTGTCGTCGGGACCGAGCGCGCCCAGGATGCGGTGGAGCTGATCGTCGATGTACCGCAGGTTGTTGTCGTACCGATCGAGCACATACTGCCGGCCAGCGTCGTCGAGGTTCGCTCGCAGCACCTCGCCACGCAGGAAGTTGTCGCGCTGGAGCCCCTCCGGTCGGTCGCCGGCGAACACTCCCCGGTAGGTGAGCGGCTCGGTGTACGGCAGGTGCATGTCCATGAAGTGCAGCACCATCAGCAGCGGTCGATCGCTGTAGGTGTCCAGCTGCTCCAGCCCGCGATCGACCTGCACGCTGGCCTGCGGCCAATTGACGCACCGGTGGGTGCCCCACCCCTCCGCCATCTCGAAGTTGCTCGACAGGTAGACGTTGCCGGCCAGGTAGGTGGTCGCCCAGCCGGCCGCGCCGAGCTGATCGTGCAGCGCTGGCTGCTGCCGCCACGCCTCGGGTTGGCGCCCCAGGAGCATCGCGCGGGCCGCGGGGAGCGTCCACGGGCTGACTGAGCGGGCCTGCGTAAACACCGCCGCGTCGTCGGCCCAGTCATCCAGCAGGGGGGTGGTCTGTCGGGGGTACTCGTACAGCGAGAGGTGATCGACGCGCAGGGTGTCGATGAAGACCATCAGCACCCGCGGTGGATCGTCCTGCGGGGTGAACACGACGGGATCGGCGACGAACACATAGTCCAGGTGCTCGCTGCCGCCCGGCTCGCTGGCGAGCTCCAGCGCGATCTCGCGATCGGCCCACGCGTCGAGCGACAGCCGCCGCAGCTCTGAGCGGGCGACCTCCAGCGGCAGGCGCGCGATCTCCTCGCCGTCCACGCGCACCACCAGATCTGCGCCGTCGGACGGCCCGCCAGGATGCTCGGCCTCCGGCGGGACCACCATCGCGTCGAGGTCGAGGACCGCGCCCGGCGACGGGGTGAGGGTGAACCGCGCAGAGGCCGGCGCGGGCAGGAAGAGCCCCCGGCGGGTAGTGGCGTCGACCTGCACGCTCCGGAACGCGAACCGCTCCGGAGAGAGCCCGCTGTGCTCCAGGTTGAAGGACGCCTCGCGCTCCAGCGCGCGCGTGTACCGAACGGCGAAGGCCCCGCGCTGCGGCGGCCCGTCCTCGATCGGCAGCCGCAGGTGCACGGCGTCCGCCGTGAAGGTCCAGGTGTGGGGCTGATCGGCGTGGTCCATGCCGCCCTTGTGGCGGACCTCCCGCGCCTGCGCCCATTCCGCCCCGGCGGCGCGGCCGAGCAGGGCCATGTCGTCCGGCGGTCGGTTGAAGAACAGCGTGCGCGTGCGCACCGGCGAGGGCGCCTCCCAGGTCCGCACGCCGTTCACCGTGGCGATCAAGCGCCAGGGCCCGGCGATCTCGATGGGGCCCTCCGCCTCGCTGCGGCTGGACGGCGGCAGGGTCAGCTCTGCCTCGTCGGCCATCCAGCTGAGCGGCCAGATCGCAGGGGGCTCCATGACAGGAGACTCCATGACAGGAGACTCCGTGGCAGGGGGCTCCGTGGCAGGGGGCTCCTGCGCCCCGGCCACGCCCGAGATCCATGCAGTGGTCAGGAGGCCCATCATCTGCACCGCCGTATGCGATCCCCACTGGCTGATCCAGGCACGTTGCCGAGGGGCTATGCGAGAACAACCGCGTCGAACCAGTGACATCATAGGAACACCCATGAACCGACTCGTCATGTCGCTCGTCCTGCTCTGTTCGGCCTGCTTCCCGGATTCCCCAGGGTTCGACACCTCCGCGAGCGGCTCCTCCACGGCGACCACCGGCACATCCACCTCGACGGGCACCTCCACGACCGCCAGCACGACGACGGGCGGCACCAGCGGCGCGACCACCGCCGATGACATCGACGAAGACGGCGACGGCTACAGCTCCGGCGACGGGGACTGCGACGACGCCAACGCCGCGGTCCACCCCGACGCCGACGAGCTCTGCAACCTCGATGACGACGACTGCGATGATGAGATCGACGAGGACGCCGTAGACGCACCCACCTGGTACGCCGACGCCGATGGAGATGGCCTGGGAGACGACACCACCGCCGCGACTCAGTGCGAAGCGCCCGACAAAGAGCACACCTGGGTCGATATCGGCGGCGACTGCAACGACGACGACGATCTGGTCACAGACACCAGCGGCCAGGTCACCTTCGTGAGCGCGGGCGGCATCGTCAGCGATCTCACGGATGACTTCTCTGCTGCCACGAAGAGCAGCCCGCTGCCCTGGGCCTTCACCGAGGCGGGCACCCTGCGACTCTGCCCCGGAACCTGGTTCAGCTCGCTCTCCGCGATCAGCGTCACCGGCGCCGTCGCCGTCGAAGGCCACGGCGGCGCAGAGCAGCAGGTCGTCATCGACGCTGCGGGCAGCGAGCGGGTGATGTACGCCCAGAGCGTAGAGCTGACGATCAGCGGCGTGACCCTCACCGGCGGCAACGCTGACGTCGCCGCGGCCAGCGGCACCTACATCCAGGTTGGGAGAGGCGGCGCGGTAGCAGCCGACGCCAGCGTCGACCTCACCCTCACCGACTGCATCATAGCGGAGAACACCGCCTCGAATGGCGCCGCGGTCGCCCTCGCCTCCGACTCGCTGACCATCTCCGGCTGCACCATCACAGGCAACACCACCACAGACGGCACCGGCGCGCTCCACTTCTGGGCCGGCGACGTCGCCATCTCCGACACGCTCATCCAGGGCAACGACGGCGGGGTGCTCAACGTCGACTGGAGCGGGGTGGTGCTGAGCGTGAGCGACTCGGAGATCGCCGGCAACACCGGCACGGTCCTGGTGGTCGAGATGACCGAGGACCGCGTGGTCACGCTCAGCGACGTCGCCATCCACGACAACGACGCCGCGGTCCACATGAGCCGGTCGAGCGGCGACGGGACGGTGACCTTCACCTGCGACGAGAAGCGCGCCGACCCCCGCGGCGTCTGGGGAAACGGGGCCGGCGCCTACATCGAAGACGGCACCCTCATCTCCGAGAGCTGCGACTGGAACGGTGACAGCGACAACAAGAGCTACGACGTCTACGCCGCCGATGCGAAGGCGGAGTTCCTGTTCGGCGACGACGCCTCGTTCTCCTGCACGGCGTCCGGCTGCGAGAGCCTCGCGCGGTGAAGCAGATGCTCGACCCCCACCTCGACGATCCGCGCCTCGCCGCCCGCTACCTGTTCCCCCGACCGGCTCCCCTCGCCGATCCCTTCGTGGTCGAAGTACCGGGAGCGGAGCTGCACTGCTGGCGCTCGCCCCCGCGGCAGGGGCACCCCACGCTGCTCCACTTCCACGGCAACGGAGAGGTGGTCGCCGACTACCTGGGCGATCTCGCGCCGGCCTGGGTTCGCCTCGGCTTCGACGTCGTCCTCGCCGAGTACCGCGGCTACGGCGGCTCCTCGGGGCGCCCCACCATCGCGCGGCTGCTGACCGACGCCGAGGTGATCGCGGACGCCGTCGGCGGGCGGCCCTTCGTCTACGGGCGCTCCGTCGGCTCGCTGCCGGCCATCCACCTGGCCAGCACCCGCGATCTGGCCGGGCTGATCATCGAGAGCGGGATCGCCGATCCCCTCGAGCGGCTGATGCTCTACGCCGGAGACCTGATGGACGGCCCTGCGCTCGCCGCGGCCGCACAGCGGCACCTCGATCACCGCGAGAAGCTCGCCCTATCGGACGCCCCGACCCTCATTCTCCACGCCGCGCGCGATCATCTGGTGGACTTCTCGCATGCCGAGCGGCTGGCGGCCTGGTCGGGCGGGCGCCTGGTGCGGCTGCCGCGCGGCGATCACAACAGCGTCCTGGCGCTGAATTGGCAGACGCTGCTTCGGGAGCTGGCCGCTTTCGCCGACCTCCGCTGACTCCAGGGCGGCCGCGGCGCGCTACGGAAGGTGCGATGCGCCTGCTGCTGTCCCTGGCCCCCCTCCTGCTCCTCGCCTGCAACCCGGATCCGTACCCGGGCGAGGAGGGCGTTCGCGCCCACGTGGCGATGCGCAGCCTGCCCAAGACGTTCGATCCTCCACACCTCGGCGACCTCATCGCCGGAACGCTGGCCGCGCAGTTCTACGAGGGGCTCCTCCAGGTCCACCCCTACGCCCGCCCCTACCAGCTCATGGGCGGCGTCGCCGAGGGGCTCCCGGAGATCAGCGAAGACGGCCTCACCTACACGTTCCGGCTGCGCGACGACGTCACCTTCTCAGACGACCCCTGCTTTCCGGACGGACGGGGTCGGGCGGCCACCGCGGCGGATTTCCGCTACGCCCTGGCCCGCTTCGCCCACCCGCGCACCCACGCCAAGGGGTGGTGGCTGCTCAAGGGGCGCATCCGCGGACTGGACGCCTGGCGCGATCAGCTCTCCCGAGACATCTCCGCAGAGCTGACCGCCGGTCGCGAGGTAGATGACCTGTGGGGCCTCGATCGCCCCATCCCCGGCGTCGAGGTGGTGGACGACCGCACCCTTCGGTTGCACCTCTCTGCGCCGTATCCGCAGTTTCTGTGGGTGATGGCGATGCCCCAGCTCGGGGTCTACCCCCACGAGGCCGTGACCTTCTATGGTGACGGCTTCCGTAACCACCCGGTCGGCACGGGCCCGTTCACCGTCGCCGAGTTCAACCCGGTCTACCGGCTGGTGCTGGAGAAGAACCCCGACTTCCGCGAGCAGCGCGTCCCCGACCCCCGCGCCCGGCCCGAGGAGCGCTACTCCGGCTGGGAGGACGACGAGGCGGCCGGAGTGCTGGCGCGGGCCGGCGAGCGCATCCCGCTGGTCGATGGCATCGAGGCCCGGTTCATCCTCGAAGACCAGCCACGCTGGTTGTACTTCAAGAACGGCCACGCCGACTTCCTCAACCCACCCAAGGACAACGTCGCCGAGGCGCTCATCGGCACGAAGCCCACCCCCGAGATGCTGGAGCGGGGGGTCCGCCTGCTGAGCTGGGCCGAGCTGGGCACGGTCTACACCTGCATGAACACGCTCGATCCGCTGATGTCCAACGTGGACGTGCGGCGGGCCATCGCCCTGGCGTTCGATCACCGGTGGACGATCGACAACCTGTACGGCGGGCAGGCCACGCTGGCCCGCAGCCTCATCCCGCCCGGTATCGGCGGTCACGACCCGAACTACCACCCCTACCAGTCTGACGACGGCCACTCGCAGGTCGAGCGGGCACGCGAACATCTGGCCCGGGCCGGCTACCCCGGTGGGATCGATCCCGAGACCGGCCGCGCGCTGCGGCTGCGATTCGACAGCTCGGGCACCGGCGTCACGCAGCGGCACTTCGCCGCCCGTTTCACCGACGAGATGCGCCGACTCGGGATCGAGGTGGACGTCATCGTCAACACGTTCCCGCAGCTCACGGGCAAGATGCGCACCGGCGCCTTCCAGATCGCCGGGCTCGCCTGGAGCCTCGACTACCCCGACGCCCAGAACATCCTCCAGCTCCTGTACGGCCCCAACAAGGCCCCGGGCAGCAACCGAGCCAACTTCGTCAACCCGCGCTTCGACGAGCTGTTCGAGCAGACCAGCGTGCTGCCGGACGGCCCCGAGCGCTCGGAGATGTACGCCGAGATGGCCCGGATCGTCGCCGACGAGGTGCCCTGGGTCACCCGCGTCCACCGCATCCGACCCAACCTCCAGCACTCCTGGCTCCAGGGCTTCAAGTACACAGAGGTGAGCCACCAGTACTGGCGCTACATTGGAATCGACGGTGAGGAGCGGGCACGACTCCGCGCGGAGTGGAACCAGCCGACGCGCTGGCCGCTGCTTGTGTTGGTGGTGTTGGCGCTCGGGTTGATGGCGATAAGCAGGACCACTCGCACCAAAACAGCAAGAGCTGGTCCACGAAACGATGGCACGGAGATGTAATGGAATCGCATGCGATCTCCATGGGACTCATCCTACTGGTCACTGCAGTTTCTTGTGTCTCCCCATCAGGAGTGGATTCAGGCGAACCCCACACCGATGTCCCCTCGGACACAGCTACAGTTGACTCTGATCACGACGGCTTCTCCCCGTCCGAAGGTGACTGTGATGACTCCAACGCAAATGCGTACCCGGGAGCGGCGGAGATTTGCGACGCAGCAGACAATGACTGTGATGGCACCATAGACGAGGACGACCACCAGACGTGGTACGAAGACGCCGATGGGGACGCATTCGGTGATGCTGAGCGCACCCAGGAGGCCTGCGCCGCCCCCGCCGGATTCGTGGCTGACTCCAGCGACTGTGATGACTCCGATCCACTGATTCATCCCGACGCCACAGAGATCTGCGACGATCTCGCTGTAGACGAGGACTGCGATGACCTTGTCAATGACGCCGATGATTCCGTCGATCGAGACTCACTCACGACATACTACGCCGACGCCGACGCCGATGGCTTTGGCGATGAGGACAGCACGGTAGATGCGTGCCAGCCCCCTTCCGGACACGTCCTCGACGAGGATGACTGCGCAGACGACGACCCGGCCCGAAACCCCGCAGCGCTGGAGGTGTGCAACAACATCGATGACGACTGCGATGGCCTGCTGGATGACACCGACCCTGACGTCGATACATCGACGGGGTCGGTGTTCTACATCGACGCCGATGGAGATGGGTACGGCATTGCCAGCGCAACCATCGCAGCGTGTACAGAGCCGTCCGGATACAGCACCGTCATCGGGGACTGCGACGACTCATCCGCTGAGATCCACCCCGGGGCGACCGAGGTCTGCGACTCCGATGACAGCGATGAGGACTGCGATGGAGCTGCAGACGACGCAGACTCAAACATCGATCAAGCCACCTACTCGGCATGGTATGCCGATCACGATGAGGACGGATTCGGCGACCCGGAGCAGCTGACTCTGGCCTGCGACCAGCCGCCGGGGCATGTATCCGATAGCACCGACTGTGAAGATGACGATGCCACGATCAATCCCGCCGGAGCGGAGCGCTGTGACGACGAGGGAATAGACGAGGACTGTGATGGGACCATCGACGACGCGGACTCATCCGTGGACGCCTCGACCTACTCGGAGTTCTATGCCGACTCGGACTCCGATGGCTTCGGGGATGCGGACACCAGCTTGTCCGCCTGCGACCCGCCGGCTGGCTATGTCGCGGATGATACGGACTGCGCAGATAGTGAGACCGCCATCCATCCCAGCGCCACGGAGGTCTGCGATGATGTTGACAACGACTGCAATCAACAGATCGATGATGATGATGCGGGATTGGACACCGGGACCGCCGCCACCTGGTATGCGGACGCCGACAGCGATGGCTTTGGAGATACCGAAGTCTCTACCCTCTCCTGCGAGTCCCCGAGCGGCTACAGCGCAGATCCGGGAGATTGCGACGACACCGACGCCGAAGTCAACCCCGACGCCACAGAGATCTGCGATCTCTTCGGCGCAGCTCGAGACAACGACTGTGACGACGCGATCGATGACGCTGACACCGATCTGGACCTGAGCACCGCCTCGATCTGGTACGCGGACAGCGACGGGGATGGGTACGGAGATCCCTCGGAGAGCACCCGAGCCTGCGAGCTGCCGCCGGGGTACGTCGAGGATGCATCAGACTGTGACGACACGGAGCCAGAAGCGTTCCCCGAGAACGTCGAGGTCTGGTACGACGGGCTGGACGGGGACTGCGGGGGAGATGATGACTTCGACGCAGACTCAGACGGCTACTCGTCGGACACCTACGGCGGCACAGACTGCGATGATTCCGATCCTGCCTTCAGCCCGGGGGTAGACGAGACCTGGTACGACGGCGTAGACTCGAACTGCGACAGCGCTGGGGACGATGACGCCGATGGCGATGGTTTCGACAGCGATGCTCACGGCGGCACGGACTGCGATGACGACGATGCTGAGGTGAACCCTTCAGCAGACGAGAGCGGGCTGGACGGGGTGGATAACGACTGCGATGGAGAGGTGGATCTGCTTGACATCACCACCGCTGACGCCAAACTGACGGGAGACAGCACCAATAGCGGAGTTGGAGAGGCCATCGCAAGCGCAGGAGACATGAACGGAGATGGTCTCGACGACATCTTGATCGGTGCCTACGCGGAGAGCTCCGCCGGGTATTTCGCAGGAGCTGTGTATGTGGTGCTCGGTGTTCCATCGGGATCTTCTTCGCTCTCGAGCGCTGCCTCCAGGTGGGGGGGGGAGTCTGACTGGCTTGAAGCCGGGTATGCAGTGTCAGGTACGGGAGACATCGATGATGACGGATTCGATGACATCCTCATTGGAGCCCCCGGTTCCGGCGCAGACGACTCCGCATCGGGGATCGCCTACCTTGTCCATGGTCCGGTCACGGGCGAATCATCTCTCTCGATCGCTGACGCTGCGTATTCTGGAGAGCAGCCCAGCGATTGGGCTGGAGCGGCTGTACACGGGGGAGGAGACGTCAACGGAGACGGCGTCGCAGATGTCTTGGTGGGAGCGCCACAAGAGAACTCAGGAGGCGATCATTCAGGGGCAGCCTATCTCCTCTTGGGCCCGGCCACAGGAGAGCATGAGCTCTCGTCTGCAGACGCCAAGCTGACAGGAGAAGGCTACTACAGCTCCGCGGGTCACTCGGTCTCCATTGTGGGCGACACGAATGGTGATGGGATGGACGATGTGCTCGTTGGTGCTCCATTCTACACCCCAGAGGGAGGGTACACAGGGTGCGTCTACGTGGCTCTCGGGCCGGTCACAGGAACGCAGGCTCTCTCATCTGTCGATGCCGTACTCTCAGGTGTCTCAGAGCACACAGCCGCTGGATACAGCCTCTCCCAACTCGGCGACATGAACGGGGACGGCTTGGATGATATATTGGTGGGGACATGGTTGGCAGACTACAATGACGACACTGATTACGCAGCACACATCGTGCATGGCCCCGTCTCCGGGAGCCACTCCCTCTCCGAATCCAACGTCAGCATCTCTGGAGGAACTGACTTTGAGTTGTCCTACTACCGCGTAGCCGGAGCGGGCGATGTGAATGGTGATGGAACACCAGATGTCCTCGTGGGAGTTGCGTATGAGAACTTTGACTACGAGTACACGAGTCGTGCACATGTGCTGCTCGGTCCCCTCTCGGGCACCCACTCCCTGCCGGAAGCCGACGCGCGCCTGGCGAGCGATGATGACGACGATGCAGCAGGCAGGAAGGCATCCAGCGCTGGCGATCTGGACGGCGATGGACTGGACGACATCCTCGTCGGTGCATCTGGAGATGACGAAGGAGACGCCGGCGCTGGCGCCGTCTATGTCTTCCTTGGTGCGAGCTGGTAGCGATCCTTCATCTCCGCCGCTGAGAGACCACACACGGCATCATCGACCCGAAATGAAGACTCCGAGACCCCGATCAGAGATCACCAAGATAGTACGTCAGCCCGGCCATCACGCTCGTCCCAGCGTCGACCGCCGACTCCACGGTGGGCCCCTGCCCGCCGACCTCGAAGCTCATCGACATACGGTCGCTGAGCAGCGCCTCCATCCCGTAGTGGCCGCCGCCGCTGAAGCGCCACTCGCCGTCTGCCGTGACCAGGCTGCCGGCGTGCACCCCGCCGCCGCCGTACACCCGCAGGATCCCGAGCATCACCGGTCCGCGCCCGAACAGCTCGAGCCCTGGCCGCAGCAACACGTCGGCGCCATCGGGTTCGGTGGCGCTGGCCGGGTAGGCCGCCTGGAACCGCAGCCGCATCCCCCAGAACTGACCGACCTTCTTGCCGAAGGGGACATCGAACCGCGCCCCCTGGGTGAACTCGCTTCCCCACTGCCCGTTCTCGATCCCGATGCCGAGCCCCCGCCACTTGCGGTTGATGT
>CAYXGP010000203.1:0-15347 GCA_964464515.1 uncultured Enterobacterales bacterium
GGGAGGGTACCTGAGCGTTATTACACCTTGTCCGCCGCGGGAGACCACAACAATGGCACGGCAGAAGATCGGCTGGGGGAGCAGATTCGTCGCCATGTTCGTTGAGCAGTCGAGTGATCCGGCCCCGACCGCCGACACCGAGGCGGCCCTGGCGGCTCTGCGGGCCCAGACCCAGAGCCTCACCGCTGATCTCGCGGAAGACACACCGGCCCCTCGGCCGCCGGAGGTCGCTGCGGAGCAGCCCGCCGCGTCAGCGTCAGCCGTTGGTGCCGCCCTCATCGCCGAAGATCAGCCGCTGTCCGATTTCTACAGCGCGGTGCCGCCCTCGCCCAAGTCGGCGGAGGAGATCCTCGCCTTCCTGAGCGGACTGAAGGGCATGCCCGAGTCAGTCCAGAACCAGGCCCTGCGGGCGATGGACGCAGCGGACACAACCTGGACCATCGACGATGTGCTCCTGGACGCCCACAACAAGGTGCGTGCACTGCGCAACGCCAAGGAACACGTCGCCGAGCAGGTTCGACAGACCGAGGCCACTGCTCGTGCGGACCTCGAAGCGCAGGACGCGTACGCCGAGCACGCCAGCAGCACCATTCGCGACAACGTCGCCGCCCTGCGCGAGCAGATCGCGGAGATGGAGAGCCTTCTGGCATCCGAAATCGCGGCAGCAGAAGACAGGAAGGCTTCCGCGGAGGTCTCGCTGCAGCAGGCACGCGACGCGGCGGACCGAAAATGCGCGCGGTTCGACACAGAGATCAGGCGTCTGCACACCCTCATCCAGGCTTTCGGGCCCCCTGCCCCTCCCAATGGAGTCCCAACGTGAAGCTCACCGCCCTGTCGAAAGCGCTTCTGGCAATCACCATCCTGTCTGTCTTCTGCGCAGCGGCCTGGTTCATCGGGGTCAAGGACCTCATCCTCGGCTCCCCGGACGGAGAGGGAGCGGCGCCCAGCGGCGGGATCCTGGGTCTCGGCGGATCGAGCGGATCCGGTCCGCTGGGGTCCGAGAGCAACCCGCTCAAGGTCTCCATCGTGTCCTTCCACGGCTACGCGCCCGCCCTCCTGGCGAACGGCAAGAGCCTGACGACGCAGCCAGGCTCGGTGTTCGCCGAGAACGGCGTGCACGTTGAGTTCGTCATCCAGGACAACGTACCGACGCTCACCGAGGTGTTCGAGTCCGACACCGCCCACTGTTCGTGGCGGACCAGCGACTTCTGGGCCCAGGAACAGCCCAACCTTCGCGGGGCGGGCCATGACGCCAAGGCCATCATGGTGGTGGACAACACCCAGGGGGCCGACGCGATCATCTCCACCGACCCGAGCGTGAAGCGGGTGGAGGATCTGGCAGGCAAGAGCGTCGCGCTGCTCGAATTCACACCCAGCCACGGCATGCTCATCGACGCGCTGGAGTCCTCGAGCCTGTCGGGGCGGAAGAAGAAGTCCGTCTCAACGGTGTTCATCAACATCGACGAGGGGACCGCTGGAGTCAGAGCCGCCCTGGAGTCCGGCTCGGTCGAGGCCGCAGCGCTGTGGGACCCGGATCTGTCTCTGGCCATGCGGGCCCCCGGCGCCCACGTGGTCTACAGCACAAAGACCGCGACCAACCTCATCTACGACGTGATCGTGTGCGACACCCGGTACCTGGATGATCCGGCCAACGAGTCTGCGTTCGGCAACTTCGTCGCCGGCTGGATGGCGGGCGTCGATCTGGCTGAGAGCAACCCGAGCCAGGCCGCCGACGCGCTGGCTCGGACCGAAGAGATGTTCGCCCTGCTCGCCAAGGACCAGGGCGCTCAGTTCATCTCGTCGCTGTTCGATGAGATCGACTGGACAAACCTCGCTGACAACATCCGCATCCTGGGCCTCGCGGGCGGCACGAACCACTACGCGCGCGTCTACCGTAGATTCGACGGCGTCTACCGAGGTATCGGCGCCCTCGCCAACCCGAACGCGCCGGTCATCAACCCGCAAGAGAGCTTCGACTACCGATTCATCAAGGCCCTCATGGCCCAGGACGCCGCGGCGAAGCAGGTCGCAGCAAAACCGCAGTTCACGTTCTCTGCGCGGGAGCGGGAGAAGGCCGCGGCAGTGCCGGCCCAGGTCACCAAGCCCATCCTGGTCACCTTCAAGACCGGCTCTTCAGAGCTGACCAAGCGGGCCGAGTCGGTGATCGATGACAAGATGGTCTCGATGATCGAGAACAACGGCTCGGCGTACTTCGAGCTGTCGGGCAACACAGACTCCACCGGCGGCCGCGCCGCCAACGTGCGGCTGTCCAGGAGCCGGGCTGAAGCCGTGACCACATACCTCGTCGATGAGTGGGAATTCGAACGCGCCCGCTTCAAGGTGGTCGGCAACGGCCCCGACAAGCCTCTGTGTGATGAGGAGAACCCCGGAGCAGATGATCTCGACCTCGATGGCTGCCGTGCCATGAACCGGACGGTGCGTCTGGGCGTCCTGGCCCGGTAGGCGGATGTGGAACCCCCACGAGCCGCTCCCCGCTCGGACCAGCTACGGCCTGGGCATCGGAACGGCGGTCCTGGTCGGCGCGCTGTGGAGCCTCGTGGCCGGCCTGGATCTGGTCAGTGACGCGAAGCTCCCAGCCCCGTGGGAGGTCGCCGAGGGCCTGTGGTCCCTGGCTGCCTACAACGAAGCCAAGGAGTCCTACATGCTCCTGGAGGCCACCGTCGCGTCGTGTACGCGGGTGGCCATCTCGGCGCTGATCGCCGTCGCCACCGCCGTTCCGCTGGGCATCGCGATGGGCGCCTCACCCCGTATCAACGCCGCGGTCGGGTTCCTCCTCGACCCCTTCCGGTCCGCGCCGATCGTCGCCGTCCTACCCATCTTCGTGATGTGGTTCGGCATCGGCGAGACCCTCAAGGTCACGTTCCTGTGGCTCGGGGCCTTTGTCTATCTTGTGCCGATGACCCGGGACGCCATGCTCACGGTCGCCCGCCGGTCAGAGGTCTATGTGTCGCTGAAAGACCTCGGTGCCACCGACTGGGAGGGGATACGCCACGGGGTCCTGCCGCTGGCGCTGCCCTCGATCTGGGACGCGATCACCGTCGCGGTGTCCATAATGTGGACCTACATCACGGTCGCCGAGTACGTCAACGCCAAGACCGGTCTGGGCACGCTCATCCAGAATGCCAAGCGCTTCTCGGCGATGGATCAGGTCTTCGCCGGAATCGGCGTCATCATCATCCTGGCGCTCGTGACCGACAAGACGCTGAAGCTCCTGCGCGCCCGACTCTTCGCCTGGGAGACGGCATGAGCGTCAGCCTGGAGCTGCGCGACATCGTCCAGCGATACCCCGCACCAGACGGCAGCGGCGACGTCACCATCGTAGGTGGCATCTCCCTGTCGCTGGATCGCCCCTCGATCAACATGCTGCTCGGGCCTTCGGGCTGCGGGAAGTCCACCCTGCTGCGGATGATGGGTGGGGTCCGACCCTACGGCATGCGCACGCCCACCAGCGGCGAGGTGCTCATCGACGGAGCGCCCTGTCACGCCGAGCACGACGACGTGGTGATGGTCTTCCAGACCTACTCCAACCGACCCGACCTCACCGTGGAACAGAACATCGCCCTGCCGTTCAAGCTCAAGCTGTGGCGCGATCGAGTCTCCGCGGCCGAGCGCGCTGAGCGGATCGCCTGGGCCATGGATCGCGTCGGGCTCTCCGACCGCGCCGCCAACCTTCCGCGGCAGCTCTCGGGGGGACAGAACCAGCGCGTGGCCCTCGCCCGCGCCCTGGCCCTGAAGCCCCGGATCCTGCTCATGGACGAGCCATTCGGGGCCCTCGACGCCCAGACCCGATCCGAGATGCAGCTCCTGCTGATCAAGCTCTGGGAGGAGCAGCAGTGCCTCGTGGTCTTCGTCACCCACGACGTGGAGGAGGCCCTCGTGCTGGGCGATCGGATACTGGTGCTGTCTACCCGGCCGGCCGCGCTCGCGCTGGACCTGGAGCTGCCGGATCATCGGCCGCGGGATGAGCTCTGGCTGAGATCGACGAGGGTGCTCAACATGGAGAAGGACATCCGCGCGGTCCTGGCTCAGCGCGCTGTCCCTGACGCCGTGCAGTCCGCGGCCGACGCGTGACGAGCCCCCGGGCGGCGTGGGATGAGGCCTCCGGCATCGCCGCGGGTCCTGAGGAGGTCAATTACCTCCGCGAGATGATCTTCTCGCCGGCCAGCGGCTACGGGATCATGGGCAGCGTCACGGTGGGGGCCCTGATTTCGATGGCGATGGGGATCCCCGGGTTGGCCGTGGTGCCGATCCTTGCAGTTCTTTGTGCAGAGAGCATCGCGGCGTTGTTCATCCCTTCCTCGCCCGTCTTCAGGAGGTACATCGATCAGAAGAAGCGCGCCGAGCGCCGCGCGAGTGTACGCGCCCACTTGCTCGACAAGATCAGCGCCATGACGGCCTCCAGCGATGGGCCACAGCGAGCGCGGCGCTCCCGATCAGCCGGAGAGCCGATGTTCGCCGACGATCCGAACGCCTACGGAGCCACCTACTCGCGAATGATCGAGCGGCTGGATTCCCTCCGGGGGCTGGCCTCTGCCAGCGATAATGCCCTGTCAGCCGCCGACATCGAGCGACTGGATGAGGCGACCGTCGACTACCTCCGCCTCGTGTACGCGCGGCTCAACATCGACAGCCGAATGGACCGACAGCGAGACGCCCAGATCGAAGCCCAGCTCCAGGAAATCCAGCGACAGATGACGGACGCCTCGCCGGTCGTCTACAGCAAGCTGGCGAAGGCCGAGCGAGACCTGCAACGCAACCAGGACAATCGCGCCCAGCTCCCGGCGCGGGACACGATCCTCGCCGCCCAGCTCACGACGATGGCTGAGACGTTCGAGGAGCTGTACCATCGGATATCCAGCGATCCGACCGCAGGGAACGTGACCGCGTATCTGCAAGAAGCCACCGAGCGACTCTCCATCGAAGAGGAGCTCACCCTGGCCGCCGAGACAGAGTTTTCTGCGCCGGACGATCGCAATCGGAAGAAACGCACCGTCCACGCCAAACAACTTTGAGGAGACAGCGATGCAGGGTCTCGTTCTTGAAGAGATCGCACCCGCCCTGGGCCCAGATGGTCTGCGTGACCGGTGTGACTTCGTGCGGACGCAGGTCGCGGGCGTCGTGCAGGAGCCAGAGCGTCTCTTCACCTTTTTGTACCACTACACGACCTGGAACGCGACGTTTGGCTCAGGGGTCGCGGCGCTGGCCGGGAAGCTCGGCCGCTGCCGACAGATCTTCCGGGACCCTGATGAGTCCTCCAGTTTCCTGGCCGACCGTTCGGTGCAGATCGCGAGCTATGTGTTCGACGCCGCTCGCGACGAGTTCGGCGATCCCAACACCGCCCGCCGCGCCACGCATCGCTGCCTGGCGCAGGCGACCCTGCAGGCTACCTTCCGTTTTTTTTTCGCCCGAAACGTGCCGTTAGAGGCCAGCGGCTGCTTCACGGAGCCGACGTGGCTGCGCGATCTCGTCGCGAGCGTGTCTACGGGCTACGGAACCCGCCTGCCCGACGACGCACCCCACGTCGCTCGGTCCCTCGGCTACCACGTCGGCAGTGAGATCCTGGCCGATCGGGAGTTCACGATCATCGACCGCCAGCTGCGGGCAAAGCAGCCAGAGCTGGTCGCCTACCTGAACGCGAGCCCCCCGACGACCGACGGCCTCAACGCCTACCTGTGGATACGGCTCCACTCTTCCCACACCGGTGGAGCTGGTGTGGAGGCCGATCACTTCGAGGCTGCCCTGCGCGCCGTCCGGCTGGCGCTGCACACGGTCCCGACCGCTGAGCGGGAACGGTTCCGCGCAGAGATCGTTCAGGGAGTGCGCGCGTTCGCGGCGGATCAGCGGACGTTCTTCGAGCGGGTGTAATTCGCTGCCGGCTGAGCTCGATGTGGATGCTGTGATTGAAGACGGGACGTGGACAGCAGACGCAAGAGCTCGGCGATCTTCCTCACGGATCTGAGGGGTCAACTGCCTGAACCCCGCGGTTTCCACTGCGACTCGGTGGGGGTCACAGGGAGGGAACCAGATCGCGCGCTCATGTGGCGCCGGGATCCGCCGATAACTCCAGTAGACGACAGCAAACGAAATCGACATGCCCAAGCACCCCCTCATCCTCGTCGCCGCTCCGCCCGAACCGGACGAGAGCCTCGATGATCTGGCCTCCGCCCGCGGACCCGACGCAGCGGCGCTGCTCCGCCACGCCGCGCAGCACGGGGTCCGCTCGGTCCGCTCGCGACGCGAGAAGATCCTGGCGCTGGCCGAGCTGAGCCCCGACGAGCCCCTGGGCCGCAGCCTCCCGCTGAGCGCTGCGGCGCCGCGCACCAACCCCGGCTTCACCCCAAGGATCGGGCCCCACAACGACCCCGCCCCCCCCCCCCCCCCCCCCCCGCCGCCCGCCCGCCCGCCCCCCCCCCACGACGTCGCTGCGCTGAGCGCGCTCGCCTGCGGTGACTTCGGGCGGCTCCTTGAGGAGCTGGCGTTCGGTGAGGACCGCTGGGCCGGCCGCCCCGATCACAGCGACGCCGAGACGCCCCCCGGCTTCGCGGGTCGCATCGACAACAGCGCCGCGCCTCGGGCGGCGTTCCTCGAGCTGGTCGATCAGGAAGGCCTGCGCCTCCTCGACACCGTTGCGCCCGCCAGGGCGCGACCGTCCGGCACAGACGATCTCCACTGGGCCGACGACAGCCCCCCGCTGGACGTCCCGGACCCGGCGGAGGCTCCCCTCTCGAGCGACTCCCTGGAGACCCTCCGGGAGGCCCTCGGCTCCCTGTCCCGATCTCATCGCGACGGCGCGTTCTACCGCCGCCTCGCCAGCCGCGGGCAGGGTCCCCTCCCCCGCGAGGCCATCGAGCGCATGACCCAGCAGCTCGACACGCCTGAGGCCCTGCACCTGTCCCGCAGCTTCTTCGCCGAGGGGCACTTCGAGATGGTGCGGGCGACCCACGAGATCGACCGTGACGCAGTTCACTCGCTCGTCTCCCCTGGCCGCACCCGCTCGGCCTGAGCGCCCTGCTCCCGGGCCAGCCATCGAGGGCGGATGTCCCCTGACCGCCTCCCCCTCCCCAGGGGGATGAGGCTGGTCCTCCCACGCGGGGCGTGGCTGGCGGCGCTGCTCGTGGCCGCGCCGCTGGCGCTGCACTGGCCGGCGCTGACCTCGGGGGGAGCCATCCCCGGCAGCGCGATGGGCGACACCCTGCGGGGTCACTGGACCGCGTGGCTCGTGGCCCACACGCTGCCGGCGTGGCCGTTCAGCCCCACGGCGGCGGCCTTCCCCGACGGCGTGGATCTACTGCCGCTGCCGCCGCTCTCGCTGGTCATCGTGGCGCCGGTGACCCGCCTGCTGGGCCCGGAGCTCGGTTTGACCGCTCTGGTGATGCTGCACACCGCGCTGGCGGCGCTGGGCGGCGCACTGCTCGCCCGCGCGCTGGGGTCTGGCCGCGGCGGCGCGCTGCTCGCGGGGGCGACGCTGGCGGTGCAGCCGGGTCTGGCTGAGACGCTGCAGCTCGGCATCTACGAGTACCAGACGATCGGCTGGACGGCCCTGATGCTAGCGGCGCTGGCGGCGACCTGCCGGGGGCGCTGGAGGTGGGGGCCGATCGCGGGACTGCTGTACGTGATCGCCGCCCTGGAGTGCGGCTACTACGGAAGCGCCGCGGCGCTGGCGGCGCTGGCGGCGGTGCTCGCCCTCACCCGGAGCTGGCGGGGTGCGCTGGGCGCGCTGCTGGCAGCGATCGGAGTGGCCGCAGCGGCCCTGCTGGCCTGGACGCTGTTCGAGGCGGTCCTCGCCGATCTGCTGACGCCACCTGAGCGCGGCACGGCGTCGCGCAGCAACCGTCAGGTCATGGCCGTGGCAGAGCTGCTGGCGCCGCTCGACCCGAACACCTGGGTGACCCGCACCACGGCGCCACCCGCGCTGCACTGGTTCGCGGGCGCGCTGGGGGCGGCGCTGTGTCTTCGGCGCTCTGCGTGGCTGGCGGCGCTGGCGGCGGCCTTCGCGCTGCTGGCGATCGGCAGCCCCGCGATGACCTGGTGGAACGAGACCCCGCTGGGCGCGCCGGTCGCGCACGTGCGCCGCTACATCGTGCCCGCGGGGATGTGCCTGGCCGTCTGCGTGGGGCTGGGGTGGAGCCGGCTGGCGCGCCGGGTGCGTCTGCCCGTCGGCGCGGCGGCGATGGCGGCGCTGGTCCTGTTCGACGCCGGTCGAGGCGCGTGGGCCAGCTACCCGCTGCTGGTGCCTCCGGCCGATCCAGGCTTCGTGGCGCCCATCGCGTCCGACGAAGACGACGTGGCGGTGGTGGTGCTGCCCCAGGAGGCGCCTGAGGGGCGGGGGCCGCGGCCGACCACCCACCAACGCCTCGACCGCAAGGCGGACTTCTCCAACCCGCAGGCGCGGCTCTGGATCCAGACGCGGCTGGACAAGGCGATGCGCCACACACCGACGCTGGGCACGCTGCGCCGACGGGTCCCACGGGACCTGCGGCTCGATCGCGATCCCGCGCGGGGCGGGGTGCTCGATCGCAGAGAGCTGGAGCGGCTGCGGGCGCAGGGGCTGCGGTACCTCCTGCTGGCCCACGCGCAGCTCGGCCCCCAGGGGCTGTCGCGGCTGCAGACCGATCTGGCGCGGGTGGGAGCCGACTGCACGGAGTACCCCGACTGGGACGGCGTGAGCCTGTGCCGACTCGGGGCGGAGCAGCCCGGGCTACACTCTCCTCATCCTTCTCGGCCTCAGACTCCGCAGCCTCAAACTCCGCAGCCTCAAACTCCGCAGCCTCATGCTCCTTAGCCTCGCGTTCCCAAGCCTCCTTCCGCTGGTGCTCGCCTGCACGGGCCCCGATCTGCCAGCGCAGACCACCGCGACCACCGCGACCACCGCGACGGACACGGCGACCGCCACACCGACCACACCGACGGACACGGCGACCACCACGACCACGCCACCGGTAGACGACGACGGCGACGGGTACGCCCGGTGGGACACCGCGCTCGATCCCGCAGACGCCGACTGCGACGACGCCGATCCCGCGGTCACGCCGCTGACTGAGCGACACGTCCCCGCCGGCACGTTCGTTCGGGGCGTCGACAAGGGCTCCGACGACAGCGTCCCCGCACGCGAGATCTACATCTCCGACGTCTGCGTCGACGTCACCGAGGTCACGAATTCGGCGTTCCTGGAGTTCCTGGAGGCCCGCGCCGCCGCGGGCGCGCCGAACGCCGACGACGAGGGGCGCGAGCTGTACGACTTCGACGACGATGACGATGTCTACGAGGAGCGGATCACCGAGGACGCCGGCGCGTACGCGGTGGAGGTGGGCTACGAGCAGCACCCCGTCACCGAGGTCTTCCATTGGTCGGGAGAGGCGCTCTGCGACTGGCTCGGCAAGCGACTGCCGACGGAGGCCGAGTGGGAGAAAGCCGCGCGCGGCGCTTCCGGTGACGCCCGCCAGTGGCCGTGGGGCGACATCAACGCCACCTGTGATCACGGAAACATGCTCCTGGAGTTCACAGACACCGGCGCGCCGCTGCCCTGCGTCGGAGATACCACGCCCGTCGGCGGATACCCAAAGGGCGCCTCTCCGTACGGGATGCTCGACATGGCCGGCAACGTCGCGGAGTGGGTCGCCGACTGGTATCAGGCCGACTACTACTCGAAGTCGCCCGACACAGATCCCCAGGGGCCGGAGTCCGGCGAGGCGGAGTTCCCGCCGGACGGCACCGCCGAAGCGCGGGTCTCGCGCGGAGGCAGCTACCTGACTCCCGCCTACCAGGACACCGTCTCGTTCCGCTACGCCGAGCGGGCGGAGGGCTCCAGCAACGGGGTGGGGTTCCGGTGCGCCCGCACGCTGTGACGGTCACGCCGTCGTCCCTGCTCGCGCCGTCGCTCCGCGCGCCCTCTTTCCAGCTCGAAGGGCCGCCCCCTCTCAGCGTTCGCCCTGGGGTCTGGATGCGATAGGAGTTCGGACCGATGGAGGTCCGAGATGCACATCGCCCAACTCATGCTCCCCGCATCCCTGCTCTGGTTCGGCTGCAACAGTGGGGTGAAGGGCAGAGCGGACACCGGCAGCGTCGGCGCGACCTCCGGAACGCTCACGGGAACGTCGGGCACGAGCGGATCGTCAGGGACCAGCGGGAGCAGCGGAACCAGCGGGACCTCCGGCAGCGGGACCACAAGCACCACGAGCACCGAGACCACGACCCCCACCTACAGCATCGACAACGATCTCGACGGCTTCACCGCGGCCGAGGGCGACTGCGATGACGACGACCCCGCGGTGAACCCCGACGCAACAGAGGTGACCTGCAACGGCATCGACGACGACTGCGACGAGGAGACCGCAGACGACACCGACGCCGACGGCGACAATTGGGGCACATGCGACGGCATCGACTGCGACGACGCCAACGCCGACGTCAACCCCGGCGAGACCGAGACCCCCTACAACGGCGTCGAAGACGACAGCGACGAGACCACGCCCGACGACGATCTGGACGGCGACGGCTACGACGGCGACATCGACTGCGACGACACCAACGCGGGCGTCAACCCCGACGCAACAGAGGTCTGCGACGGCGCAGACAACGACTGCAACGGAGACGCCGACACCGACGCCACCGACATGGTCTCGTACTACCCCGACGCCGACGGCGACGGCTACGGCGCCAGCGGCGCAGAGGTCATCGCCTGCGAGGCCCCCTCCGGCTACGGCGTGGGCAGCGGCGACTGCGACGACGACGACCCGCTGATCCACCCCGACGCCAGCGAGATCTGCGACGGCACAGACAACGACTGCGACGGCACCGAGGACGGCGAGGAGGGCTTCGCGCACTTCACCGACTCCGGCGGGGCCATCACCGACTGGACCGCCGCGATGGCCAGCGGCGCGGCGACGCTGAGCGAGGCCGGCACGCTGACGCTCTGCGGCGGCACGTTCACCACCAACCTCACGATCGATCCCGTCTATGTCACCATCGAGGGTCTGGGAGACGACGCCACCATCCTGAGCGGAGGCGCCGCAGGCTCCGTGATCACCCTCGACGACGAGAGCGGGCTGACGCTCACGGGGCTGACGCTCAGCGACGGCGCAGCGTCACAGGGCGCGGGCATCTACGCGCCGGGCGAGAACACCCTCGCCATCACCGACTGCACGCTCTCATCGAACGCCGCGACGAGCGCCGGGGGCGCACTGTACCTGGGCGAAGACAGCGACGCGACGCTGACCGGCGCCACCCTGAGCGGCAACTCCGCGACCAGCTACGGCGGCGCGATCATGGCAGAGGAGGCCGCGATCACGTTGGACGACGTGACGCTCTCGTCCAACACATCGACCTACGGCGGGGCGATCTACGGAGACGAGCTCGCGCTGGACCTCACGGACGGGAGCGTGAGCGACAACACCGCGTCGAGCGCTGGCGGCGGGATGTTCCTGGCGGGCGGAACGGTCCTTTCGATGAACGGCACCATGGTGTCGGACAACACGGCCAGCGGCAGCGAGGCCGGTGGGATGTATCTGCAGGACGGCGACACCACCCTCACCGACGTCACATTCGCGGGCAACAGCGCCGACGTCAGCTCCGGCGGCGCGCTGTCTGTCGAGGGCGGAACGACCAACACCAGCGGCGTCTTGTTCGAAGACAACTACGCGTACTACTACGGCGGCGCGATCTACGCCGACTCGTTCGCAGAGTTCACGCTCGACACGACCACCTTCGACGGAGACTCGACCAGCTACGCGGGCGGAGCGCTCTATGTGAGCAGCGTCACGCTCGACATGACCGACGTCACATTCGAGGACAACGAGACGCTGTACTACGGCGGCGCGATCTACAGCTACGGCGCCACCATCACGGCCGATGGGCTCATCATGGAGGGCTGCAGCAGCAGCTCGTACGGCGGCGGGATGTTCCTGGCGACGGGCAGCCTGGTCAGCTTGACCGACTCGACGCTCGAAGACAACGAGACGGTGAGCTACGGCGGCGCGATCTACGCCTCCGAGAGCACCCTCACCACAGACGCCGTCACGTTCGAAGACAACGAGGTGACCTCCTACTACGGAGGCGCGCTGTACCTCACGACCGTGGAGGGCACCTTCACCGACTGCACGTTCTCACGCAACGAGAGCAACTACGCAGGCGGCGCCATCTACATGACAAACTACACAGAGGCCACGTTCAGCGACTGCACATTCAGCGACGACGAGGCGTACTACTACGGCGGGGGCATCTACGCGATCTACAGCGACCTGTCGGTCAGCGACACCACCTTCACCGGGGAGTCCACCAGCTCCTCCAGCCACGCCGGCGGCGCGCTGTATCTGCACACCACCGACTTCGCGCTGGACACGATCACGGTGTCTCAGTCCACGTCCGGCTACGGCGGTGGGCTCTACACCTACACGGCCGAGGGCAGCATCGCGTCGTCGGTGTTCGACGAGAACCAGGGCAGCATCTACGGCGGCGGGATGGAGCTGTACTACTACTCGGTGGTCGACATCAGCGACACGACGCTCTCCGACAACACGTCCGGGTATGGGGGCGGGTTCCTGGTCGCCTACTCCGACGTGACAGCGACCGGCCTCACGCTGACCGACAACCTGGCGACCTCCGCGGGCGGCGGGATCTACACGGACGCCTACAGCACCCTCGCGCTGACCGAGAGCACCCTGTCGGGCAACAAGGCCACCACGTCGGGCGGCGGCATCTACGACTACGGCGGCAGCCTCACCCTGACCGACACCGCCATCACGGAATGCGAGGCGGCCGATGGTGGAGGCATCTACAGCTACTACTACGGCACCCTCACCGCCGAGGGGCTGGAGCTGACAGACAACAGCGCCTCCAGCGACGGGGGCGGGCTGTATCTGTATACCGGCACGACGGTCTCCTTCACAGACACCACCATCGACCGAAACGAAGCCAACCAATACGGCGGCGGGTTCGTCGCGGGCTCGGTCACCGACGTCACGCTCGACGCCTGCAGCGTCCAGAGCAACGAGGCCGGCGTCGGCGGCGGCGGCTACCTGTACTCCGTCACTGAATTCGACAGCGTCGACTCGAGCTGGGGCGAAGATAGCGACGACAACGATCCCAGCGACATCTACCTGTACGGGGTCGGCGACTACAGCGACTACGGGGCCTCCGAGACCTTCACCTGCACCAGCAAGGTCTGCGGGTAGTCCCGCCGGCCCTGCTTTCTCCATGGGGCTCCTCTGCAGACTCGGTCGCCGTCGAGGCGGCTCGCTGCGGACAACCTGCCGTCACGCTACAGCGAAGGCATGCCAACGCCCCCATCATGGATGCAGATCGTCGGGCGGGCCCCCATCCGGACGGCCCTGCTCGCAGCCCTGGCCGTCACGCTGCCCACGGTCCTGCTGCCTTTCTACATGGACGACTACTTCCACCTCATGGCCGCCGAGGCCTGGCTGGGCCGTGATCCCCGGCCGCTCGACGTCTACTTCCGCGGGTTCGTCGATCCGTTCGGCTTCCTCAACCTGTTCGGGTTCTTCAGCGGCGACACCGAGCTCACGTGCTCCCACCTCGCCACCGGCCTCATCCCGTGGTGGACCTGGCCCGAGCTGCGCATCACGTTCTGGCGGCCGCTCTCCAGCCTCAGCGGGCTCGCAGACGTGCTCGTGTTCGGCGACCGCCCCGCCGGCTACCACCTCCACTCCGTTCTCTGGTACCTCGGTCTGGTCGGCAGCGTCGGGCTCCTGCTCCGACGGGTCCTGCCCGGCGGCCTGCTCGCGCTCACGCTGCTCATCTTCGCCATCGACGAGACGCACACGTTCCCGGTCGGCTGGGTCGCCAACCGCAACGCCCTGATCGCCGCCGTGCCCGGGGTGCTCGCCCTCGCCGCCCACATCCGGTGGCGCGAGACCGGCTGGCGACCCGGACTCCCGCTGTCCGTCCTCGGGCTGGTCCTCGCCCTGCTCGGCGGCGAGGCCGCGCTCGGTATCTTCGCCTACCTGGCAGCCTACGAGCTGCTGGGCGCACCCTCTCCGCTCCGGGATCCGCTCCAGACATCAGTCCGGACCCCGCTCTGGGATTGGGTCCGTTATCGGGTCCGAGGGCTGGCCCCGGCGGTCACGGTCGGGCTGTTCTGGGCCCTGTTCTACAAGAGCCAGGGCTTCGGCGCCCACGGCTCCGGCCTCTACCTCGACCCCACACGGGAACCCCTGGTCTACCTCCAGGGCGCGCTGGTCCGGGTGCCCACGCTGCTCGCCGCCCAGATCGGCGGGATGCCGTCCGATCTCTGGGTCTTCGTCGAGCCCATGCGACCGGTCCTCCTCGTCTACGGTCTGACCGTCACCATGATCGCCGCCGTCCTCCTTCGGTGGGCGTGGCCCCACCTCTCAGCAGACGAACAGCGCGGCTTACGTTGGCTCATCGGGGGCGCGCTGCTCTCGCTCGCCCCAGTCATCGCCACATTCCCGCTCGACCGCTTGCTCCTCCTGCCCGGGATCGGCGGCTCAGCAGTCACCGCCGTCCTGCTGCGGCAGGGGTGGTGCGCCCTCCACGCTGCCGGACGGGATCGACTCCCCGCCCTGATCCTGGTCCCGATCGGCGGGGTCCACCTGGTCCTGCCGCCCGTGTTCTGGGCCATCTTCATCACGCTGCTGATCGTCACGTCCGACCAGGCCCAACAGCTCATCCGGGACACCGAGCTGGACCTGACCCGCATCGAGGAGCAGCACGTCATCGTGCTCAACGTGTCCGACCCCGCCATCGGGATCTATATGCCCATGATGATGGCCTGGGAGCGGGCCCCCACGCCCGACACATGGCAGGTCGTCTCGATGTCTCCGTTCGACCATGTGCTGGCTCGGCCCGCTGAGCGCACACTCGATCTCCAGATCATCGACGGGCACCAGGGACAGGCCGTGTTCGAGCAGCTCTTTCGAGGGAGCCAGGCCCCATTCGAGGTCGGGGAACAGGTCGCCATGACCGCGCTCACGATCACGATCGCCGAGGCCGACGAGATCGGGCCTACACGGCTTCGGCTGGATTTCCCGGCTGATCCGGGTGGGGGGGAGTACCAGTTTCTGGGGTGGCGGGATGGGGCGCTGCGCGCGGTCACCCTACCCAGGGTCGGGGAATCGCTTACGCTTTCGTGGGAGCGCGGACCGATGGGAATCTGACCGGAGAACGATATGGCATGGTTGTGGCTCTGTAGTTGCCTGATCAACAGCGAACTGTATGAGGAACGGCTCGCCGAACTTCTCGATCAGGACGGGGATGGGTACAACAGCATGGACCATCCCGACCACCCTGGGGAAGACTGCGACGACACCAACCCCGCAGTCCATCCTGCTGCTGAAGAGCACTGTGATGGC
>CAYXGP010000204.1:0-15325 GCA_964464515.1 uncultured Enterobacterales bacterium
GTGTGCTCTGACGAGGCTACGTTGCTGGTCAGACAGATCGCCCATTTCCCCAACAAACTCTAGCCAGCTAGGCCGACCAGTCTGACCAGGCATATAGCTGTCATGGAAAGCTTCCAGCGCCGTCGGCCGGGCTCCAATACGCTCGCGATAATCCTTGTAATAGGCTTCGATCACCGCGGCCGCGGACCCTTTCGGCACTGTAATGAGCGATTCGAGAATATCCAGCGCCTCAAGGTCATAGGTCACCGAACAACCCTTAGGCAAATCGACTGCGCCCATCCGCAGCGCCATTAAGGCATCTCGAAGCTCATAAGGGGAAGCACCGAGTTGTAGCAGCGCCTTCGGCTTATTCAAGAAACTCTTGTGATTACCGATGTAGTCGATTATCGCCAAGTGATCTTTGCCGTCAGACTTGCGCAGCCCGCGCCCGATTTGCTGCAGCCACAATATGCTCGACTCCGTCGGCCGCAGCAGCATGACTGAATCGATGGCTGGTATATCAACCCCCTCATTGAACATGTCGACTGAACAGATCAGATCGAGTTCACCCGCCGCGAGCCGCTCTAGTGAATCCGCTCGGGGTGCACTCGTCGACCCCGCATGGACGGAAACCGCCCGCAGGCCGTTGTCGGCAAAGAAGCCCGCCATAAAGTCTGAGTGACGTTGCGAGCAACAGAACACCAGCGTCTTCTCGCCTGACTTATCGCGGTATTGCTCCAGCGCGTTCTCAGCACGGGCACGGGTTGCGAGCGCTGACTCCAATGCCTCTGGATCGAAGCTTCGGCTGCGCCACGGAATATTCTCGTAGTCGACCTCATCAGGCACACCGAAGTATTTGAATGGCGACAAGAGCTCGCTATTGATGCCTTCAAACAGGTCGTAACGGAATACTAAGTTTTCCTGACAAAGACCGAGCAGATCACCGCCATCGGTGCGCTCACCGACACCCGGGCGCTGGGCGCGGGGGTGGGTCCCCCCCGGGGGCCGCGGCGCTGACGCTGGACGGCGAGTACGCGGGGATGGCCTGTGACTGAGCGGTCCCCGCAGTAGCTTGAGCATCAATGCAGCGCGAGCCGCGCCGAGACTACGCGGTGAGCGACACCATCTGGATCGGCGTGGACGGACGACTGCGGCCGTCTACCCGCGCCTTCTCGATCTTGCGCACCACGTCCATCCCCTCGGTCACCTTGCCGAACACCGGGTGCTTCGAGCGCCCGCTGGTGAACCAGTCCAGGTAGGAGTTGTGGACGGTGTTGATGAAGAACTGCGAGCCGCCGCTGTTGGGGGCGCCGGTGTTCGCCATGCTCAGGGTGCCGGGCTCGTTGGAGAACTTCGCGTTCGCGGGATGCTCGTCGGCGATGCAGCCGTTCGGCGGACCGCCGGTGCCGGCGCGGCCGCTGCGGGGGTCCTTGCTGTGGGGGCAGCCGAACTGGATCATGAAGTTCTGGATCACGCGGTGGAAGTGCAGCCCGTCGTAGAACCCCGAGCGGGCCAGCTCCAGGAAATTCCCGGCAGTGATCGGCATCTGCTCGAGGTAGATCTCGGCCTTGAAGGAACCCAGAGAGGTGTTGAAGGTGACGGTGGGGTTGGACATGCTTGGTCTCCTGTAGGCAGCGCGCCTGCTAACCACTTTGGTCGGTACCCGTTAGGCAGGCGGGTCCCCCTCTTCCTGGCGAGCGATGACCGCGCGGCCCTACCACCTCCTGTTCATCTGCACCGGAAACATCTGCCGCTCGCCGATGGCTGGGGGGATGGCGATCCACTACGCCCGCGAGCGCGGGTGGCCCGTGGGCGTCAAGTCCGCGAGCATGTTGGGTCTGGAGAATCAGCCGGCCGATCCCAAGGCCGTCCGAGCGATGCGCGAGATCGACATCGACATCACCCGGCACCGCAGCCAGCCCATCACCGACGAGCTGGTGACCTGGTCCGACTACATCCTGGTGATGGAGCTACGCCACCAGATGCACCTGCACAGCGTCCACCCGCACTCCGAGGGCAAGGTGCTGATGCTGGGCAATTTCGGCGGCCTCCACGAGGTCCGCGATCCCATCGGGGGGTGGATGTTCCGCTTCCGCCGCAGCCGCGAAGAGCTCCTGCGCTGCGTGCGCGGCTTCATGGATCACCTGCCGCCCCCCCGAGAAGATGATCCCGGAGAGGACGGGCCGCGTCAGCGCCGCACCCAGGCCACGGACAGGCCTGAGTAGACGGCCGCGCCGCCCCAGCCGCCCGAGCCCTCCAGCCACAACCCGCCGCGCTCGTTTCCGCTCACACGGAGACCGGCCAAACCCAGCGCGACCGGCCAGAAGGCGCTGCCAGCATGCCGCCGCAGGCCGGCCTCGACGCCGAGCATCCCCACACCCGGGACCCACCGGGCAGCCGCCCGCGCCATCCAGTCCACGCCGTCGGTCTGACGGGCGGCGGCGTCCAGCGGCGCTGTGATCTCTCCGTGCAGACCCAGCGCTGTCGTCTGGGACGGGCTGAGCCACAGCGCCACCGACGGCCCTGTGATCGCGTCGACGTCGGGCCACCCCACCCCGAGCAGCACACCGATCTGCGCGCCGACCGAGCTGGTCTCGCGCGCGACCTCCTCGTCCTCCAGCAGCGCCACGGTCTCCTGCGCCCGCAGGCGCACCAGGCCGCCTGTGGCCTCCCAGATCTTGAGGACATCGCCGGTGCGGGTGACGATCACCGCGTCGCCCAGGACCTCCAGCACGGGGGTGAGCACGGCATGCGCCCGCCCGGTCTCCTCGAGCGTGCGGATCGCGCTAGCGAGCAGGGCGGCGTCGGGTGGTGGCGCGGGATCGGACCACAGCAGCACCGCGCCGTCTGGCTCGACCTGCACGACGCGCACGTCGCTCACCCGGCCGTCGGAGGTGATCTGCGCCAGGTGGCTGCCCGGAGACACGCGCAGCACGCCGTCGCCCACACGCCGTCCGTCCCACCAGATCGCGTCGGCGTTGCCGACGACCTTCACCCGACCGGGAGCGCGGCCCTTCAGATCACGTCGCGCGGCGTCGAGCGCAGCGCGGGCCTCGGGCGCGGTGTCGATCGGCGCGGACAGCCCGCGCCCCATCACGGCTGCGCGGCGCACGAGCGACCGCCCCTCTCCCTCGTGGAACTCCGGCACGGGGCTCACCTGGGCGGTGAGCAGGTGGGCCTCTGCGGCGCTGAGGTAGAAGCCGAACAGATCGCGGTCGCTGGGGACCGCGTCGAGACACGCGGTGTCGACGTCGAGGCTGGCGAAGCGCGCGAGCGCGTCCGCGAGGTCCAGGCCGAGCACCTTGAGGCGCGCCTCCTCGGCCGCCAGCCGCCAATCGCTCAGGGAGACCAGCCCGTCGCAGGCCGGCGCGCCGTGCCCCAGCGGCACAACCCCCAGCGTCTGCGGGAGCGCGTCACCGGGTCGGAGGACGAAGCCGTCCAGCGCCTCACCCGCCAGAGAGGTCTGCTCAGGAGACACCGAGGGGCTCGTCCAGGCCACGGGCTGCGCCGCCCTCGCCTCACCGAGCAGTAGCAGGGCCAGCGCGCCCGCGGCCCCTGCGCTCGTGGCCCCGACGCTCATGTCTACGGCTCACCCTGAAATTCGCCGGTCTCGAACGACCACACCCGGCGCGCGCTGCCTCCCGACGGCACGTTCACCTTGAAGGTGGTGCGCTGCCCGTCGGCGGCGATCAGCGTGATCGTGTGGACACCCGGCTCCACCGGGTGGTTGAACATGGGGCTGTAGCGGACGAACAGCCCGTCTACTACCACCTGCGCGCGGGGGATGGCGCCGATGGTCAGCGCGCCACGGGCGGCGACCTCGGCGGCCGTGACGGTGACGGTCGCCGCCGCCGAGGCGGGGGCGACAGGCGCCAGGGGATCCGGCAGCCGAGCGGGCACCGCCGCGGCAGTCGAGGTGGCCCGCACCACCTCGGGGCGGGTCTCCGCGGGGACCTCGACGGCCGAGCGCGTCTGCTGCGCCGGCTCGGTCGCGATGACCTCGGGACGAGCGCTCCCCCGCGCCAGGGTGGCAGTCGCGGGGTCGATGCGGGCCTCGGGGGTGCGCTGCCCCCCGGGCAGGCCTGAGAGCTGGAGGGTCATCCCGCCGCGCCACCACCACAGCAGGATGAGGACCACCGCCGCGCCCGAGGCCATCACGGCCAGCGCGCCGAGGTAGCCGGTGCGCTTCGGTTGGGGCTGCCGGCGCTTCAGGGGACGCAGCTCACCTTCGTCGCCCGCGCCTCCCGGCCCGACGGCCACGGGCAGCCCGCGGCCCCCCGGCTTGCGTCGCCGAACCCGACCGGCCGGCGCCATGGAATTCGCTGAGCCCGAGCCGCGAGACGGCGGCGCCGGCACGTTCGCCAGCGCGATGATGTCGTCGTGGAAGCGCACGAGCTGGTCACGGGCGATCAGGGGATCGGGGATGAGCCGCGCCAGGGCGCGGCCCATCGACGCGGCGTCGGCGTAGCGAGCGGCCGGGTCGCGCTGGAGGGCGCGGATCAGCACCGCCGTCAAGTCCGAGCCGACGACGCCGCCGAGCTGGTTTGCCCGTCGAGCCGCCTCATCGCGGGCCAGCAGGCGCCTGAGCACCTGCGGCTCCTTCTCACGGAACAGCGGGACGCCGGTGGCGATCTCATACAGCACGGCCGCCAGCCCGAACAGATCGGAGACGCCCGTGACGTCTCCGCCGGCCGCCTGCTCCGGCGACATGTAGCCCCAGGTTCCCCGCACGGCCCCGCGGCGCTCTTTGCTGATGAACGCCTTGCTGATGCCGAAGTCGAGGATCTTGATGACCCCTTGGGGGTTGATCATCAGGTTGCTGGGCTTGATGTCGCGGTGGACCAGCTCCAGGGGACGGCCATGCTCAGACGACGACGAGTAGGCGTGGTGCAGCCCGTCGCAGACCTGGCGGCCGATCTCCGCGATGAGCGCGACATCGACGGGGATGTCGTGGCGATGGGCACGCCGGGACGCCTTGCGCACGGTCACGCCCTCGACGAACTCCATGACGATGTAGTAGAGGTCACCTTCAGCGTCAAAGTCCTGGATCTGGACCAGGTTCTGGTGCTGCAGCATCGAGCCCACGTGGGCCTCGTTGATGAACAGCTGCCGAAAGCGCTCCTGACCGGCGAAGTCCGGCAGGATGACCTTGATCGCGACGCGCGGCGCGACGCCTGCCAGGCTCTCGCGGCGGGCCTCGAACACCCGCGCCATGCCGCCGGTGGAGATCGGGCGCACCAAGCGGTAGCGGCCGAGCCTCTCGGGCATCGGCGGCGGCTCCGGGGCCGGCTGGCCGCCGCGCTGAACTGACGGAGAATCCGCCATGGGACGGCATACCGTGGAGAGAGGGAGGACGGGTCGGTGTCAGTCTGCCGGGCCCGACCCCGGGCCAGGGCGGCCCGCGCACAGGGTAGCACAGCGACCGGCGGCCGGAGCGTCGGCCCGGCGACTGCCCGGGATCCGAGTCAGATCCGAGCGGGGGTCTGGATACCCAGCACCGTGAGCCCGTGCTGGAGCACCCGCGCCGATGCCTCGACGAGCGCCAGACGCGCAGCGCGCACCGCGGGCTCCGCCTTGAGCACCGGGACCTTGTAGTAGAAGCGGTTGAAGGCGTTGGCGATCTCGAACAGGCGATCGCACAGCAGGTTTGGACGGCGCGCCCCCAGCGCCGTGAGCACGGCCCCCGGGTACTGGGTGAGCGCGACGGCCAGCGCGCGCTCCAGAGGATCGACGAGCGCCATACCCGAGGGGTCCAGCGCCGTCACGTCGCCCTTCCGCTGGATGCTTCGGCAGCGGGCGTAGGTGTACAGCAGGTAGGGCGCGGTGTTGCCCTCCAGCGAGAGCATGCGATCGAGATCGAACCGGATGTCCGACTGGGGGTTTCCGCTGAGATCGGCATACCGCATGGCGCCCAGGCCGACGGCCTCGGCCACGGCCGTCCGCTCGCCGTCGCTCAGATCCGGCGACTTCTCATCGGCCATGACCCGCGCGCGCCGCACGGCCTCGTTCATGAAGTCCAGCAGACGGATGGTGCCGCCGCCGCGCGTGCTCATCACGCCGCCGCCCCGGTCGCTGTTGCTGGGCAGGTTGAGGGTGCCGAACCAGACGTGATCCAGCTCGACCGTTGGCTCATCGTCGCCCGCCTGCCAGCGCCGCCAGGCGTCGAAGACCTGCCTGAAGTGAAGCTGCTGCCGCTTGTCGGTGACGTACACCACGCGGTCGGGCGTCCAGGTGCGCGCGCGGTAGGCCAGCGTGGCGAGGTCGGTGGTGCCGTACAGAAAGGCGCCGTCGTTCTTGCGGATCACGAGGATGGTCTTCCGCAGTCCCTTGCCGGCCTCGGGGCCGTACCGGATCACCACCGCCCCGTCGCTGTGCTCGGCGATGCCTGCCTCCAGCAGGGCCTCCACCACGCCGGCGAGCTGCTCGTTGTAGAAGCTCTCGCCGTGGGTGTGGTCGAATTCGACGCCCAGCCGCGCGTAGATGCCGTCGAACTCCGAGAGAGAGACCGCCAGGAAGCGCTGCCAGAGCGCGCGGTTCTCCGGATCGCCGGCCTGGAGCCTGGCGGTCTCCGCGCGCGCGGCGTCCGCCAGCGCGGGATCAACCTCGGCCTCGCCGCCGAACTTGACGTACAGCCGCTCCAGCTCGCCGATGGGATCGGCGGCGAACGCCGCCTCGTCCAGCCAGGACCGCCACGCGACGATCAGCTTGCCGAATTGGGTGCCCCAGTCGCCGATGTGGTTGTCGCGAACCACCCGCCAGCCGGCGGCGGCGTGCAGCCTGCACAGCGCATCGCCGATCAGGGTGCTGCGCATGTGTCCCACGTGCATCCGTTTGGCGACGTTGGGAGACGAGTAGTCGATCACCACGGTGTGATCTGCGCCGGCCTGCGGGATCCCCTGTCCGGGATCGGAGACCTGGGCCGCCAGATGCGCCGCCAGCCAGGAGTCCTCCAGCGTGAAGTTGACGAAGCCCGGCCCGGCGACAGCCACGCTGGCGACCGCGGGGTGCGCGGGCAGGTGACCGACCACGGCCTCGGCGACGGCGCGCGGATTGGTGCGCATCGCCTTGCCCAGCCGGAACGCGTGGTTGCTCTGGAGATCGCCAAAGCGGGGGTTGTTCGTCGCCACCGCAGGCTCGATGGACGGCAGGACGTCGCCGTGACCCGCGGCGCGTGCCGCCTCGGCCACCAGCTCTGTGAGGATCTGGCTGACGGTGGGCGGCGTGGACATGAGCACCTCGCGGGAGACAGGGGACCGCCCCGTCTATCCCGACCGCCTACCCGACGCGTGATACCGTTCCCCTCCCCTGATCGCCCCCCTCCGAATCACGGAGCCCACCCGTGAACGAACCCTCCCCTCGCCCCCGACTGCCCGACGAGAGCGGACTGCCGCCCGTCACCGCCGAGTACCTGCTGACGCTCTACGAGAAGATGCTCCTCATTCGACGCGTCGAAGAGCTGAGCGCGAAGGCGTACCTCCAGCGGAAGATCCTGGGCTTCTGCCATCTGTACATCGGCCAGGAGTCGGTGGCGGTGGGCGCGGCCGAGGCCACCCCCGACGACTACTGGCTCACCTCGTACCGCGAGCACGGCCACGCGATGGCGAAGGGCGTGTCTGCCCGCGCGATGATGGCGGAGCTGTTCGGCAAGGCCACCGGCTCGAGCAGCGGCCAGGGCGGGTCGATGCACATCTTCGACAAGACCCGCCGGTTCATGGGGGGATACGGCATCGTCGGCGCGCACGTCCCCCTGGCGAACGGAGTGGCGTGGGCGATACGCCACCGCGACGAGGGGCGCGTTTGTGTCTGCATCTTCGGCGACGGCGCCGCCAACCAGGGGGCGTTCTTCGAGGCGCTGTGCCTGGCGCAGCTCTACCGCCTGCCGGTGGTGTTCATCTGCGAGAACAACTTCTACGCGATGGGCACCGCGATTCATCGTCAGTCCGCGCTCACCGATATGAGTCTGCGCGCGAACGGCGTGGGCATGGCCCGCGACCGCTTTGAAGGGTTCGACGTCGAGGAGGTCCGCGAGCGCGTGGGTCGCGCCGCGCGCTACGCCCGCGAGGGCAGCGGGCCTGTCCTGTTGGAGATCGTGACGTACAGACACCGCGGGCACTCGATGAGCGATCCGGCCAAGTATCGCCCGGAGGGTGAGCTCGCCGAGAAGCGGGAGTCCGATCCGCTGAAGATCACCAAGCGAAGGCTGATGGTCGATCTCGGGGTCGAAGAGGCGCGTCTCGACGCCATCCACGCGCGGGTGGAGGACGCCGCGCAGGACGCCTACCGCTTCGCCGAGAGCAGCCCCGAGCCCGATCCCGCCAGGCTGTACGACTACGTCTATGCGCCGAGCACCACGCCGCTGACCGTGGGAGATGACGCGCCGACCCACACCCTCGAGCAGTCTCGGCACGAGGCAGGCTGAAACATGGCAATCATGCAGATACGGCAGGCCCTCCGGCGGGCGATGGTCGAGGAGATGCGACGCGACGACCGCATCTTCCTCATCGGCGAGGAGGTCGCCAACTACAACGGCGCCTACAAGGTCTCCCAGGGGATGCTTGAAGAGTTCGGTCCCCATCGCGTGGTCGACACCCCCATCGCGGAGGGGGGGTTCGCGGGACTGGGCATCGGCGCGGCGATGGCGGGGATGCGTCCCATCGTGGAGTTCATGACCTGGAATTTTTCGCTGGTGGCCTTCGACCAGGTGATCAACAGCGCGTCCAAGATCTACCAGATGTCCGGCGGCCAGTACAACGTGCCGATGGTGTTCCGCGGGCCCAACGGCGCCGCCGAGAACCTCGGCTCGCAGCACTCCACATCTGTCGACTCGCTGTTCGCGCACTTCCCGGGCCTCAAGGTGGTGACCTACGCCGACGCAGGCGACGCCTACGGACTCCTGAAGGCGGCCATCCGCGAGGACAACCCGGTGGTGTTCCTCGAGAGCGAGATGACGTACGGCCTGAAGGGCGAGGTGCCCGATGAAGAGACGGTCATCCCGCTGGGGGTGGCCCGCGTCCGACGCAGCGGAGACGCCGCGACGGTGGTGTCGTGGGGAAAGCAGGCGCTCATCTGCGAGCGCGCGGCCGATAAGCTCGCCGAGCAGGGCACCGCTGTCGATCTGATCGATCTGCGAAGCCTGCGTCCGCTGGATGAAGAGACGCTCTATTCGTCCGTTTCACGCACCGGGCGCTGCGTGGTCGTGCAGGAAGGACACGCCTACGCTGGCGTGGGCGCGGAGATCGCCGCGCGGGTGCAGGAGGCGTGCTTCGACTGGCTGGAGGCGCCGGTGCTGCGGGTGACCTCCCGCGACGTGAACCAACCCTACGCCAGCAACCTCGAGAAGCTGGTCATGCCGTCCGAGGCGCGCATCATGGCGGCCGTCCGGCGGGTCCTGGAGAGGTAGATGGCAGAGTTCTTCGTGCTCCCGCAGTCGTCCCCCACCATGGAGATCGGCGTGCTGGTCCGCTGGCGCGCCGAGGAGGGGGCAGCGCTGGCCCCTCAGGATGTGCTGGCCGAGGTCGAGACCGACAAGGCCACCATGGAGATCGAGGTCTTCGACCCCTGCGTGCTGCTCAAGCGGCTGGCCTCCGATGGCGACGAGATCCCGGTCGGCCACCCCATCGCGATCACCGGCGAGGCCGGCGAGAAGATCAGCGACCTGCTGGCCGAGTTCGCCGCGCTGAGCGCGGCGAAGACCGCCCCTGCACCGAGCGAGTCTGCAGCGAGTGAGTCTGCAGCGAGTGAGTCTGCAGCGATCGCGCCCGCAGAGCGATCCTCCGGTGGGCTCACCCGGTTCACATGGAAGGGGCGAGTGATCGATCCCGCGATCATGGAGATGCCCGCGGCCTTTGTGCCGAGCGGGTTCCAGCCGAGCGGCCTCCAGCCGGCCGGCGCTCCGACGCCCCGCGGCCCGGTCCGCGCCGCCCCCGCCGCCCGCCGAGCAGCCCACGCGCTCGGGATCGATCTGCACGCTGTCACCGGGACCGGTCCGCACGGCCGCGTCCTTCGCAGCGACGTCGAGGCGTTCCGCGCGCCTGCGCAGCCGACCAGCGCCCCTGCGGGGACGGAGGTCCGCAACTCCCAGATGCGCAAGGCCATCGCGCGCAGACTCAAGGAGGTCTGGGCCGACGCGCCGGTGTTCACGCTCACCGCCAACCTCGCCTGCGACGCCCTGGTCGCGTTCCGAAGCCAGCTCAAGGGTGACGGGCAGCTCCAGGAAGCCGGCGTGAAGGTCTCCTACAACGACGTGCTGCTCAAGGCGTGCGCGCGCGCCCTGCGCGACGTTCCCGAGGTCAACGCCTCGTGGGGAGAGTCCGCGATCACGCGGCACAGCGGCGTCCACATCGGCGTGGCGGTGGCGCTGCCCGATGGGCTCATCACGCCGGTGGTTCGCGACGCCGATCGCAAGGGCCTGGCCGCGGTGGCGCAGGAGGTCCGGGAGCTGGCCGGGCGCGCTCGGCAGATGAAGCTCCGGAAAGATGAATACACGGGGTCCACATTCACGATCTCCAACCTCGGAATGATGGGAATCGAGTCATTCAACGCCATCCTCAACCCGCCCGAGGTGGTCATCCTGGCCGTCGGGGCGCTCCAGCGCGAGCCCGTGGTCACCGCCAGCGGTGAGCTGGGCGTCGGCTGGCGGATGCGCGTCACGCTGACGTGTGATCACCGGGTGGTGGACGGCGCGCTGGGGGCGCGCTTTCTACAGGCTGTCCGGCGGTATGTGGAGGCACCGGCCCTGCTCGCGAGCTGAAACCGACCCACGCCACCAACCCCGGCACCACGAACCCCAACGAATTGATCACTCCGTGGGTCTCCAGCATCATGGGGATCCCAAGCATACGCTCCCCCGTGACGGCGCCGATCCCATAGATCAGCGCGAGCCCCATCCCGAACAAGAAGGCCACTCCGGAGACCGCCAGCAGCCCCCGTCGCCACCCCGGCAGCCGCTCGTCCGAGGCCAGCGTCAGCTGCAGCGTCGCCAGCCCGCTGCCCGACAGCGCGACGATCACCGCCGCGGCCGTCTCCAGCGCGGGGGAGAACGTGATGCCCATCGCCAGCAGCGGTACTCCGCTCACGACGCCGAGCGCGACCGCGATCGCAGGGGGCCCCGGCCGGAGCGCCCCGACCCGCGCCACCAGGATCGGCAGCGCGAACCCAGCGTAGTGGAAGTGAACCGCCGTGAGCAGCACGATGGTGTCCGAGAACCCCAGCGGGTTCAGGCCGAGCCGGCTGGCGATCGTCCAGGCGCCGCCCACCGCGATGAACAGCAGCCCGCAGATCTCGGCGGCAGAGGCGTCGCGTGGCAGCGGCCCGGCGCGCAGCGTCAGCGCACCGGTCAGCGCGATGAGGCCGGTCACGCAGAGCCACGGCAGCGCCAGCAGCCCCCCGACCAGACCCGCGGACGTCGAGAGCGCTGCCACCAACAGCAGCGCAGCGACGGGCTGTGCGGCTCGGGCCATGGTGAGCGCGCGCCTCGCTGTGGGATCGCTCGGCCGCACCAGCGCGAGCCCCAGCGGGACGACGACCAGCGCAGCCAGCGCCACGGCGGCTGCGGGGATCCCCGGCCAGCGCAGCGCGATCCCGCCCAGCCCGATGGCCCCGGCGATGCGCGGAGCGCCGATCGACCAGTCGAAGCGCAGCCCCACCTGCAGCTCAGGACGAGGCGGCGGCGCGCCAGGGAAACCCGTCCGGGTACCGCTCGACCATCGCGGCGTTTCCGGAACGGAAGAACGCCTCGTTGGAGCTCTGCGCGGAGCCACCGACGCGGTAGTTCACGCTGTACTGTCCGCTGGTGCCGCATCGAGGGTGCGCCTGCAGCAGGTGCTTGCACAACCAGAAGTCGGGCGAGAAGCGATCGTCGCGGAACCGGCGCATCCACAGACCCGCTGCGTCCATCGCGATGTCTCTGCGCAGCAGGTAGCAGCTCACGTCGACCAGATGGATGCTGTCCCCGTTCCAGGCCGACCAGCTCCCCAGGCTCTCGCAGTCATCCAGGAGCAACAGCTCGCCCGCGTCGTCGACCAGGCGGCGGAGCGCCCACGCCCAGTCCCAGCCCTGCGTGAGGACGCGGGTCATCAGGCTCTCGACGTGCTCCGGGGCGAACCAGTTGTCCTCGTCGAGGAAGCACAGGAACTCGGCGTCCACCAGGAACGGCACAGAGGCGTACACGCGGTGGCCGTTCCAGCCACCGGCCCCCACGTTGCGCGGCAGCTCCAGCACCTGCAGAGACGGATGCTCCAGTCGCGCGCCGAGCAGCGGGCGGGCCCGCTCGGCGGCCTCGGGGCCGTCCATCACCACATGCAGCGAGAGCGCCTCCCAGCTCTGCGCCAGCACCGAGTCCACGGCCTTGAGCAGCCGCGGGTTGCCGGTGGTCGGGATGATCACCGCCACGGTCGCCGCCCGCTCCACCGGCAGTCCTTCGCGCACATCTCGCAGGGCCTCGCGGGCCTCGATCATCCCCGGCCGGCGGCGGATGGCCTCCACGAACGCCGCGGCCGCCGCCGCGGGTCGACCCAGCTTGAGCAGCGCCAGCCCCCGGTTCATCGGCAGCCGCGCCGTCCGCTGATCGAGCAGCTCCGCCTGCCGCAGCCGCAGCAGACCCGCCTCGATCTGCCCCGCGTTGAGCAGGACCCGACCCACGATCGACAGCGCCACCCCGTGCCGCGGATCGCGCTCGAACACCTTCGTCGCCAGCTCGACCGCCTCAGCGAGCCGCCCCAGCGCGAGTAGCTTCTCGGCGTGGTTGACCGCCGGCTCATAGTTGATCGACTGCGCCATCAAGCCCCCGCCGCACGATATCACGCACCCCGATCCCTCCCCACGCTCAAGGAGAAGCCGTGTCCCGCGTCGCCCTCGTCTGCTCGGCCCACGGCCTCGGCCACGTCACGCGGCAGCTCGCCCTCGCCGAGTCCCTCCAGCGGCTCGGCGCGCGGCCGGAGATCTTCAGCGCCGCCCCCGACGGGGTGATCCGTGACTTCATGGACCTCCCGCACCACCCGCTGACCGTCGACGTCGGGATCGCACAGTCCGACGCCCTCACGCACGATCTCCCGCGCACCCGAGCGCTGCTGGACGCGCGCTGCACCGACCGCGCGATCGACTCCCTCGCCGCGCGGCTGTCCGCGTTCGATCGCGTGGTCGTCGATATCGCCCCGCCCGCGCTGGAGGCCGCCCGTCGCGCTGGCGTGCCCGCGCTGGCGGTGGGCAACTTCGACTGGGCGTGGCTGTACGCGCAGATCCCGTCGCTCAGCGACTGGGCCCGCAGGTTCGCAGCGTGGCAGGCGCCCCACGCGGCGGCGCAGCTAACGCCCGGACCGCCGCTGATGGGGTTTCGCGAGGTCCACCCCGCGGGGCTGCTCGGCCGCCGCCGCCCCGCCGCGCGGCTCGCCCCGCGCGCCGTGCTGGTGAGCTTCGGGGGGTTCGGGCTCGACCGCCTCACGCCGGCGCTCCCTGCCCTCCCTGGCGTCACCTGGCTGACCGCTGCGCCGATGCCCGCGCTCGACCGGCCCGACGCCCTGCGGATCACCGGCGTCGCCTACCCCTCGCTGGTCGCTGGCTGCGACGCGGTGCTCACCAAGCCCGGGTACGGGATCTTCGCGGAGACGGCCCTGGCTGGGACGAAGGTGGCGTACCTGCCGCGCGGGGACTTCCCCGAGGCGCCCTGGCTGGAGCGCGCGCTCGCGGCGCGGGGAGACGTTCGGGTCGAGGCCGATCTCGAAGACCGACCCGCCGCTCGCGCCGCCATCGCCGCTGCCCTGGAGCGCCTGTGGTCCACGCCCCGCCGCGCGCCGCTCCCCGCGGGCGACGTCACGGCGCTGGCGCGCCGCGTGCTCCGGATCACGGACCAGCCCGTCACGGCTCGGGGGGGCAGCGCTCCTTGACCCAGCGCGCCTCGGCGCTCATGGCGATGGGGCCCGGCGTCCACAGCGGCACCCCCTTGCGATGGACCCGAGCGCCTGCGGGGCGACCGCAGCGATCCTCCTTGCCGCCAGACGTGGGCGCGGACAGCGAGTGCTGTACATGCTCGACTACCGCCATCCGACACGACGCGGGCTCGACGAGCGCCTCGCAGTGACGCTCATCGATCGGACGGCCGGTGGCGTTCTCCTCCCGAAAGCGGATGAGCCAGAACTGCCGCGCCGCGTCCGGGATGGCCTTCACCCCTTCGAACATCGTGAGCCGCGCCTCGGCCTCCGCGGGGGGAGAGTCCAGCGAGGCAAGGGCCGACGCCCGCACAAGGTGCCAGGAGCACTGACGGCGAAAGCGGGTCTGCATACAGGTCTGTAATCCGACCTGCCCGTCGCCCGCGGCCCACTGGTTCTCCGCCAGCAGAAAGCGACATTCGTCGCGCCACACCGGCCCGGAGATGTCTCCGCAGGCCTGCGGCGAGAGACGATCGTGCTTCTCCAGCACCGTCACCCGGCAGTCACCGCGCGCGCTGGACTCATCGATCTTCGCGCAACGAGCCAACGCCCGCTCGGGATCGTCCGTGGTCAGGGCCTCATGGTACAGCGTCGCGTCGGTCCGGCAGGCCAGCAGGAGGAGCGCGAGGGGGCTAATGATCCGCCTCTTCCTCGGGAACCGTCGCTGGCGGCAGCGCGAACACCTCGCCCAGCGACGCATACTCCCGGCCCACCCGGGCCAGCGGGTCCAGCGCATCGAGCCGGACCTCCGGTTCGTCGGGCGGTCCGATGAGCACCTCCCGCGCCACATGAAACAGCGCGACCTCTCCCACCAGCAGGTGGGTGGTGCCCAGGTCGAGGGCGTGCAGAAGGCGGCACTCCATCGTCACGGGCACCCCCAGCGGACGCGGCGCGGCGACCACATCCCCCTCGGCGATCTCCATCCCCAGCGCCTCCGTCTCGGAGACCTCGGGTGGCCAGGGCGCGCTGCTGGCATGCAGGTCGCCCGCCCGCGCCACCGACGCGATCGAGACCGTGAAGACCCGCGTCTCCAAGATGTTTCGAGCGGTGTCCTTGAGGCGATCGCGGCCCGCGCGCGCCACCGAGATCGCCAGCGCCGGCGGGCGAGACGAGACGCCCATGAAGTAGGAGAAGGGCGCCAGGTTGTCCGCGCCGTCGGGCGAGCGGCTGCCGACCCACGCGATGGGCCGCGGGACGATCGCGGAGGTCATCAGGCGGTAGATGGCCCGCCCGCGGAGCTTGCCGGGATCGATCTTCATGGGCACCCCATCGTCACGGCCCCCCCTATCGTCGTGAGCACCCCAATCAGCCCGGGCACAGCAATCACGCCAGACACAGCAATCGCTCAGACGCAGCAATCGCTCAGACACAGCAATCGCTCAGACACAGCAATCGCTCAGACACAGCAATCGCTCAGACACAGC
>CAYXGP010000205.1:0-12530 GCA_964464515.1 uncultured Enterobacterales bacterium
TCTCGGGATCGCGAGATCGAAAGACCGTAAAGTCGAGAGGCCGCGGTTCCGCGACTCCACCCGTTCAGCCGTATTCAGAGCCACCTTTTTGTTCAGGGCCACTTGAGTAGGGCTCCCATCCCTGCAGTCAGCGCAACCAGGGCTTTGAGCCACTCTCGTCTCATGCGCCTCCAGAGCTGTGAGTCGGGCCGGACCAGCCGCAGCAGGGCGCCTGCGCGAACCCCGAGCAGTCGAAAGGGACAGACGATCAGCGTGCAGATACGCCCTGGAGCGTGCCAACCCCCAGGAGTAGCGTGCTCCTACTCCAGAAGCGCCTCCAGGCAGGAGACAGCGATGAGCTCGCGCTCCTTCCCCGGACACGTCCGGTACCGGTACATCTCAAAATAGTGGTACCCCGACCACGCGGCGTACCAGTCCGGCACGTACCAGTGGCGGGTCTTCTTGCGCACCTCACCAGCGGGGATCTTCTTCCGATCGGCGATGGGGCGCCCATCAAAGGACGCGTCAAAGTCATAGGTGCACTCCGCCGGCCCGTCCTCTTCGGCGACGCTGAACGCCCCGACGGGGATCGCCTCACCCAGTCCGTGGTTGGGGTTGCCGGTGCCGTACTTGCTGAGCTCCTTGCGGGCCCGAGCGTGGTCACCCGCGGCGGGTCCGAGGAACAGGCTCTCGCTGCACGGGCGGAAGTTGAACTCGACGTTCTCGGGGAACTCGAGGTACTCCTGCGGCCCACCGCGAGGGATCTCGCCCTTCTTGCCCTTGCTGGTGCGCAGCTCGACCTCGTAGATACGAAGGCTGCATTTGGACTTGATCGGCTCGACGTAGAGCCGCTGGAGCCCGACCGTGCCGGCCTGGAACCCCTGCATCATCCTGGCCCCGCCGGTCTCGGTGAAACGGACGTCTCCCTCGCGAACCACGCCCGTCAGCGTGCGCGTGCCGAAATTGCCCCCGGAGACGTTCCACATCTTGTAGTGCTCGCCATCTTTGAAGATCTCGAAGCGATGGGTGTGATCCCCCCGCGAGCCCTCCACCTTGATCCACCGCCCGGCGAGGTTGTCCAGCGAGACCTTCGGACAATTGTCCCTGGCCTCGACCTTGTAGCGATCGTCCTCGCAGCCCAGCGCGATCAGCGCCCACACCCATTTCCGCACGCGTGCCCCCCGACTCCTGGGGTTGATACAGGAACCGTAGCACAATGACAGAATATGACAGCGATCAGCTCCGGAGTATGTTCAGCCCGTGTGGGTGTACACGACTCCACCGAGGAGGATGAGCTCCGGAGACTCCGCGGAGGGCCGCAGATCGGAGAAGAAGCTCCGATGCTCTGTGCGGCCGTCTGACCACGCCAGCCCCATCGCGCCGACACCGAGCGCGTACCGGCCGACCAGCGTGGGGGTGTCGATCGGGTGGATCGTCCCCTCCGCCGTGAAGCGCAGCCCCTCGCCGCCGCCAGCAGGCAGCCATGTGCCACGCAGGGTGCGCCCCTGGAGATCGTAGATCGCCCGCCGCGCCTCCACGCCATCGACCACCAGTGCGTGGGGCTGCACCTCTACCGAGACCCGGGTCGGCTGGCCGCCGGGCATGCTGATGACGATCGCCGCTCCCTGCCGCCTCCAGCGCCCGACCACGTGACCGGCTGCCTGATGCGCTGGCCAGTCGACCGGGGGGAGACCGGCCGGCGGGTGATCGGTGAACACCCCGCTGCCGTCGAACACCAGCCAGTGCTGCCGGCCGGCCTCGGACGTGACGAAGGTCCCGATGACCGGATCGGCCGGATCGGGGCGCGCGGACTCCTGCTCCGCGCGGCGCCGCGCAGCCTCTTCCTCCGCGGCGCGCTCCGCAGCCTCGCGACGTGCGGCTTCTTCGGCGGCGCGACGCGCGGCCTCTGCGGCCGCCAGCAGCGCCGCCTCCTCCGCCGCGCGACGAGCAGCTTCTTCGGCTTCTCGGCGCGCAGCCTCTTCGGCTTCACGCCTGGCGGCTTCTTCAGCTTCGCGCCTGGCGGCCTCTTCGGCTTCTCGACGTGCGGCCTCCTCCGCCTCGCGGCGGGCAACCTCTTCAGCTTCACGACGGGCAGCCTCCTCCGCCTCGCGGCGGGCAGCCTCCTCGGCGATCTGCGCATCCCGCCCATCGAGCGCCCGGGTGAGGGCCGACAGGTCGAGCGAGCGCGCCTCGAACACGGCGATGCCGTCCGCGCAGGCCGTCGCCCGCACGAACAAGGCTCCCCCGTGCGCCGGGGGCTCTCCCCACATCCCCGCCGGGGGCGCGGGCCCCACGGCCGGGGCGACGCCCGCCACAGCACCGCCCGCCACAGCGCCGCCCGCCACAGCACCAGCCACCACAGCGCCGCCCGCCGTTGTGCCCCCACCGGCGCCCGCCGCGGAAGCCTCGGCTGATGCGACGCCCGCGGAGTCGCCCGCCGCAGTCGGGGTGACTCCTCCGTCCTCCCCCACAGGCTGCGTGACCTCGGGCTCTGGTGGGGGGATCTGATCGGGGAATTCCTCCCAGTGCGCCCGGAACAGGCAGCCTTCGGCGGCGAGGCGCGCCCCCAGGAACCGGTACATCGGCAGTGCGTCGGCCCCAAACGCCGCGATCCCGGCCAGCGACGATCCCTTGCTCGCGACCTTCAGCGGCAGGAACCCCTGGATGTTCTGGGCGATGAGATCGACATACGAGGCGGCCTCCAGCGCCACCTGATCGAGCCGGGGCGCGAGCTGCGCCAACACCGCCCGCGCGGCGTCGATGTCTGCCGCGCCGACCCCCTGGGCGAGGCGGCCGATCATCGCCTCGGCCTGCTCCTCGACCAGATCCTGTACGAAGCGGCCCTCCTGCATTCGCACGGCGGCCTGGAAGGGCATCGCGATCTCGATGGCGCCGTAGTAGCCCACGAGCGACTGCCACGCGGGCAGGCGGCCGACGCGCGCCAGGCAGTCCCCCGGCTTGCCCGGCATGAGCGCCTGCGCGATGAGGGCCAGCCCGAGCGCCTTGAGCGCGCCATCCTCGCGCTGCTGCTCGGGATCCAGCATCGCCGCCGCCCCGCCGCCGAAGAACAGCCCGAACGCACTCTTGAGGCCGTTCATGATGTTGAGGCCGCTGTCGGAGGCGTCGATGCTCTGGCAGATCGCCAGCACGCTCTGGGTGCCGGCCTCGGTGAGCAGCGCCTCAGCCCGCGTGAACGCCGGGTTGGACAGCTCCGGCAGGCAAAACAGCTGCACGTCGATCATCGAGCGGTACGGCGGCAGGGCCGGCGCGCCGGGCAGCACCATGTGGATGGCGCCCGCGGCCCGCGCGGTCATCGAATTGTCCGGATACCGGGCCAGCTCAGCGGCGACCGGGTCTGCCAGGGCTCCCACTCCCAATGAGCTGCCCGACGAACTGGGTGTCTGCGTCATCCGACCTCCCCACCCCCAGGCTCTATCCGCTCCGACCCCCGTTCAGCACGGGTCCCCGACAGGCGCTGGACTCCGGTCGTGGTTTCGTCTGTCAGCCGTCGTCATCCGAGACCCTACGACTGTGGCTCGGGGCGGTCGCGGTCCCACCCGTATGATACCGGCGAACCCAAACGGGAGCGGATCGTGTCCACCACCTGGCGCTGGTACCCAGAGCTCAGCGCGATCTCGCTGGCGCTTCCGCCCGAGTCGGAGGCCGACCGCTGGGTCATGCTCCTTGGAGAGCAGGACTCCCGTCCCATCCAGCGGATCGGGCGCGACTGGAAGCAGGTGCTCATTCCCGCCCCCACGCCGCCCTTTGAGCTGCAGATCACCACCAGTCGCCGCCGACGGCGCAGCACCGCGCAGGGGGTCTCCCTCCCTGGCGACGCCCGCAACCTGCGCCGCGCACGCTTCGACCCATCGCTCCAGTGCGACGTGGAGATCCAGCCCGAGGCGCTGACCCTGCACACCGCCCCCGACGTCGAGCTGGAGCTCCAGAGTCACTGCTGGCCCACCCGCTGGCCGCGGCCACGCTCGATGTGGCGTCATCGCGCCCCGCCCCGAGACACCCCGCTGGAGCTGCAGGTGGCCGACCTGGCCCACCCTGGCTCCTGGACGTTCCTGGAGATCAGCCCTGCGCGCGATGGCGTGATCGGCCCCACCGTGGGCTGCTGGCTTCCGCCCTCCACACCCGCGCCGGTGCGCGCGCGCTTCATCGGCGCCAACGCGTCGTCTGGGTACCCATCGATCGAGTTCGAGGTCGGCCGGGGCGCGATCCGCCTCCCCCCGCTGACCATCATCCAGTTTCGTCCGGACGGCGTCGCGCGGCAGCGCAGCATCCCCATCGACCTCACGTCCTCCAGCCAGCTCGTGCACCTCCCCGACGCCCTCCCCCGCGACCGCTTCGGCGTGATCGGCGCAGACGGCGTGGTGGTCGGCGGCGAGCTGCAGCTGCCAAACGGGGTGCGGCTGGCGCTGTCCCGCCCCACCGTCGAGTACCGCGGCCCCGAGGCGAGCCCGGCCTTCCGCGCGCTGGACGACTGGCATCCCCAGGGCGTGCATCCCTCCGCGGCGGAGCGGCTGACCGATCAGATCTGCGCGTGGCTCACCACGAGCGAGCCCGCTCCCTCCGAGGCGATCCGCCCGGCCCTCCGCGAGCTCGCCGACCGGGTGCCCGGCCTCCTCGCGGAGCTGCAGCGCGCGGATCGCCCCTGGCCGCTCACCCAGCCCACGCTCCTGCGTCACCTCGGCACCCTCCCCCAGCGGGTCCTGGTGCAGTGGCTGGAGATGATCTCGAGTGAGAGCGCCGCCTGGCTGCGGAGCCGTGAGCTGGACCGCGGCTCCCTCCTCGAGCTGCTCTTCGATCGCCCGCAGCAGATCCAACCGCTGGTCCGCGACGCCGGCCTCACCGCCCTGGCCGCGCGCGCGCCGCTGCCCGACTCCGACGAGCCCCTGCACTTCCCGACCCTCCTGGCGCGCCTGGCGGGGGATCCCCCGGGGCTCACCGAGTGGCTGGACCGCGCGGGGCCGCGGGAGTGGTCCCGATGGTCCACGTGGCTGCTCGCCGGGCGCGCGCCCGCCCCCCTCGTCGAGCTGCGGTGGCGGCGCAGGCTGCACTTCGACCTGGAGCAGCTCCCGCAGATCCAGGCCGCCCTCGAGGGGCTCACCCATCCTGGCTGGACCGGTCTGGCCGGTCGGATGATCAGCGGTAGCCCCCTGGCGCGTCGGATCGAGGCCGCCCTCCGCGAGCGCCAGCGCGTGCTGGCTGGTGAGGTCGAGGGCAGCGAGCTGCTCGCGGCCCACGAGGCTCTCCTCCGCCTCACGTCAGAGCTGTCGGAGCTGCTCACGGCCCTCCCGGAGCAGCGCCCCTCTGTTCCCGGCCGATGGTCAGCGTTCCCCGCCCTCGCGCATCAGCTCCGAGACGATCCCCCCGCCGGCCTGACCACCCTGAAGGAGGCCGAGAAGACAGCGCGGGCAGAGGTGGAGCGCCTCCCCGGCGCCGCCGCGGCCGTGCCCCCCGGCGGGAGCCCGCTGGTCCTCGATCGGCTGCTGGATCACCTGCAGTTGAAGGGGGCCGGCCCCCACCGCGCAGAGGCGGCCGCGGCCCTGAGCTGGCTCGGCGCGCTGCGATCCGGTGTCCACCCGTGGCCGGAGTCCGCTGCCGAGGGGCTGGACGGGCTTGACCACGAGGAGATCATCCAGGGCCTCCGCGCCCACCTCGACGCCCTGCCCCCCCCGCCGCCGCAGGGCTGGCAGGCCCTGCTGACAGCGCTGGCGCTGGGAAGCGTCTGGAGCGACACCAGCGACGCGCTCACCGCGAACCTGGCCCGAGCGGGGAAGGCCGGGACGTCCCTGCGCGACGCCGACCCCCGGGGACGCGCGGCGTCCGTCGCCGTGCTCGCGGGAGTCGACGCCGCCTCTACCCGTGTACAGACGCTGACGGCCATCGCGCTGCACGAGCGCGCAGCGGCCGGGCTCGACGTCCGGCGCAGTGGGCTCCTGCAGCGCCTCTCCACGGCCGACATCGGCGACGCCGCGGAGGCGCTCGTCGAGCGCCTGGGCGAGCTACCCCGTGGCGGTCTGCCAGAGCTGGAGCCGGCTCTCATCCTCCTCGACGAAGTGACGCGCGCCCTCTCCGCGGCCGAGGGGGCCAGCCGAGCCCTGCGCAAGCGGGTGGCCGAGCTCCCCGAGCCGCTGCGCGCCGGCCTCCCCGCGGCGCTGCCCGAACTGAGCGCACAGCTGGAGGAGCGCGCCGCGCGGCTCGATCGCGATCAACGCCAGCGCGTAGCCAGCCTCACCGAGGAGGTCGCGGAGCTCGAGACCGTCCGGGGCGCGCTCGGCGGCACGGCCCCCACCCTGCGCGCCGAGTCGGCGCTGGAAGCCGAGCCCCCTCCCGCAGACGGCGACATCAACGAGACGCTCGACCGCATCCAGGCGACCGCGGCGGCGGTGGAGGCCCTGGAGGAGACCCGACAGACCACCCTGGAGTCTACGCAGGAGCAGGCACGCCAGGCCGTGACCGAGGCGGTCGATGAGCAGCCCCCCGCGACCCGCATGCAGATCTCCGCGCACCTGGAGCAGCAGATCATCCAGGGAGACTGGAACGACCTGCTCGCGGACCTGCGCCGCGCGGCGTCGCTGCGCGAGGTGAGCGGGCGCTCCCGCGCGCTCCTCCAAGGGCGCGGAGACGGAGTGGCCATCGGCGAGCTTCTCTGGCTGGGCGCCGACGAGGAGCCGCTGACCAGTCTCCGTCATGCGCGCGCGCTGTCGCTCCGGCTCGAGCGGCAGGCCCTCGACGACGACACCCGCGAGTCCGCTCGCCAGGCCATCGCGGACGCCCGACAGGCGCTCGACGACCACGGCTTCGGCTCGCTGGCGGGGCTCCGGCAGCACCTGTTCGGCGTCCTCCAGAACCGCCTGTACCGCCTGCGCACCGAGGGCCGCGGCGAGCTGCCGGAGTCGCTGCTGCCCCCGTCGGCCTGCAGCACATGGGGCGCGCTGCTCTGGGTGTCCGCTGCGCTCCAGGCCACCGGCCGGCAGTCGCCGTTCTCGGGGGCGCTCCGGGTGCCGCTGATCCCCCTCCCCCTGCCGGAGCCGCTCCGCCCCCGGTTCGAGCACCTCCTCGATCACCACGGACTCATCCCGCGCGAGCAGCGGGATGGCTGAGACGAACATGCCCCCCACCTCAGACATCCCCTCCATCGCTCTCTGGGGCGCGTCCGGCGCCGGCAAGAGCTGCTGGCTCGCCGCCGCCCTCCTGAGCGATCCACCGCCGCAGGTCGATCTGCCGGCATCGGCGGAGGCGCTGGCCGGCGCGCTCGGGCCGCTGTGGGAGGCGCACCGCTCCGGTCGCCCCGTGCCGCCGACCCACACGCCCGCCGAGATCGCGCTCACCCTCGCCAGCGGACACACCGTTCGGCTGGTCGACCTCCCCGGCAGCACCCACCTCGGACCCGCCGCAGCGGAGCGGCTGCGGAGCGCTACGGGCGTGCTGCTGGTTCACCCTTGGGGCGCGCCGCCGCCTGCCGCGCTGGACGCCGCCTGGCAGGCCAGCCGCTCCGGGCACTGCGGCCTCGTCCTCACCGGCCTGGAGCGCTCGCTCCCCGAGGAGTCTCCGGCGTGGGAGCGCCCGCCCGGGTGGTGGCGCGCGAGCACCTGGGGTCAGGACAACGAGGGCGCCCTCGCTCGCTTCGGCGCAGCGGTCTGGCCGACATCCGCCATGGGCTACGACACCGTCTGCGGCACACCCGCGTTGCTCCTCGGAGACTTCGGTCAGCTCGTACCGTCCGCGATCCGCCCCCGCGGGGTCGGCGCGCCGCTCGCCTGGATGCTCGAACGCTTGGAGGACTCGTCCACATGAGCGAGATCCACACGCTCTCTCCCGGACAGATGATGGGGCTGGGATCGCTGCTCCTCGGCGGCGAGCCCCCAGCGGGGGCGGTCGACTTCACCGTGCTCGACTACCGCGAAGCGGCCCCCTGCTGGAGCCTCATCCACCATCGCGGCTGGGCGCGGGGCGGCTGGCGACAGACGATCCTGGCGCGCGGACGCGACCGCGGCACCCGGCGGCGTATCCGCGCGATCACCGACCGCCGACTGCCCGGCGTCGTGCTCATCCCGACCGACGTCGCAGGGGTGCGGACCTCCGACATCATCGGCTCGCTGTTCGGCGTCCGCGACACCGTCAGCGTCTTCTGCACCTCCGACGGCACGTTCCTGCATGACGGGCTGCCGCTCTCCACCGACGAGCGCGACTACTTCTCGTCGCGTGAGTCCGCCGTGATCACGGTCCACGGCGCTGGCGAGCGACGGTTTGAGGGCGCCGAGCTGCCGCTGCGCCTGCCCCTGCGGCTGCCCTCGCCGGGAGGGGCGCAGCCGGTGGTGGGCGTCACCGGCGGAGCAGGGCTGCCGGGACAGATCTGGTACACGCTGGGTGGGGTCCGCGAGGGCAACCTGGAGATCGACGTCACCCCCCGCCCGGACGGCGACCGGTGGAACATCCACTACCGCGATGACGCGGGAAATCGGCAGTCCATGCGCCGCGCGACGGGCCCCGCGCCCCGCGCGATCCGCCGGCCGCTCGATCGCCTGGCGGTGATCTTCGATCGCACCTGCCCAGACGCCGCGGCGTGGAGCGCCGCCCGGTCGCTGACCCTCCGAGGGCTGCTCGACGACCCTCGCGCAGCTGAGCTGAACCGGGGGCTTCGGGACGGCCTGGCCGCGGCACTCTCCAAGATCCTCGGGCCGCTCGCCATCCCCGTGGATGTCTGGTGGGTGTCCGGCGACGCGGTGGTGGCCGCCGGCAGCGCCCCTGCGTCAGAGACCGCCGCGCTGCTCGACGACGCCGGGTGGGCACCGGGCGAGGGCATCTGGGATCCCCTCGAGGAGGGGCTGGAGTCTGCCCTCGACAGCCTCGACATCGACGGCCTCGACCCTCACGGATCCGTCGCGGTGGTGATCGTTGGGAACTCGCCGCCCCGCCCCGCGCTCGATCGCGCGGATCCCCTGTCGGAGATCGCCCGGTTCCCCGGCTTCCCCACACGGGTCCCCCACACCTCCGCGGGGTGGCGGATTCAGCTCGAGCGGGCGACGTCTGCGGGCGTCCCGGTCCGGTACCTGTTCCTGACCCACCCCGAACATGCAGAAGACGACGCCGCCGCGCATGCCGGGTTCCGAGCCCTGCGCGAGACGATCACCCGAGCCCTGTCCCGATCGCTCCCGCTCGACGCCGCCGCCGCGACGCGCGAAGGGCTCCACGCCGGGCTCCGGACCGTGATGGAGGCCTTCTCGACGCCCGCCGACGCGCCCGAGGGCGTGGTGATCCGGGACGAGGCCCGCATGCGTTGATAAAACTGCCGGAGGGGTATCGTCAGCCCCCGGTCGATCCGTCACCCCGCTCAAGACTGTCACCAGATGTCCTGGAGCGACCGATGGAACACAGGGGGTTCGACCTCAGGGAGACGCTACAGCGCCTGCCCCGTCGCCACATCTACCCCCTGCTGGGCCTGCCGGCGGGGCTCTGCGCGCCGATCGGCCTCCTGCTCGCCCGCGCGAGCTTCAGCGGAGGCGCAATCAAATCGGGCTGGGCCAGCGCGCAGGTCCAGGCCGATCCCATCACCTGGTACTACCTGACCTTCATGGCGCTGGTGCTGTTCGCAGCGTTCGGTCATCTGGCTGGTCGCAACGAGGATCTCCTCCGCGAGCAGGCCAACTCCGACCCGCTGACAGGGCTGCCCAACCGTCGCCAGTTCGAGAGCCGCATCCGCGAAGAGCTCGCCCGCGCTGCCCGGCTGGGAACGCCGATGTCCCTGCTCGTCATCGACCTCGACAACCTCAAGCACATCAACGACTCCGAGGGGCACACCGGCGGCGACGAGGCGATCCGGCGGGTGGCGGCGGCGATCCGGGGCTCCTGCCGAACCTTCGATCTGGGCGCCCGCCTCGGCGGTGACGAATTCGCCGTCCTGGCATCCGGAGCGCGCGCGACCGACGCCCGCGGCGTCGCGAAGCGTATCCGCTCCCACCTCGCGCAGTCGGGTGAGGGCGCGCCGACCGTGTCGATCGGCATCGCCGAGCTCACCCCCAGCTCGGCAGAGGCAGCGAAGCGCCTGTTCACAGCCGCGGACGCCGCGCTCTATGCAGCGAAGAACAGCGGGCGAAACCGCACGATGATCGCGGAGCTCCACGACGATCTCGACGCCACCTCCGCAGACGCCGCGGTCGGACGCGCGCCGCCGACCCTGCGTCTGATGGAGCCGGATCATCCCCCGCGGCCGACGGGCGGAGATCGCACCCGGCGACGCCCCCAAACCGGATAGGACCCCCAGCACAGCCAGCGGCCTCCAACCGATTGGGGCGGCCGCCACGGGGCGATCTTGGCAGAAGTCACCAGCGCGATCGGCACGAGCAACCCGCAGCAGATCCACCTGCGCCGGGCTCGGCTCACCTGCACCATCGGACCGGAGCGGGGCCGGAGCTGGGAGTTCGAGCAGGACATGATCAAGCTGGGCTCCCTGGCCGGCGGCGACGTGGTGCTCACCGACGACACCGTCTCGCGGCAGCACGCCGAGATCGTCCGCAGCCGGCACGGCCTGGTCCTGCGCGACCTGGGATCGACCAACGGCACGTTCGTGGGCCCGATGCGCATCCGCGAGGTCTTCCTGCAGCCGGGGATGCGCTTCAAGCTGGGCCGCTCGGAGTTCCTGTACGACTCCCGCGACGAGGTCATCGACATCGAGCCCTCGGAGCAGGCGCGCTTCGAGGGGCTGGTCGGCGGCAGCGTGGCCATGCGCCAGGTCTTCGGCATCCTCGATCGCATCGCGCCCACGGACTTGACGGTGCTGATCACCGGAGAGACGGGCACCGGCAAGGAGCTGGCGAGCCGCGCGGTGCACGAGCGGTCGCGCCGCGCGGGCGGACCGTTCATCGTCTTCGACTGCGGCGCCGCTCCAGAGAACCTCATCGAGAGCGAGCTGTTCGGGCATCGCCGGGGGGCCTTCACCGGAGCGATCGAGGCCCGGCCGGGGGTGTTCGAGCTGTCCGACGCCGGCACGATCTTCCTCGACGAGATCGGCGAGCTCCCGCTCGACCTGCAGCCGAAGCTCCTGCGCGTGCTGGAGCAGCGCGAGGTCCGGCGCATCGGCGAGAACCGCGTGCGGCGAGTGTCGGTCCGGGTGGTCTGCGCGACCAACCGCAACCTGCGCGACGAGGTGGCCGCGGGTCGCTTCCGCGAAGACCTCTACTACCGGCTGGCCGTGGTCGAGGTCACGCTGCCGCCGCTCCGCGAGCGCATCTCCGACCTGCCGCTCCTCATCAATCACCTGCTCAGCTCCGCCGCCCACAACCGGGGGGTCACCGAGCTGTCTCCGGGCGTGCAGAGCATCTTCGAGTCGTACCGCTGGCCGGGCAACGTGCGAGAGCTACAGAACGTCATCGAGCGGGCGCTGCCGTTCTGCGACGGCGCAGAGATCACCATCGAGGCCCTGCCCGACGCCCTGCGCGGCCGGCCTCGGACCGCCGTCCCGCCGACTCGATCCCCCGCCCCCGTCGATGCCTCCAGCCTGCCGTTCAAGGACGCAAAGGAGCGGCTGATCGAAGCGTTCGAGCGTCAGTACCTGGTCGATCTGCTGGAGCGACATGCCGGTAACGTCTCGCGGGCCGCTCGAACCGCGCGCATGGACCGCAAGAGCATCACGCGGCTGATGAAGAAGCACGGGATCACCCGCTGAATCTCACTCTGTATTGGCTCACAGCGGTGAGCGTTCAGGTGGACGACAAGATTGCGCCGCAATCGTGGCTCCTGTTCGCAGGTGAGGAATTGCCGCTCTGCAACACAGCCGCTGCGTCCACAGCGGCTGTGTCTGCAGCGGTGCTCCACACCGGGGGGAAGCGTCACAGCAAGGTGACGCGACGCGACCAGGGGTCCTACAGGCCCGGTCTGCGAGACCCGGTCTGTCTGGACCGGGCCCGAGGGCAAGCGAGGGGTTGTCAATCTGAACGTTCACCGCTGTCAGTCAGCCGACGGGCTGCGAGCCTCTTCCGCTGATTGGGAGTCCGAGAACCCTCTCCGAGTGGGCCCTCTTCTGGCTGAACAGGGTGTAACAAAACGACTCTTTTCCAGCCCTCAAGTACGGCGCCGCGCGATCCGTGCAAGAACAGGATGAGCGGCTGTCTTCCCACCGCGGGGGTGCTTCATGACACGAATTCTCTGGAGCCACTTCCTCCTCCTCACGGGCACGCTGGTGGGCTGTGATAAATCGGGACCGGCAGTGACACCCCTGACGACCGGCGAGACCACCCTCGAGCCCTACCTGACCGATCAGGTGCTGATCCGCGCCGCCGAGGGCCACACCCTCGATGAGATCGCAGCAGCTCACGGCGTGACCGTGGTCCGCGCAGCAGGCCCGAGCGGCTACGGCGCGCTCTCCGTGACGTCAGCCACCATGGCGGACTTCCTGGAGGCTCTCCACGCCGATCCGCTGGTCGGAGAGGCGCTGGCGATGGGGCGCATCGTCGGGGCCGACTTCGAGCCAGAAGAGGAGGACGAAGAGGACGAAGAGGACGAAGAGGACGAAGAGGACGAAGAGGACGAAGAGGACGAAG
>CAYXGP010000205.1:12630-15309 GCA_964464515.1 uncultured Enterobacterales bacterium
AGGAAGAGGAGGAAGAGGAGGAAGAGGAGGACACCAGATCCCCAGACACCGGCGCATCCTTCGATACCGGCACGCCGGCCGAAGACCCTGAAGACCCGGAGGATCCCGAAGACCCGGAGGGTGGGGACACCGGAGATACTGAGGACCCGGAGCAGCCCGATCCCGGCTCGGCGGACCTGCTGACGGGGAGTTCATCGACCGCCGCCGCGGTCAATTACAGCGGCGGACAGTGGCACCTCGCCGCGAGCAGCATGCCCAGGGTCCGTTCGGATCTGTCGAAGTGGGTCGTCGCAGTGCTGGACACCGGCGTCGCGTACATCGAGTGGAAGGACTCCAACCTGAAATACGCCCAGGCGCCCTCACTGGCCAGGGTGAATTTCACCTCCCCCTACGACTTCGTCAACGACGACACCCACCCGGGTGATGATCACCAACACGGCACCCACATGGCCTCCCTCATCGCGAGCGAGGGCGAGATCTCGGGTGTCGCGGCTGGCGTGTCCATCATGCCGGTCAAGGTGCTCGACCGAAACAACCAGGGCAACGAGCTGGCGCTGATCGACGGCCTGTACTGGGCGACGAAGAGCGGCGCGGACGTCGTCAACATGAGCCTGTCCTTCCCGCTCGGGTATGTGCCCTCCAGCGCGCTCGTCGAGGCCTTGGACTACGCCGCCGACGCCGGCGTCGTGATGGTCGCGGCCGCCGGAAACAGCGCGCTCGCCTCGGTCACCTGGCCCGCCGCCAGCCCCGACGTCATCGCCGTGGTGGGCGGACAGCAGCGAGACCCGAGCGGCGATCCGGACCTCGTCTGGTCAGACACTCCGGTGAAACCCGCCAGCTACGCCAACATCGGCAGCGCCGCGGACGTCACGGCAGCAGGCGGCGACCTCACCGCAGATCTCAACGCCGACGGCCTCGCGGACGGCCTGCTGGCGGAGACCATCGAGCTCAACGATCCTTCGACGACCGGGAGCTGGCTGTTCGAGGGCTCCAGCCCCGCGGCGGCGGTGGTCTCGGGAGCCGTGGTCCACCTCCTCGACGCAGGAGCGCCCGCGACCGCGATCCCCACCCTGCTGCAGCGCAGCGCGCTCACCACTGCGGGCGGGGCGGGAGACCCCTTCAAGAGCGGCGGGGGCGCAGGCGCGCTGAACATCAGCGGCGGCGCGCAGCTCTGGGGTAAGGAGGGCGCGTCCCTGCTCCCCGCCACCGGCTACCACGTCGCATTGCTCCCGTTCCTGCTGGCCGACACCTCACAGATCCAGCCCGCGGCCCGGGTCACGGTCGTCGATGATCTGGGACAGCCGGTGGCGGGAGCGGTCGTGCTGGGCACGCTGTGGGACGCCGACGGCCCCCGTCAGCTGGACTGCACGGTCGCCACGTGGAAGACCGATGACGACGGAGAAGAGGAAGACGACGACAAGACTGCGAGCGGCGACCGAGGCTCGTGCGTGCTCTACGGCGACCAGGTGGACAGCACCACGACATCGACCTGGGCGTTCGGGGTCGAGGGCGTCGTCATGGGCGACGTCGCGCACCGGCCAGGAAAAGCAATCTTCGCCAGCGACGGCGCCGAAGCGCTGTTCCGGGCCATCGACGCCGAGGCGACGTTCTCAGACGCCGCGCTCGCGATCCACTGGAGCTCGGGACAGGATTCGGAGCTGGGCGTCCTGGCCGAGGCCGTCGCGGTGGTCGATCTCGGCACGGGACCCACCGGCACCCCGCTCGCCCTGCTGTTCGTCCCCGAGGCCGTCGAGGAGGCCGCGACGGTCACCACCTTGAGCATCGATCTAGACGGAACCGGCATCTCATCGAGCCCGCTCGGCTTCACCGACATGACGCTCTTCGCCTTCGACGGCACCGGTCTCTCATCCAGCCCGCTCGGCTTCGGTTCGCTGGTCGCCATCGACGGCACCGGACTCTCGTCGAGCCCGCTCGGCTTCCACCCCCTCGATCTGGTCTCGGAGGGAGCGGGCGCGCCGATCACCGGGAGCACCGTGGGCTTCGCGGGTGAGGCCCTCCTCCTCGGTCCGCAGGAGGCAGTCGGGGTGGCGGTGGATGGCACCGCGCTGGGCGAGCTGCTGAGCAGCGATGGAGTCCGAACCGCCGAGGTCTACGAGGGCGCCTCCCACGTCATCGGCAGCGGCGTGGTGGAGGTCGGCTGGTCCGAGAAGTGACGGTGTAGACCCTCGAAGCCCACGCGAGTCCCACCATCAGGGGCTCGCGCCCTTGCTTCTGGAGGGCCACCGGCTGAGCCGGCAAACTCATACATTTCCATATATATGCTATCAATCTGTTGAAATACTGCACCAGCTGTGTGCAATTTGAGCCCAGATGGTACAGAGGGATGGTTGAGGAACGTGGGAAAGATGCCGTACCGACGTTCGACTTCAGCCCGCGAGAAGCCCATGCAGCCCAACACCAACCGTCGCAACCGCCTGCTCCACATCACGGTCTCCGGAGGCATCCTGGCGCTGGCGGCATTCGAGGTCACGGTCACGGTGGCGCCCGACACGGTCGAGCGCCTGCTGGCGGGTCGAACCACCGCCGTACATATCTTCCGCCCGATGATTCCCCCGGCCGCCAGCTCCGCTGATGAGAGCGCAGAAGCACAGGTCGCCGCAGCGTGGGCGCATTCGGGATTTGGGGGCAGTCTGAGCGTCGAGACGCAGTGGTGTGACA
>CAYXGP010000206.1:0-15275 GCA_964464515.1 uncultured Enterobacterales bacterium
GGGTCCGGGGCCTCGCAGGCAAGGGCATCCGCGTGGGACCGCCCTCAGGGGGGGAGATTGCTTTTCTTGGAGCGGCCTAACTCCCCCGCGCTGCCGATAGAGCACCACCCCCTGCAGCGCGACCACGCGCTGACCCAGGTGTTGCGCGGCCTGGCAGACGCTCTGGCCCGCCGGGTTCGCAGCCCTCGGACGCGCGCTCTGCTCGGAACCGCGCTGGATGTACTCGCCGACACCGCCGCGGTGCCGCTGACCCCGGAGCTGGTCGGCAGCGTGCAGCTCGGGCGCTTCGAGCAGCAGTGGCAGCCCCTGGTCCGGCTCGCCGCGGCGCTGGTCCGCGGGGCGAGCGCCGACCCCACGCGCGCGGCAGCCGAGGGGATCGCGCTGAGATCGGTCCTCTTCCGCCTGGAGCACCTCTTCGAGGACCTCGTCCGGGTCACGCTGCGTCGCGCCCTGCGCAGCACGCGCCTCCGGGTCGTCGGCGCGCGCGGCCGTTCGCTGCTGACCAGCCCGGCTGGCGACTCGTTCATCACCATGCGGCCCGACATCGCCTTTACGCGCAGCGGACGCGTCGTCGGCATCGGCGACGCCAAGTGGAAGCGCCTTGAGCCAGGGAAGCCCTCGAAGCGCGGCGTGCGGCCCGCCGACGTCTATCAGGTAGGGACATATATGTGCGCCTACGGACCGGGCACTGTGCCAGGTCTGGTCTTCTACCCCCGCGCCGCCTGGATGACGGGCGCGACCTGGACCGAGGCCTACGATATCGCCGCGCTGGGGACGAAGCTCACGCTGGTCGGCGTCGATCTCGCCCGCCTGCTCGGGCCCCGCGAGGAGCGTGAGGCTGTCGAGATCGAGCTGCGTGGCGTCGTGGAGGCAGCGCTGTAGGGCTGCTGGCTCCTCCACGATCACAGCCCCTGGATGACGACACCCTCCTGCTGCGTTCCGCCGATGAAAGCGAAGGCTGCGCGGGTCTGGTCGCGGAGACGATGGACTTCTTCGCTGAGGCGATCGGCGAGCTCATCTCCCTGCATACCGGTAGCCTGCTCAGATCGGATGGGGGTGAAGGCGACGTGCTCGCCGTCGAACACGAGGGCGGGCGCGAACGCGGGGAGGATGGCGACGCCGCGGGCGTCGGTGGTGTCGGCGATGAGCCGATCGGACAGCGCGCGGACCTCGACCCCGGCCGCCGCGCGCCCGCGACGTAGCACCGTCACCCGCCTCACCTCGCCAGCATCCACGGACTCCAGCGTCAGGTCGCTGCGCACGACGAGCGTGGCGGTCTGCTGGCCACCGCCTTCGATCTGCACGAGCCAGGCGCCGGGCCCGGAGAGGGGCAGGCGGAACCGAACCTCCTCAGAGAAGGGGCGACCCGACAGCTTCTGCCGGCCCTGCCACGCCGGCGCCACGCCCGCGATCTGAAGATCGTCGATGCCGGTCAGCCCGCCGTCCCGAAGGAACAGGGTGCGGAGATCGAGGGCATAGGCGCGCAGCGATAGCTCCTCGATGCCGGCGATCTGAAGCGTGAGGCGGAGGGGATCACTGGTGGTGACCAGCACGGAGGGCGCCACCGACAGCTCGCTGCGCTCCAGCACCGACAGGGACGCTTCAGCCTCGGAGAAGTCTCCATCGACCCAGCGGTAATTCTCCGCGGCGAGGCGGAAGGAGCCACCCGCCTCATGGATCCTCGCGAGGGCGAGCCGGGCCTCATCCCGCATCGCCGAGCGCCCTCGGCTGCCGTCTTCCTTCGGGAAGTCCTCCTTGATGACCGACTCCAGACGGGACCGGGCGGGCTTGGGCTGGCCGCTCGCCGCCAGGGCCATGCCCTCCACCAGCAGCAGCCGATCCGTCAGCAGGTGATCGGGCCAGGACGCGATCATGCGCTGCGCCCAGTCCGCTGCGCGCTGGCTCGCGCCGAGCTTGAGGAGGCCTGCAGCGAGACGAAGGCCGGCCTGGGGGGCGAGCGAGGAGTCGGGGTGCAGCAACACGAACTCCCGGCTCCATGCCGCGGCCATGAGCTGCACGTCCACCGGTATCACCCCGGCCTCGAGCACCTCCGGGGGCAGTCCGTTCTCCGCCATCATCTCCAGCCGATCCGGGAGATCGAACAGCGCCTGCTCCACGACCGGGACATGCGGGTAGCGGAGGGCGACCTCCTGGAGGACCTGGATGGCCGCCAGAGGTCCAGTGATCGAACTGAGCCGACCGACCAGCTCGGCCTCTTCGAGGAACGCCCGGCCGACCCCGGCCCGCCAGATGGCGACGGCCTGCTCGGGCCGGGAGGCCTCATGGTGCTGGGCGATGACACCGAGCGCCTCGACGGAGAGGCGCTCCTGGGGACGAAGCTCGCGCAGATCCTCGAAGGCCTCGCGGGGATCTCCGCTCTCCACCGCCAGCCTCAAACGCAGGACCGCGGCCCTCCCCCGGAGCGCCACCGGCCAGTCCTCCAGCGCCGAGCGCCCCTGCAGCCAGGGCGACGGGTCGGTGCCGGCCCGCTGGGACTCTTCGGCCATGATCATCGCGACACTGTCGCTCACCGACATCGCCGTCCCGCCGACCTCGACCTGGATGTGTCCGGTCTGCTCGACCCCCTCGATGTCGCGACCCCGGATGTCGCTGAGCAGGTAGCGACCCGGGACCACCCCGCGGAGCCGGTTCGTGGCCCGATCGAGCACGAGTCCGCCGGGCACATGCACGCCGCTCAGGTCGCCAGCGACCGCCAGGGACTCTCCTGGTGCGATGGTGCAGGGCTGACAAGCGTGGGGGTAGGCGTGGTTCGAACCGGAGATCAGTCGCCCATCGACCGAGAGGGGGACGCGGCCGGCGGTGAGCACCTCGCCGAGATCGCCGTCGGGCTCATCGGGTCGGTAGATCAGCGCCCGGCCCTTTCGGCTCACGGCGATCTCCCCGCTGAGTGGGAGGACGATGGCGCCAGAGGAGATGGAGGCGCCAGAAGATGAGGGCTCAACAGAGACGGGCGCGCCATCCAGGGTGAGGAGGGTCTGGTCGTTCCTGCGGCCCGGCAGCGCCGCGCTCCAGGCCACCCGCTCGGCTTGGCCAACGCGCGGCGGTGACCGCAGCAGCAGCGCCGTGGTGTCGACCCTTCGTCCCAGCTCACGCGCCGCCAGCAGCGCCTGGGGGCCCTGACCGGAGATCAGCGGGCGGGCCCGACCCTCTCGATCCAGCCGGCCTTCCCGATCCAGCCGGATCAGCGCGCGGGCCAGCAGCGCCTGGTGCTCAGGGTCCATCGCCTCGGGCTCGCGGAGCAGTCGGGAGAGGCTGGCGTCGGACACGGACAGACCGGCCAGCGCGCGGGCATGCAGCAGCGCGGTGCGCTCCTCGGGTGTGGCGTCGGTGACATCGACGCGCTCGTGCAGACGCTTGGAGACCGCAGAGAGCCCCGGGAAGATCGCAGCGGCCTCCGCCTGGGCCGCGATGGCGTCCGCGACGCCAGCGGCGCCACGATAGCGCCGGGGGTCTGCGGTGAGCCCGCCGATGAGTCCGTGCAGCCGGTGGGTGAGTGCGGCCCGCTCCGCCGCGCCGACCTGGGGCAGCAGCGCCATGATCACACGGGCCTCGACCGCCGCACGGCCGGGATCCCGGGACGCCCAGGGGTCGGACTGGCTCGCCAGCCACGCCCATGGATCCGGGACGGCGACGCGACGATCGGCGCCGACGTCGAGGCGACGGGACCAGCGGAGGGTCCGAGAGAGCTGAACCGCTCCGGCCTTCACCGCGACCTCCCGCGCGTCTCCCGGAGCCAGCTCGCCCAGGGAGAGCTCCACTGCGGTCTGGGCGACGAGCGAGAGATCCTGGATGTCCGTCCCGATCCGAACCGTGCCCTCGAGATCCTCAACGCCGGCCAGCAGCCAGGCGGAGGGTCGGGCCTGCCCGGTGTCGGCTGCGGCCAGGTCGGGCATCATCAGGAGCGGACGGGGATCGATCCAGGTCTGGCTCGCGATGCCGATCGTCCCATCGACCACAGCCACGGCCTCCAGGCGGAGGGGGGTGCGCTCGGGGAGGTCGGGGAGGTCGATCGTGACCACGCCGTCGCGGTCGGTCTGCTGCACCGACCAGAGCAGCGGGCCGCGCATCCCGGCTCGAATGATCTCGCTGCGGCCGTAGCCCGAGGCACCCGAGCCCCGTCCGTAGGTTCCCAGGCCGCCGAGGCCATCGGCGTAGCCGCCGCCGCCCAGTCCGGAGCCACGCGAGCCCAGCACGCTGGCCAGGGGCACCCCGGTCAGCAGGAGGTCCCGAATGGCGTTGTCCTCCAGGTCTCCCGTGATCGCCCGCTGGGCACGCTCCCGGGCCTCGATCAGGGCGATCTCCTCCAGCAGTCGTGGGGAGATCGCCTCCGAGAAGACGCCGTGGGTGAACCGCGCCGCCACCGCCGCGGCCACACCCGGCGATCGGGCGGTGCGGAGAGGACCCGCGGGAGCCGTCGCGGTCTGCCCCGCCCAGCTCTCCAGCCGGGGATCCACCGCACGCAGCAGGACCGACGCGGCGACCGGCTGACCACCAGCATCGACCACCTTCGCCTTCACCTGCCACCGACCATCCGCGCGCTCGGTGGTCAGCTGGACCTCGGGGGTGAGATCGACGGGCACTGTGCGGGTGTGGGTGCGTCCGTCCGCATCCACCAGCTTCACCTCGACGGTGCTGGGCCAGTGGGGCTCGACCGGCAGGCGCAGCACGCCATCGCGCATCAGGGCCGTGGTCGCGGTTCCCGTCAGCACCGTCACCAGCGCCGGGCCGCCGTTCACAGGAACGGACAGGGTCTGCCCCAGCCCCGCCGGGGAGAGCGTGCCGATCCGGGCGCCCTCCAGAACCTCGATCATGCGGGCTTCGACCAGCGTCTGGCCGCGCTCGCCCCGAACCAACACGCCATAGGTGCCCGGCGGCAGGCCGGGGAGCGTCATCTCCGCGGGACCGTCGAGGGTGACGGCGGTGGTGGAGATCGTGCGCTTCAGAGATGTCGGCGCTGTGTCTGAAGCGGTTTGGTAGCGCAGGCCTGCCGCGATGCCCGGCCAGAATTCCCCAGGTGCAGTGACCGCGGGCACCGCGACCTTCTCAAACACCACCACTTCAGCCCCGCCGCGGCCCGAGAGCGTCAGCGACAGTTCTTCTCGGGGCGTCAGTCGATCCTGCGGGAGCCACATCGTGACCGTCTGCCGAGCAGACACCCGCCGTCGGTCGCTGCCCCGCAGGTTGGTGCCAGGGAGGCGCGCCTCGACGGTCCACGGTAGACCGACTGCCGGCGCCAGCAGCTCGATTCGTCCGGCCCCGTCTGTGATGGCGTCGGAGAAGTCGCCGCCGACCTCCCGCCAACGCCACTGGACCCTCGCTCCCACCGCGGGGAGCCCGCCTTCCTCTCGGACCTCGATGATCGCAGACGTCTCGCCCGCATCCACGGTGATCTGCCGCCCGACCCGGGTAGGTTCGCTGATGGAGACCTGCCCCAGCACCATCGGGGTGTGGCCGCCAGGGGACAGCGCCTTCAGGGTGACCGAGCCCACGGCATCAGAGACCGGGATCGCCAGCTCACCGGTGACTACCCCACCAGCCTGAGAGAAGGGCCCACCAGCCTGAGAGAAGGGCCCACCAGCCTGAGAGGAGGCCCCACTCCTGGAAAAAGACCTGCGGATCGTGGGCCAGGACTCTCCAGCATCCAGCCAGACCGACCAGTCGCCCGGGACGTTCTTCGTGGTGATGATGCGAAAGGAGAGGGTGTCGCCAGAGCGGTAGGCCGATCGGTCCAACTCCAGGTGGGTCGAGTCTGAGGCGGGCTGGCCGGGATCGGTGCGGGCATCGAGCACGACCACTGACGGACCGCGCGACGAGGCAGCCAGCACCGCCACGGCGCCCGCGGGTGCCTCCACCCGGGCGAGCCCGGAGCTGTCCGTCCGTGCCACCTGAACCCCGCCCTCCCCGCGCACCCAGACCTGGGCACCCGCGGCGGGGCGGCCTCCGCTGAGCACCCCGACCGCCAGCTCATCGCCGACCTTCTGGACCAGCAGACCGGTGTCGGAGACCTGCAGGATGCACGTGGCGGTGCGCTCGGTTGAGGAGACCGTCACGGCATACAGACCCGCTTCGGTGATCGGCAGGGGCAGCGACCACCGCGCGCGGCGGTAGGGCGCGGCGTCTGGCACCGGCGCACGCCAGCGTCGGTCGGGGGCGATGATGCCGACATCGAGGGCGTCGATGGTGTCGGGATGACCGCCGTCCCGCAGCCAGGCCTCCGGGTCGATGCGGTGCAGTTTGACCTCGACCTCGGTGAGGTTGCGGGAGAGCACATCCACGGTGACCGGCCGTCCGGAACGAGTGCTGTCCGGGCGGGCGCTGTCGGGGCTCTCCACCGCCAGCTCGACTGACTCCACGAGCCGGGCCACAGCGGCGGTGTTGATCGTCGAAGACCTGGACTGCAGCCACCGCCAGGCTGCCTCAGGCTCTGTGGCCGCCTGCAGCTCGAAGCGGGCCTGCAGCGCGGTGTCGGCTGCGGCGCTCCCCGGCCACCGAGCCAGGATCTCCTCCAGCTGCTCGCGCGCCTGGTCGATCTGTCCGTCCGCCTCCAGGAGGATCGCCGACTCCAGGGCTGCGCGGGCGGCGCGGGGATCCCCTGACCAGCCCTCGATCAGCGCATCGTAGTGCGCCAGCGCCGCCTCCAGGTCCCGCCGGGCAGCGGCCTGCCGCCCCGCCCGCATGCGCAGCTCCAGCAGGGCCGCTTCAGCGCCGCTTCTGTGGGCGGAGCGGGGAAAGCGTCGGAGGAAGTCCGCCACCATCACGAGCGCCTCGTCGGTGTCTCCAGACTGGATGTGGAGCTGGATCAAGCGCCAGGAGGCCCCCGCCGCGGTCTCGGAGAAGCCCTCGCTGATCGGCTTGAGCAGCATGCGGGTCTCCGCGAGCCAGCCCGCCTCCGCGAGGCGGCTTCCGACATCGATGCGAGCCTGCCGGGTCTGCGGCGCGTCGGGCCATCGCTCGATCAGGTCCCGGGTCAGCCCAAACGACTCGTGCAGATCTCGGGAGAGTTCGAGGCGCAGGGCGAACACCTCGGGATCATCGGGCAGGGTCGTCAGCAGCGCGGGAGCGGCGAGCAGGCGGGCGAGCCGAAGCCTGTCCGCGCGGGCGTCGGTCTCGTCCAGCGCCTGGAGCAGCCACCTCGTCGCCGCGCTCCCATCTCCGCCATACTCCGCGGTCACGTCGGCGAGACGACGGGCGATGGGCAGGGCGTCTCCCGTCTGGAGGGGGAGCTGCAGGGCGAGGGAGAGGGTGCTGGCGATCTGGGCGCCGTCAGGATGGCTGCGGGCCTGGAGTCGATCGGCCAGCGCGATGAGGCGGAGTGCGGTGATGTGACCCCGCTCCGGTCCGATGCTCGCGGCACCCAACGCGCCATACAGCGCCGCGGCCTCATCGGGGCGATTCAGCGACAGCAGCGCCTCGGCGCGGATCCAGTCCGCCTGTCGTCCGCAGTCGGACCCGGTTCCGAGGACGGTCAGGGCCACCTCTTCCTCGCCCCGGATCCGGTGCACCCAGGCCAGCAGGCAGCGGTGTTCTTCAGCGCCCCCATCCACCGCGCGCTGCAGGACCGACGCGGCGGTTCTACTGCGCCCATCGGCCAACAGCTTCATCGCCTCGTCCCGGGGGCCCGCCAGGGCCATCATCGCGATCCAGAGCAGCGCCAAGATGATCCACCTCACCTCGACAGCCGACACCGATCCCGCGACTCAGTTCCCCAATCCACCCCTTGCCGTCGTAGTTCAGGCCTCGTCAGCGTCCAGCCAGATGACAGAGAACATGGCGCCCCCTCGGCCACCCACGTCGCGGCAGCGGCGCTTGAAGGTGGTCACGGCGTCGGCCATCGGTTCTGGCACGCCGGGCGTCGTCGCAGCGCCCCACGCCGCCAATTCAGCTCCCGCGGCCCACGTCATGGGTCCGCCCTTCCGCCCCGTGCCCAGCTCCCCCGCCCGCGCCGGTCGCTCGCCTTCACGCCGCCGTGGTGACTGCAGGATGTCGGCCACCCGAGCCGCCAGGCTCAGACCCTCGGGCACCAACCGGCGGGGCAGCGACAGCCCCGGCAGCCGCCAGAGATCGGGCTGGGGGTAGACGTCGAAGCTGGTGGCCTCACGCAGGTCATCTGTGCCGTGGATGTCCCAGAAAGTCTGCGTAGTGGGCCAGGCCCGTTCGTGCTCGGCCAGGAACATCGCGATCGGAGGCCAGGCCGCGACGCTGCCGGCGCCGAGGTCGGGCAGCCACCGCGTGGCGATGTGATGCAGCGGCTCTGCCATCGCTTCAAATGGCGACAGCAAGGCGTGCGTGCCATTGGGCAGGCGCGGGTGATCCCAGGCGACCCGGTGGACGCGCTCCAGCCGGGCGCGTGGCTCGGGGCAGGGCGCGGCGGGGTCTTCGAGCGCCCGCAGGCCGCGCGCGAATGACAGCAACATCGAGCGCTCGACGAACGCCGGTCCGTTGAGCTGTCGAATCCGCTCCAGGCGCCCGCGCGTATTGTCGAGGAAGGCGGCGATGCTGCGCCGAACCGCCCGCTCACCCGACTGTGCCAGCCGCTCACGCGCCAGCGCGCAGGCATCCTGCAGACACGCGACCTGCTCAGCGTCATCTTCGAACGGTTCGCACGCCGGCAGCTCGCGGAGCGCCCAACGGTAGATCTCCCCGGGGTCGCGCTGAATCCAGATCGACCAGCGAAGCTCGGACGTGGCGCGGCGCTCCGACGCAATCCAGGCTTCGAGGCCGTTGGCCTCGTCTCGTTCCAACAGCGCACACAGGTGCCGCTGGAGCGTCGTCAGCCAATCGGTCTCGACGGCGCCAGCGACATGCAGGAAGCAGTACTCACGATGGGTCATGGTTGCATCGCACGGCGGGATGTGTTGGCACGATAGCGCTCCAACTCGGGTAACGAGTGGATCAGCGCACGCGTGATGCACATCGGCGCGCCGCGCGTCGGTGCATACGGCCCCACGGCCCGCGGCCGCTCCGGCGCCGCCCGCCGGTTCGAGCGAACGGGGTGACCTCGACCTCATCGATCACGCCCGCCCGCAAGCGACGCACCGTGACCGTCTCGCCGCCGCGTGTGGACAGCGCAGCGCGGAGCTGAGAGAGGCTGCCCACCGGCGTACCGTCGACCTTGAGGAGCACGTCTCCGGTCTCGATGCCGGCTCGACCGGCAGGCGCGCGTCGGGGCAATCCCAGCACCAGCAAGCCCTGGTGAGCGCCTTCGCCCGCCGCGATGTCGGGTGGCAGCGCGGTGGTGCGCACGCGGACGCCGAGCAGGCCGGGTCTCACACTTCCGTTCTCCTTCAGGAACTCAGCCGCTGTCGCCAGCGTGGTGATGGGCACGGTCGTGCCGCCCGGAGCGAGCGCGGGGGTGTTGAGGCCGAGCAGCCGTCCCGCTGTATCGACGAGCGCGCCGCCGGATCCGCCGGGTGGCAGGGTGGCGTCGACCTCGATCCAGCGCGCCACCACGGCGCCACTGCGGGTCGTCCAGGCGGGGCCGGTGCTGGCCACCACGCCGAGCGTCGCGCGAGGACCACGTCCCGAGCGGGAGACCGTCAGCACGAGCTCTCCAGCGCGCAGGGCGTCCGGATCTCCGCGCTCTGTGGGCGTGAGCCCGCCCTCTTTCAGCTCCAGGAGGGCGACATCGAGCCGGGGATCGGTGCCGATGAGCCTGGCTTCTGCCTCGCTGCCGTCGGGAAGGGTGAGGGTCAGCGGGCTCTCCTCGTCGATGCCGAGGGCAGATGAGAGGACCAGGGTGTCGCTCCAGGCCAGGCCGCTACGGGGGATCCCGTCGACCTCCAGCGTGATCACGCCCCCGGCGGCGCGCTCGACAGCGTCAGCGAGAGCGCCAGAGAGTTGGGTGAGTGAGAGTTGGGCCAGTGAGAGTTGGATCTGGGGGTTGTCCGTCGTCATTTCAGGGTTCTCCAGGTGAAGTCGGTCGGGACGACGGGAATGTGGCTCCGGAAACGGATCGGGACATCGACCATCCGGACGGTTCTTCACCAGTCCAACTGGCCGGGCGCCGGGTCGGGCCCCGTCCGATTGGACAGGTCACCCTCGGTCCTCGCCAACTCACAGCTCCAGCCATCCCGCCCGCGCCCCAACCACCACCGCCTCGGTGCGGGACGAAGCGCCGAGCTTGTCCAGGATCGCAGCGACATGAAAGCGCACGGTGTTGGCGCTGACGAACAGCCGCCGACCGATCTCCTTGTTGGACAGTCCCTCTGCCAGCAGCTCAAGCACCTCCTGTTCTCGCGGAGAGAGCGGGGTCTGTACAGGAAGGGGGGGCGGCGGGTCCGCCTGCACCGCGAACGCGGGCGCGAGCACCACGAAGCCCGCCGCCGCCGCCGCGAGCGCCACGGGCAAGGCGGCCGGCGCTGTGTCGCGGGGGAGCGCTCCGAGAGCTCCGGCGGCGCGCACACGGGCCGCCCACGTAGCATCGGGAACGAGCACCAGCGTCGGCGGCGCTGGAGGAAACGGAGCGAGCTCTCCATCGGGTGTGATCCCCAGATCGAGCAGAAACACGTCGACTTCAGGCTCAGGCTCGGCCATCGCGGTGGCCTCCAGCCCCCTACCTTCGTGGGCCCCCGCGCGTTCGAGGGCCCCCGCCAGCGCCGCGCAGAGCAGCGGGTCGGGCCCGAGGACGCCCACATGGAGCAGGTTCGCGCTCTGGTGCATGGGCCTCCGGGCTCGCCCCCATGGTGTTCGCCCTTCGCTTCGGGTCAAGAAGCGCCTTCGGATCGGCGAGACGCCCACGCCGTCCAGTCAGCCCTCTCGTCACCGCTCGCGGCCGGGTGTGCTACCGATCCGGCCGGTCGATCGCCACCTCGAGCCCGGCTCGCCAGGCCTTCTCGTCGTCGTTGTAGTACGGGTAGGCGCTGCTCGCCGGGCCGGTGAATTCACCGGGGATGGCCGCCACAAGGTCGAGGTTCACCGTGTGCTGATCGCCCTCGTGCAGGCCGTCCCAGTACAACGTGACTTCGCGGGTGCGCGTCTCGTACAGGGCCACCTCGCCCCGCTCCTGCAGCTCCGCCAGCTGCCACAGCTGCGGCTCCAGGCCGGCCGGGATGCCGATGCGGGCGATGGGGTTGGGCACGACGCGGTCGGTCCGGTTGCCCACCGTGGCCGTGAGGCGCACCGTCTCGCCCATCTCGGCGTCGCTATTGTCCAGCGCTGTCTCCAGACTCAGCTCGGCGCCCGGGGACGTCATCGGCGCGATGGCCGTCCACGCCACCTCGACCGTGAACGGCAGGGGCTCGCCGCCCTCATGGCGCAGCACGATCTCGTTCTTGCCGGCGCGCAGGGCCCCCTCCCAGCCGTCGATGGTGAGCGGCTCGGACTGTTCGGCGCTGTAGGCCAGCGTCCCCATCGGCTCGCCATTGACCTCGACGAACAGCTCGCCGCTGCTGCGCGGCACCTTGTTGACCTCGGCGTGGGTGCCGAGGGCGTCCAGCGCCAGCGCGGTGGCCTGGGTGGCTCCCCACGTGCCCGCGCCCTGACGGTTGTCGACCAGCCAACCCGCGGCGGCGTCTGCGGTCCGGCGGTGCGTGCCCGCCTCCATCAGGGCCAGCGCCGCCAGCGCCGTGCTCTCGACCAGCAGGTTCGCCTCGTAGCTTCGCGTGATGCTGCTCTCGGCGCCGGGGAAGCTCCCGTCGTCGGCCTGCAGGGCAGCCAGGCGCTCCACGGCCGCCTTCGCGCCGGGGTGGTCGGTCACCAGCAGGCTCCGCGTAGCCAGCGCCAGGACGTACGGGTCGTCTGACGTGCGCGCGGCGGCCGCCTGATGCTCCACCTCGGTCTCCAATCCGTCGGCATGCCCCGTGGTCACGAGCGCGTAGGTGATGAAGCCGTCCAGCACGGCCGCCGGAGCGCTGCCGTAGCCATGAGCGCTCTCGCCGGTCCGCTCGAAGCCGCCCTTCCCGGTGCGCTGCGCCAGCAGGTAGGCCGCGTCGCGGGTCAGCACGTCGTCGGCCACCGGGTAGACCTTCTGCATGTCGGAGAACTGCATGAGGCCAAAGGCCGACAGGGCCTCCTTGCCTGGGCCGCTCCCCCACGTCTCGAAGCCGCCGGCTTCGACCTGGTAGCCGGTGAGCTTGGCGTAGCCGACGTCCAGAGCGCGGCTGCTCTTCGCGCGGAGCCGGGGGTCGCCGTCGTGGGCCTCCAGGTAGGCCAGGATGGCCACGTTCGGCCAGTTGGTGCTGCTGGTCTGCTCGAAGCACCCGCCGGGGCTGCGGATCAAGCCCTCCATGCCCGAGATGAGCGTGGACACCGTGCTCGGGTGCCAGGTCACCGACGCGGTGAGGCTGTCGTCGATGACGTCGTCGAGCTGGAACGCGAGGGTGACGTCGCCGTCGCTCTCTCCCGCAGCCGACCACGAGCGCGGGAAGCCCGCCGGCACGATGCGCAGCTCGCGCTCGGCGCGGTCCGTCAGCCCGCCGCCGGCCGCTTCCAGTGCGACGGTGGCGGTCTGGTTGCCAGCTCCGATCTCCGCGGAGATCCAGTGGGTGGCGGTCTCGCCGGCGTCGATCGACAGCTTCCCAGACGCCTCGCGCAGCTTGACGATGTCGGAGTTGACGACGCCCGAGACGCGCACCGCGAGAGTCTCGTCGCGGGAGCTGCTCACAATCAGGGGAATCTCCAGGCGGTCGCCGACCGACACGGCGGCGGGCAGCTTGGTAGCCACGCTCACCGGAAGCACCGAGGTGATCGTCTCCTCGCTGTGGCCGGCGTACCTGTCGCTGGCATCACTGCCCCCCAGCCCCTCTGCGGTGACGCGGAAGGTCGAGACCGCGTCCGACAGGTAGAAGCGCACCTCGGCCTTTCCGTCGGAGCTGGTGCGGACCGTGGGCTCCCAGTGCACTGTGTCGCGGAAGTCTGTGCGCGTGCCCGACAAGCCCGCGCTGTAGTCCGGTCTGGGGAAGACGCGCACGGCGGCCCAGCTCTGCTGCTGGATCCGGTCGTGTGCGAAGTGCATATCGGCGTCCCCGACGTAGCCGAGACCGCCGAGGCCCACGAGCTCATCCATGGCGACCGCCCTGGCCCCTGCCGCCGGCGCGTCGCGTCGGCGTACCCGCCGCGCGTCCCGTTCGACCGGCTTCGCCTTCTTCATGGCGTCTTCGGCAGGCGCCTGCGCTGCCTTGGCTTGGGGCTCGGGCTGGACGGCGGGCATCGGGGGGGCGGGCATCGCGGCTTCGGGCATCGGGGCCGCGCGGGGGGCTGCCTCGACGGCGGCCATCATGTCAGGCTCCGCCATGCCCCCGGCCCAGCCGCTGGTGTCGACGCTCAAGACCGGCTCGGGGGCCCACACCTGCTTCCACTCGAAGCGGCGCCAGCCCCTGGTGCCCATCACCAGGTCGAGCCCCCGGGCGGCCAGCGCCTCGTCGTCGTCGAAGTACCAGCCCGGGTCCTTGGGGCTGTCGACGAGCTCGGGCTCGAGGTAGAGCCGGCTGAGCAGGTGCCCCTCCCTGGCGTCCGCCAGGCTGATCACCGCGTCGTCCACCACCGACAGCGCGATCTCGGCTTCGACGGGGCGGTCGCTGGGGTCGGTGGTCCGCACCTCCAGCACGACCTCGTCGCGGGGTCCGTAGCGCTTCTTGTCCGGCCTCACGGAGATGTTCAGGTCGCGGCCGGGGTTCCGGTACACCAGCCGCTCTGCGAGGGGAGTGAGCTCGCTGTCGAACACGGTCACCCGCACAGCGCCCTGCTGATCGGCCAGCGCGTCGCCGGGTGCATCAGCGGCGCGCAGGTAGACGACGGCGTCCTGGTCGGGCCCCGCCGAGACAGCGGCTGTGTCGAGCGCGGTCTCGCGCAGCACGCCGGCGACCGTCACGTCTCGGGTGTCGCTGCAGCGGACCGCCACGCGCACCTCGGGACGCTCGCTGCGCAGATCGTCGAACGAGCGCAGGCTGCACCCTTCCTTCTTCGACGCGGGCAGCGGGAAGCCGTCGTCGATACCCACGGGGCTGGTGACGTGCGCCACGTACAGCCGACCACGCTCAGGTGTGAACGCGACGCGACCCAGGCCATCGTGCACGCTGGCGAAATCGGCCACCCGCTCGCCGTGGTCGTCGGTGAGGTAGCCGGTGACATCAGCGGGCTCGCCGTGCTGGTTGGTGGCCTCGAAGTACACCCGGCCCGGAAGCCCGGCCACCATGTCGCCGCCCTCGGGGAAGAAGGCCAGCTGCAGGTCGGCGAGCACGATCGGCACAGAGCGGCTGATCGACTCGTTGACGCCGCCGTGCTCGACTAGGATGGTGAGCAGCCCATCGCTGCTGCGCAGATCATCGGACAGCTGCGCGGAGACGAGCAGGGCGCCCGACCCGTCGGTCGTCAGGGTCCCGTCGAGCACGGTCTCGCCGGCCACCTGGAGCAGGGCGCGCACCGGGTGGTCGGCCAGAGGTCCCCCTGCGGGGTGCTCGAGCTCGAGCAGCGCGTCCACCCGATCACCCGGGCCATAGGCTTCGCGCACGAACTCCAGGGACTTACGGATGATCGGCGCCTGGTAGTTGGAGACGACAAAGGGGCGCTCGTCCACCTCCCCGGTGGGGAGGGTCGCGCGCAGCACCCACTTGCCGCCCGGCGCCTCGGCGCCGAGGACGAAGTCATTGGTGGCGGTGCCGCCGGCCTGCTGCACGAGCTTGGTCTCCACGACCTGGCCGCGGGGATTCACGATCTCGTAGGTGATGCGGTCCTGCGGGCTCCGGCCGAGGCCGCGGGTGACGACGCTCCAGGTCTTGACCCAGACCGTCTCGCCGGGCCGGTACAGCGGCCGGTCGAGCTGGACGTGGACGCGCTGGCTGCCGTGGCCTTCGAAGTGGGTGTCGATGCGGGAGCTGATGTCGGCGGGCACGTCGCTGTCGAGCCGAGGGGAGGCCGGCGGGGCATCCTCCACGTCATTGAGCGGTTCGCCAGAAGCCCCGGGCTCGTTGTCGAGGGCCAGAAGATCGTGAGCGCTGCCGCAGCTGGCAGCGAAGATCAGGAGAGCAGGTGAAGACCAACGCACAGCACGCTCCGTGTGGGTTTGTGGGGGCAACGCTACCGCAGCAGCGTCCCTTACACCGAGGATGAGGAGGCCGTCCCCGATGGTTGGGTGCGCGGCAACCTCACCTCGAAGACGCGTATCCAGTGGGGGGTGCCGCGGGCGAGCTCAGGTGCGTTGGAGCCAACTCAGCGCTTCATCGAGGCAGTGTGCCTCGAGACCGGCCGCTCGCGCCGTGACCCACAGACAGGAGGTCCGGCCGGCTACGATGCGACAGATCGAACGATCTCGTCAGCAC
>CAYXGP010000207.1:0-14988 GCA_964464515.1 uncultured Enterobacterales bacterium
GACCTGTCCACCGGCAGCGAGTGGTACACCGACGCAGACAGCGACGGCTACGGCGCCACCACCACCACGGTGGCGTGCGTTCTGCCCCCCGGTCACTCGGAGAACAGCGACGACTGCGACGACGCCGACGCCGACATCAGCCCCGGCGCCACTGAGGTCTGCGGTGACGGGGTCGACGATGACTGCGACGGGGACATCGACGAGGAGTGCCCGACGGAGCACTGCGGGGTCCTCACAGCCGACGAGACGTGGAGCGGAAGCTCTCTGCATCAGGTGACCTGCTCGGTCTATGTGCGCGGGGGCACCCTGACGATCGAAGACGGCGTGGATGTGGCGTTCGACCCCGAGACCACGCTCTACGTCGGCGACGCCAGCGGCGGAGCGCTGGTCATCAGCGGCTCCTCGGAGGGGGTGACGCTGACGTCGAGCGAGAGCACCCCTGCCGCCGGAGATTGGGGCGGCGTCAGCATCGGCGCCTTCGACGGGGGCTCGAGCATCTCCGGTGCGACGATCGAGTACGGCGGCGGCAACGGCTACGGGAACGTGCTGATCTACGACGCGGACGTCCAGATCACGGACAGCGTGCTCCGCAGCAGCAGCCAGGCCGGCCTCCATGTGATCGATGGCATCGCCGAGGTCTCGGACTCCTCCATCACAGGGAACGCCACATACGGAGTCTACGTCAGCCCCTCCAGCGCCCTGGAGGCGAGCGGAGGACCAACCTTCGTCGGTAACGTACTCAGCGAGAACGGCGGATACCCCATCGGCCTGCCAGGCGGGTCGGTCGGGCAGCTCGACGCATCATCCAGCTTCACCGGCAACACCACAGACCTCATCCAGGTGCTCGATGACACGCTCGAGGAGGACGCCACCTGGTCCCGCCTCGACGCCGACTACTTCATCGACGGAAGCATCGCGATCGAGGGTGCGTCCAATCCGACGTTGGCGATCGACGATGGGGTCACGCTGTACTTCGCGGCGTCCACCGGCTTGACCGTCGGGGACAGCATGGACGGCGCGCTGGCGGTGCCAGGCACCGGCGTCACGTTCACGTCTGCAGAGTCGATCCCCGCACCTGGCGACTGGGACGGCATCACGTTCGGCGCCTACGATCAGGGCTCAGAGCTCCGCGGCGCGACCGTGGAGTACGCCGGCGGGAACGGCTACGGCAACATCTACGCTCTCTACGCCAGTCCCGAGATCACCGGCTGTACGGTCTCCGACAGCAGCACCTCGGGGATCTATGTCTCTACGAGCGCGGCTCCGCTGATCAGCGGCACCACGATCCGCGACAACACCGCAACCGGAGTCGATATCACAACCTACGGTGGGCTCGGAGGGGCGTTCGAGGACAACACGCTCACTGGAAACAGCGGTTACCCGATCGAGCTCCCCGCCAGCTATGTGGGGCTTCTCAGGCCGTCGTCTTCCTTCACCGGAAACGGCGACGATCAGATCTTCATCACCACGGGCACCGTAGATGTGGACGGAACCTGGCACGATCTGGGCGTCCCCTTCCTCGCGGGCGCCTCGATCTATGTGCAGGGCTCCGCCGGTCCTGAGCTGATCATCGAAGACAATGTGACGGTGTACATGGAGTCAGGCACCGACTTCTACGTCGGCAGCGGCTCCGACGGCGCGCTGTCCGTCACCGGCAGGAACATCACGTTCACGTCTGCAGAGTCGAGCCCCGCGCCTGGCGACTGGGACGGCATCACGTTCGGCGCCTACGATCAGGGCTCGGAGCTCCGCGGCGTGACCGTCGAGTACGCCGGCGGGAACGGCTACGGCAACATCTACCTCTACGACGCCGACGTCGAGATCGGCGAGGCCACCATCGCGGGCAGCAGCACGGCTGGTGTCTATGTGTATGGCTCCAGCGCGGTGCAGATCACACAGAGCACCATTCGCGACAACGTCGAGACCGGTGTCTACCTGCATTCCTCCTCCGTTCTCACGGCGGCCTTCGAGGACAACGCCCTCACCGGAAACGGCGGATTCCCGATCGAGCTCCCCGCCAACTACGCGGGACTGCTCGACGCGTCATCGACCTACTCGGGCAACACAGACGACCGGATCAACCTGGGCGCTGATACAATCGACATGGACGCCGACTGGCAGGACCTGGGTGTCCCATACTACGCCTCGGGATCGCTGTATGTGCAGGGCTCCGACCACCCCCTGCTCACCCTCGAAGATGGCGTCGAGGTGCAGTTTGAGGCCGACGCCCAGCTATACATTGGAAACGGAAATTACGGCGGACTGATCGCCGCCGACGCCACCTTCACTTCCGCGCAGAGCTCTCCCGCGGCCGGCGACTGGGAAGGCATCACGATGGGCAGCTACTGCGACGCCAGCGACGTCGTGCTGGACGATGTCACCGTGGAATATGGCGGTGACAACGGGTACGGCAACATCTACCTGTACTCCTGCGACGCCACGATCTCAGACAGCGCCATCACAGACTCAGCGAGCTGGGGGATCTATCGCTCCAGCTCGTCCCCCACGCTGTCCGACATCAACTACTCGAACAACGCATCAGGTGATCTGTACTGACTCAGCGCCAGGTTCATCCCCGCGGGCCGAAGATCCCCGTGCCGACACGCACGATGGTCGCCCCCTCCGCGATGGCGTCCTCCAGGTCCGCGGTCATGCCCATCGACAGCTCGGTCATGGGGAGCCCCTGAGCGCGGCCCTCCGCGGCCAGCTCCGCCAGCGCACGGAAGCCTTCTCGGCGCAGATCTGCGTCGCCCGACCAGCGCGGGATGGCCATCAGCCCGCGGACGCGCACACCGGCCAGCTCCCCTACCTCCGCCGCGAGCGCCAGCGTCGCTCCGGGTGCCGCCCCGGCCTTCGTCGCTTCGCCGTGGAGGTTCACCTCGATCAGCACGTCCACCGGCGCCGCGCCGGTGTTGGCAATCCTGCGATCGATCTCCTTCGCCAGCGACATGCGATCGACGGTCTGGATCATCTCCACCCGCCCGACGACCAGCCGCACCTTGTTGCGCTGGAGCGGTCCGATGAAGTGCCATCGCGGACGCGGGTCAGACCCCAGCGTCGCCCAGCGCTCCCGCAGCGACTGCGCGCGGCTCTCGCCGAGCAGCACCTGCCCCGCCTCCAGCGCTGCCCGCACCCGCTCGAGGGGCTGCTGTTTCGACGCTGCCAGCAGCCGCACCGCCCCGCGCTCTCGACCGGCCGCGGTGCATGCGCGCGCGATCCGCGCCTCCACAGCCGCCAGCCGCTCTGCGACCGTCTGTCCCATGTCGTCTACTCCCAGATGTCCGCTGCGCGGAGCGCCGCCAGCACGTCGGGCATCGGCAAGCCCACCACCGTGGAGAAGTCCCCGTCCACGCGCGAGACCAGCGCAGCGCCGAGTCCCTGCACGCCGTACGCGCCCGCTTTATCCAGCCCCTCCCCCGAGGCGACGTAGGCGGCGATCTCAGTGGGACCCAGGCCGCGGAAGCGCACCCGCGCCGTGCGATGTGCCTCCCAGAACTCCTCACCGCGTCGCAGGCACCACCCGGTGGTGACGGCATGCCAGCGTCCCGACAGACGCTGGAGCATCCGCGCGGCCTCCTCGGGAGAGGCGGGCTTGCCCAGCACGTCGTCGCCGACGTGCACCACCGTGTCCGCTGCCAGCACCCACCCGTCCGCGTGGACCGCGCGCGCCTTGGCGGTCGCCAGGCGCGCCGCCATCGCGTGAGGGAGCTCGCCCGGCAGCCGGGCTTCGTCGATCTCGGGGGCGCAGATGCCAGCCAGGGGCACACCACACGCTTCTAGAAGTGCCCGCCGCCGAGGCGACGCGCTTGCGAGGAACAGGCTCATGATCCACCCGCGGTCGAGAGGGTTCGGGCGACCCCTGCCCACGCATCTGCGGGGAGATCGCGAAAGTACGGCCGCGCGTTTGCGAAGCGGCGGCGGCCGATCTCGGACGTCGGCTGCCCTTCGAGCAGCCCGAGCGCCACCCGCAGCACCCCGCCGTGGGCCACCACCAGGGTGCAGGGCGACGGCTGCAGAGACGCCAGCGCGTCGATCACCCGACGGGCGAGCTGCGCGAGGCTCTCCCCGCCCGGCGGCGCGCTCGTCCAATCGAGCAGCGTGTTCATCCGACCGTCCGCGCGGAGCTGCGCGCGCGGCGCGCCCTGGAAGCTCCCCACCGATCGCTCACGGAGCGCCGGGTAGAGCTGCAGTGGCGGGCGGGGCGCGCCGCGCAGAGCGAGCACCCCCTCGGCGGTCTGGCGAGCGCGCAGCAGATCGCTGCAGATCACCCGGGAGATCTGTTCGTCGGCGAGGGCCTCCCCGGCCGCCCGCGCCTGCCGCTCGCCGAGGGGAGTCAGCGGCACATCCAGCCAGCCGGACGACACGTCGTCGCGATTGGCCGTGCTCTCGCCGTGTCGAAGGAGGATCCAGCGGGGCACGCCGCTCTCACCGCGACGGAGCGGACTGATCGGACGGATCTGGCAGATCGACTGCCCCGTCCGCGTACAGTGCCCAGGCGTCGGTCACTCCGTCCTCGGCGATGGGCCGCAGCTCCAGCGCCGCCAGGTGTCCGCCGTAGTGCGCAGAGATGCCCGTGTCGATCCCCAGCACCGCTCCCTCGCACCGGCTGGCGATGCGCCCCGAGCGCTGGGTGGTGTGTCCCACCACCATCCTCCGGGCGCCCAGCGCGGTGAGCGCCCGACGTAGCTCCGGGCAGGCCACCGCCTCGTCGGCCAGCAGGTAGTCGCGAAGCCACAGCGGACCCTCGGCGCCCAGCACGTCCGCCGAGGCCGCGCCCGCGAGCGCCGCCGACGCCGCGGCGTTGATCCCGTCCACGCCCAGGGCGGCGAAGCGCGCGGAGATGCCCCCGTGGGCGAAGACGGTGTCGCCGACGCGCGCGGTGATGCCGTGGGCCCGCAGCCAGGCCCCCTCGGTGCCCGCTGCAGAGAACGCCGCGCGGCGCGCCTCCGCGCCCCCGAACCCCGCGACGTCCGCGGCCGAGACATAGCGCAGGTCGCCGGTGAGGTTCATCACCTCGTGGTTGCCCATCAGCGCCACCACCGTCCCTCCGGCGGCGGTCGCCTCGGACTCCAGGCGCGCCATCAGGGCGAGCACACCGCGGCTGTCGGGGCCGCGATCGGTGGTGTCTCCCGTCTGCACCAGCGTCGCCGCGCCGGCGCTCCAGTGGCCCTCGGCGTCCACCACGCCCGCCATCCGCAGCACCGCCAGGCTGCTCTCCAGATCGCCGTGAAGGTCCCCCACCGCCACGGCTCGCTCGGCCGCCGCGGCGGTCCGCCCGGCCGCCGCCAGGGGCCAGGAGACGCCGGGTGCGATCCCGAGGACACACAGCGCGCTGCTGGTGATGATGAGGTTGCGCGTACGCATGGCCGGGGCCTATATCCTGATCCGCGCGCCGCGAAGACAGACCCACGCGGCTGGGGGAGGGACAGGGATGACCGATACGGAGAAAGGCCCGAAGCCCAGGCTGAAAGCAGCCACCGAGCTGCTCCATCTCGCCCAGCAGGCCGGGGCGAGCGCCTGTGAGATCCACTGGTGGGAGCAGCATCGGCTCTCGCTGTCATCAGCGCGGCGCTCCGCGCAGACCCGCCGCGACAACGCGCTCTGGGTGCGGGTGGTGCTCCCCGGAAGACGGGCTGGTCAGGCCCGCGGCCCCGCGGCGCAGCGCGCCAGCGCCGAGGAGATCCTGCGTCAGGCCATCGCCTCCGCGACCCCTCACCCCGACCCCGCGATACCCGCGCGCCTCCCGCTGCAGACCCGCGGGCTGGGCATCGACGATCCTCGGCGTGTCCACCTGGGACTGGAGGACCGACGCGATCTGATCGATCAGGCGATCTCGTCGGCCCGCGCCCCGGGGGTCGGTGGCATCTCGGTGGAGTACGAGGAGCGTGCGCTGGCGCGCACCTACGCTTCGACCCAGGTGCCCGCGGTGGCCGAGACGAGCACCGAATTCGAGCTGCGTGCGCGGCTGCGCTCCGAGACGCGTCACGGGCCCGTCGCGCGAACCCGGATGATCAGCCGCAGCTTCGCGGACGTCGCCTGCCGCCCCCTGGGGATCCAGCTGCTCCGGTTCCTCCGCGCGCTGCAGACCTCCGCAGAGTCCCCGCCCTCCGGCTGCCCCATCGTGCTCGCGCCTGTGGTCGCCAGCGAGCTCCTTCCGCGGCTCCTCGAGGCCTTCCGCTTTGAGAGCGTCTCCGCAGGTCGCTCCTTCATCAGCAACCGCATGGGCGAGCACATCGCGGGCGAGCGGCTGCACATCGTCGATGACGCCAGCCGCAACGGCGGCCCGTGCTCGCGGGCGTTCGATGAGCGCGGCATCCCTCCGCGGCCGGTCCAGCTCATCCGCGAGGGTCTCACCTCGGAGCTGTACCAGGGGGTGGATTCCGCGCGCGCCCACGACGCCCGACCGAGCGGACACGAGCGGTCGAGCGGCGATCTGTGGCCCGGCAACCTCATCGTCCGCCCGGGAAACCGCTCCCGCAACATGGTCTTTCCGGATCTCGGCACGTTCGCGCTCGTGGAGGGACTGGCGCGGCCGGGGACCATCGACATCGAGACAGGGAACATCCGCCTTCCATTGCATGTCTTCCGGGCCAGCGCCGGCGGCGCCGAGGGGTACGTCGGTGAGAAGACCCTCAACTGCAATGTCGTCGAGCTGCTCGGGGCCGTGACGCACCTGCTGAGCGATCACATCCGTGAAGGTTTCGTAGACACGCCGAGCTGGGTGCTCCAGGGGCTCTCCCTGTCCTGAGGCGCCGTGCTGATGCCTCGTCTTGATACGTCATCCTCAGGCTCGTCCTGAGGCGTCGTCACGTCTCGTTCAGCCCTCTCGCCTGCACCGCGCGGCTCCGGAGGTGACCCGCTATAGTCCCGTGACGCTGCCGGATCATTCGCGAGAGGAGTTGTCATGACGCCATCCGAAAGATGTGCAGCGTTGCTTATCGAATTCATCGTCCACGGCTCCGGATCGGCGCTGCTGGACGCCGCCGATCTCGGACGCGAGCTGAGCGCAGCCGAGCAGCCCGTCGAGCAGATCGGCGAGCTCTACGAGCAGGCCCTGATGGCCGTGGCTCGCGCGAAGCCGGAGCTGCTTCCCCCGGCCGCTGTCGCCCAGATCCTCCCACCGCTCACCGAGATCCTGATGGCCTACGGGCTGAGTCAGCGGCGCCGCCTGATGGCGATGCAGCGTCAGGAAGCCGCGCGCCAGAAGGCGGAGCGTCAGGCTCTCCGCACACAGAAGCTGGAGAGCCTCGGCGTGCTCGCGGGAGGCGTCGCGCATGACTTCAACAACCTCCTGCTCGGGGTGCTCGGGCGGGCAGATCTCGCGCTCCTTCAGCTCCCGCCCCACTCCCCGGTCCGCCAGAACCTCCAGCGCATCCGCCACACGGCCGTCCAGCTCTCCGAGCTGACCGCGCAGATGCTCGCGTACGCCGGCAAGGGCACCTACGAGCAGGTCCCGATCGACGCGAACGCGATGATCGAGGAGGTGTGTGAGCGCCTGCGCTCCTCTGTGTCCCCGAAGATCACGCTGAGCGTGAACCCCGCCTCCTCGCTGCCGACGATCGAGGGCGACCCCAGCCAGCTGAGGCAGGTGCTGGTGAACCTGATCAACAACAGCGTCGAGGCGATCGGAGCCGAGCATGGCGTCGTCTCGATCTCCACCGGCGCCCGCGACATCGGCGCCGACGCCCTGCGGCGGGCAGTGCTCTCCGACCTCCCCGAGGGGCGCTACCTCAGCATCGAGGTGTCCGACACCGGCGCCGGAATGGACGCAGAGACACGCGACCGCATCTTCGAGCCGTTCTTCACCACCCGCTTCACCGGCCGCGGTCTCGGGCTGGCTGCGGTGCTGGGCATCGTTCGCAGTCACAACGGAACGCTGTGTGTCCGCAGCGAGCCGCGTGAAGGGACGATGTTCGAGGTACTCCTCCCGATCTCCCAGGACTCCCCGCCCGCTGCAGACACGATCGACGCCCCCCCTTCGGACGAGCCCTTCCGGGGCAGCGGAACCGCCCTCGTGGTCGATGACGAGGGCGTCGCCCGGCGAACCATCGGCGCGCTCCTGAGCGTCCTGGGCTACCAGGTGCTGACCGCTGAGGATGGCTGGGAGGGCGTGCAGATCTTTGGGGAACAGCCCGATGAGATCGACGTGGTGATCCTCGATCTGACCATGCCGCAGATGGACGGCATCGAGGCGTTCCGGGCCATCCGCGAGATCCGCGAGGACGTCCCCGTCTTTCTATGCAGCGGGTACAGCGAGCGCGATGTGTTCTCGCGAGTCGACCGCACCGGGCTGGCGGGGTTCATCCAGAAGCCATTCAGCCTCGACCGGCTGGTGGAGAAGCTCCGGATGATCCCCACACAGACGAACCGAGATTGAGTCAACGACCGTTCTCTGTTCGAGACCCGCTCCCGACCATGCGCGCAGCGCAGCCTCGTTCAGATCAGAGACAGCTCGTTCAGAGCAGAATCAGTAGCAGTCTCGGGTCTCTGCCTGAATTACCTCGTTCTCCTGGGTGACGAACACCCCGTCGGGCCACTTGACGTAGCCGGGCTGCCACAACTCGTTGTGTTTCAGCACCTGGCTCGATGTATGATTCAGCACGCCGTCCAGCCAGACGTTGATCGTGGCGGTGGTGGTGTCGCCGCCGTCGTCGGTGTAGTAGTGCGCCATCACATTGTAGTCGCCGTCGCCGGGAGAGTTGAGCGTGATGTTCTCCGGCCCCCGACCGGTGCGGTCGTCCAACGTAAGGTTGGGATCGTCGCTGCTCCCGGACTCGCCCCAGTCGGGGTTGGAGTTGCACCAGCAGCAGTCCCCCGGCTTCTCGTTGAATTCATACCCGTGCTGAACCAGGTGCAGGTCGAGATCCGAATTGCCGGTGTTCCAGGTCAGCTCGACGCTGATCGAGTCTCCTGGCGTGGCCGAGAAGTTGCAACGCGCCGGCGCAGAGACGACGCCGATGGAGTTGGTGACGGTGAGATCGATCTCCCAATCACCGGCCAGATCGATGAACACGCTCGTATAATCCGCCGTCGGGTCCTGGACCTCCGCCGTGGAGCCCTCGGGCGCCTGCGCGATCGACCAGGCGTACGTCAGCGGCTCATTGCCGCCGGGATCGCTCGACCCGGTGCCGTCGAGATCGATGGCGATCGGGGGATCGACGCTCTTCGGGCAGTCGATGACCGCCTCGGGGTACTCGAAGTCGCCGCCGCCGTTGCCGAGGAAGACCACCTCCACCTCGGGCTCATCGGGATCGTTGCTGTGGATGCGCAGCCCCCCTGAGTCGCCCCCGCCCTGCGTGGGGGTGTACGACAAAACCACGGTCGACTCGTCGCCGGTGCTCGCGAGCGTCTGCCCCGCCGGAGAGGTCTCCAGCGCGAACGCGCCGGCCCCCCACTGCTCGACGCTGTCGATGATCAGCTCTCCGTCACCCATGTTGGTGATCGTGAAGAACTGCGTCGACGTGCTTCCCGACGCCACCGAACCGAAGTCCACCGACTCCACGCTGAGGGCGATGTCGGGCACCGGGCCGTCCACGCCAGCGCCGGTGATCGGCACGCGCAGCTCGGGGTTGTCGGGATCGTCGCTGACGATCAGCAGGTCGCGGTTGTAGTCGAGGTAGTTGTCCGGCGCGAAGCCGATGCTCAGCGACAGGCTCTCCTCGGCGGCGATCTCGATCGGGGCCACGGTGCTGAGATTGTAGATTTCGTCGTCGTTGCCCTCGACCTCCAGCGCGGTGATGCTGAGCGGCGCTCGCCCCCCGTTGACGAGCTGCACCGACTGGGAGTCGTCGTACAGGACCACGACCTCGCCGAAGCTGACCGACGCCGGCGCGACGACGAGCTGCGGCTCGAGCTTGTTCACAGAGGTCTCGGTGCCACCGCAGGCAATCCCGAGCAGGACGATGGTGATCGGCAGGCGTTCCATACCCTCGACTGTATTGCCACAGGCGATGAGCGTCGACAATCGTTAATCTGACAAAAACACGTCGGACGGAACCATGCTCTCCCTCCTGATCCTCCTCCTCTCCTGCAAGGGCTGCGCCTGGTGCGCCATCGACATCACCGGCTCAAATGACAACAACAACGAGGTGGACGAGGGCACATCAGAGGCCTCCGCCACCTCCAGCGAGGTCGGCTTTGTGGACACCGGACCGCCGCCGCCCTGCGACTCTCCGGAGGTCGAGCCCAACAACACGTTCGGCCAGGCGCAGGAGATCCCCATGGAGGCGTGGGCCTGCGGCGTGCTCTCCGAGGACGGCGGGATCGACACCCTGAAATTCTCGACGCCCGGCGAAGAAGCCGGCTGGTTGGAGGTCTGGGGGCGCGCCGAGGCCTTCGGCTCCGACGCCGACCTCTACCTGACGCTCTCCGACGCCTCCGAGACCTGGAAGGCCGACCTCATCTCGTCCCCCGGCAGCACCGACCCCAAGATGGTGGTGCCGATCCCGGGCGGCCTCACCTGGTACACCACGCTCTCCGACGCCGGCTACTCGTTCGGCGACCAGCACGACTGGGAGCTCCTCGCGAGCATGTCCTCGAAGGCACCGCTGGACTGGGACCGCGAAGAGGGCGACGACAACAGCTCGATCGACAACGCAGAGCTGGTGACCTCGGGCGAGCGCATCTTCGGGCTCATGGAGACGGGCACCGACCGCGACTGGTACCGCGTGGCCGTCCCCGAGGGGCGCAGCACGCTCACGGCGACCATCGAGGCGTGGAACTACGGCTCGCCCGCCAACACCCCGCTGTCCTACCGCGACCCCTGCGGCGACAAGCCCACCGACGCCACCGTCACGAGCGGCGCCACCGGCGCCGACTGGGATCCGGTGCTGGTGCGAAACCTCTCCGACGCCGGGGAGTGGTACGTCCTGGTCAAGCCCGACGACAATTCCGCGGGCGTGGGCGGCGAGCTGTATTGGTATGTGTTGACCGTCGAAGTGACGACCGATCCCCCCGACACCACCGGCAGCGCGGATCCCCTGGAATGCGACACCGGCCAGCCGGGTGACACCGGCAAGTGACCCGAGGACCACCATGAACGAACGCACCTCCCTCCTCCTGCTGACAGCCCTCGCGGCCTGCGGACCCGATCCGAGCACGGCTGGCACCCACACCACCACCATCACCGCCACCTCTGAGACCACCTCGAGCGGCACCACCGGCGCCACCGGCGGGACCGTCCCCTGCACCGCCGTCCTCATGGACAGCGACCCCTGGGACGGGCAGACCGGCATCTACTACCGCTCCGAGCTGGAGGTGATCGTCTCCGAAGAAGGAGCGCGCGACGTCGCGATCACGCTGTCCGACGACGCCGGCGCGCTCGACGCGGTCGTGAGCTGGGACGAGACCGACACCGTCGCCACCGTCACCCCCGCGGATCCGCTGACCCCTGAGAGCACGCACCACCTGTCCGTCGACGTCTGCGGCACCGTCACCGACATCGCCTTCAGCACCTCTGTGTACGGCACCGATCTGAACATCGACGTGGGCGATCTGGTGAACCGCACCTTCTACTTCGACATGAGCGGCGCCGAGTATACGCAGCCGGAGGGGTTCGGAGCGCTCGTCGGAAACTACCTCTCGCAGCCCTTGCTGGTAGGCATCACCGCAGCGGATGACGACGCGCTGACCCTGCTGGGCGCGCAGGGGCAGGTGATGGACGCCACCGGCGAGCTCGTCCAGGACATGGACTACACCACGATGGACTTCGGCGTCGCGGACTTCACCGAGGCGCCCTACTTCTCGGCCATCACCGACGAGTTCACCATCGAGTACGACGGCGTGGAGATCCCGGTCTACGACTGGCAGATCTCCGGCACCTTCGAGCCGGACGGCACCTCGGTGGGCGGCGCCACCGGCGGCGGGCTGGCCGACACCCGCACGCTGGGTCAGCTCATGGGCTCGATGGTCTCCGATCCCGACGACCCCGCGGCGATGTGTGACCTCGCGGCCTCGTTCGGCTTCGATTGCGAGACCTGCCCTGACGGCGAGCCGCTGTGCATGACCATCGCCGGCATCTTCCAGCCGGCATCGCTGATCGACGGCACGCTCGTGGTCGTCGAGTAGCCCCTGGCCATACAGATAGCGCCAAACCATAGAGGTAGCACTGGGCAGTAGAGGAGCGAGGTGAGCGGTCTGCTCCTCCAGGGGATCTCCCGGCTGTTGTTCCTGCTGGCCGGGTGGCTCCACCCGCGCGAGCGCGGAGCGTCGCTCACAGACCTGATGTGGAATCTGATGAACGGGGCGGCGCTGTCGCTGCTGCGCTTCACCGCGGTGGCGTGGGTCGCCGATCGCAGCACGCTGGGCCTCGTCCCGACCGACGCGCTCTCGGCGGGCTGGCAGCAGGCCCTGGTGGCCTTCGTGCTGCTCGACCTGAGCCGCTACTGGCTGCACCGCGCCGGCCATCGCGTCCCCTGGCTGTGGACCTTCCACCGCGTCCACCACAGCGCCGAGCACCTCGACGCCACCACGGGCCTGCGCATGCACGTCGTCGACTTCCTGCTGCTCTCCGGACTGCCCATCGTGCTGTTCGGCGTGCTCCTCGACACCTCTGGCTTCGAGGGCTGGGTGATCCCGGCGGTGCTGGGGATCGGCGTGGTGTTCGACGCCTGGCAGCACGCGAACCTGCCCGTCGATCCCAAGCACCCGCTCCTGCGGGCCTGGGGCCTGCTCCTGAATCACCCGCACTTCCACTGCTGGCACCACACACGCGACGGCGCCCGCTGCGACGGCAATTACAGCAACACGCTGATCATCTGGGACCGGCTGTTCGGCACCGAGGTCACCGGCCCGCGGCCCCCGGAGGCCTACGGGCTGGAGGCCGACCAGGCCCTGCGCAACGATCCGCTGGGGTGGCAGCTCCTCGTGCCACGAGCCGGCTCTCCGCGGCGATGACCGGAGCCATGCGCCTCAAGCTGGCCGCGGTGCTGGCGGTGACGATCGTGTGCATGGTGGCGGCCCTGTGGGGGGTGGACCCCGAGCGCGCGCTCTCCGCAGTGACCGGCGCCGACCCATGGTTCGCGCTGCCGATGCTCGCCGGGTACCTCATCGCGCACGCCCTGCGCGCCCTGCGGCTGTCGCTGCTTCTGGGCAGCGCCGCGCCTCGCTACGGCCGGCTGTTCGCGATCAACACCGTGGGGTTCCTGGCGATCAACGTCATCCCGCTGCGGCTCGGCGAGATGGTCCGCCCCTACCTGCTGTGGGAGCGCGAGGGAGTGGCCCTGGCGCGGGGGCTCGCCGCCATCGTGCTGGAGCGGCTGCTGGACATGACCATGCTCCTGCTGCTGCTGGCAGGGGTCACGTTGCTGGTCGACCTGCCCGCAGGAGGCATCACGGTGCCCGGCCCCACCGGACCGGTGGACGTGATCGCGGTGGGACAGCGGATGGCAGCGGTGCTGGTCGCGGTGGGGCTGCTTGGCCTCGCCGCGGTCGTCGCGCTCGGCGCGCGGCTCGATCCGCTGCTGCTGCGTCTGCCCCCGGGCCCGGCGCTTGTGACGTTCGCCGAGCGTTTCCGAGCGGCGGTCTCGGAGCTGTGGGCCGAGCCGGCTCGCGGCGCGGCGCTGGTGGGGATCTCCATGGCGATCTGGGCGATCACGCTGGGGGCAGTAGGGGCCGTGATGGCCGCGTTCGATGGGCTCCCGGTGACCGTCGCCTCGGTGTGGACCACGTGGACCATCACGCTGGCCGGCATGGCCGCGATCCCCACGCCCGGCTTCTTCGGAGCCTATGAGCTGTTCTGCTCGGTGGCGCTGCGGCTGTGGGGCGTCGATAGCGACGTCGCGCGGGCGTTCGCGATTGTCTTGCACCTGGGCCAGTTCGGGTTCATCACCGTCCTGGGCAGCGTGTTCGTCGTGCTGGAGGGGCTGTCTCTGCGGGATCTCGTGCGCCGCTGACCCAGCCCCGACGTGCCCGATCGCTGATCCTCCCCAGTCCGAGACGCAACCGTTCCTCGATGAAAAGTGACGACGAACCTGTTACAGCGCCCGAGGCCAGCGAAAGCAGAACAGTCGAGGCGTTGATGTACCTGCGGTTACCTGTGGCCTCCATGGGGCTCATGCTCTGTGCGGGATGCTCCCCAATCACGCTCAATATACCCCCTCCTCCCGCGGTTCCTGCGGCCATCGCGGCCCCGGGAGAGCCCACAATCCACAGCGAAGCCTCTGACTTCGAGCCCGCGGCCAGCCAGGAGGGCGTCGGCTCCAGCCGGCTCCGTCTGAAGCCGCAGCAGATCGGGCTCGGTCCCATCGCCGACTCCAGCTTCGTCACCGATCTCCACGACCACCTGTTGGTCGCCCTCCTGGCGGGAGGGTTCAAGAAGGTCGTCGATCTGCAGGCTTCGACGGACATCGCGGCCAGTCATACGAAGAAGAGCAGCGCAGAGGCGGTCGAGCTCAGCGGCGCGATGAACGACGTCATGGAGGTCGTCCCGGTCAGCAGAGCGCGCATCCTCGTGACCGGCGAGATCGTCCATCACGATCAGGAGGAGCGTCGGCTCCCGGTCCGGTTCTGGTACAGCGAAGACGAGCTGGCCGTCTACCAGGAGACCGTTGATGATTATGGAGAGGCACGCGGGACCCGGCTCTCCAGCCTCGACAAGATCGAGGCGGAGTATGCTCAGACCTACCGAACGAAAAAGAGCGAGTATGACGCCTCACTGCCCTGGTGGCAGAAGCTCCAGAACACGGTGGTGAAACCAGAAGCGGTCAAAGCCTACGAGGCGTTCGTAGAAGAGCTCGATGAGGTGCGCCGAGCCATGCCGGGCGGCACCCCGACAGCGGGTGAGCTCAGCCAGGCTGCGGACTCACGGAAGGAGACCCAGACGGTGAGCATCTACGTCGCGCGCCTGCGACTCCATGTGCGCTCTCCCAACACAGGAGAGGTCCTCACCGTCCTCCACGCCGCCGCCGAGGGTCGAACCGCAGAAGAGCTGGTGGACAACCTTGTTGGGATCGTAAAAAGGTAGCGGATGCTCCCCCTACCTGGCCCATC
>CAYXGP010000208.1:0-14875 GCA_964464515.1 uncultured Enterobacterales bacterium
CCCCCCCCCCCCCCCCCCCCCCCCCCCCCCCCCCCCCCCCCCCCCCCCGCCCTCAGGCTCCGGGGACCAGGGAGTAGACGTTCCGCTTCCGCTTCCGGTCCCGGCTCATGTCGATTCGCCACGGTCCGTAGATGCGGTCTCGCCGCCGAGACAGCCCCTGGAAGAACCGAGCCCGAGCCTTGGTGTCGTTGCCGCCGCCCAGACCCAGAAGCTGACGCTCGGTCGCCATCTCCAGCAGGGTGCGCGCAGTCTGCGGGTTCAGCTCGTAGGCCTCGTGCCAGGCAGTCACCAGCGCTTCCCAGTCTCCCTCCTCGGGATCGACAACGCTGTGTTGCTCATGACGGTCTGCAAGGAATCCGTCCACGCCGGCAGACGCCAGGACACCGCCGACGACGGAGGACCAGCTCTCGAAGCTGCCCAGCCGGACTGTCCCCTCAACGCGACCGTTCGCCAACCAGCCGCGAATCAGCGTGAGCAGCGCCGCGATGACCCTGGCTCGCTCCGACTTCAACCACCCGATCAGATCGGCGTGCCTGAACTCGTCTCTGAGCCAGGGCTGCTCCACCCCCGCATCAAGCCGTATCCGCACCGTGCGCCTGGCGATCTCCCTGGACAGGCAGGGGTTGTTGGCGGTGGCGATCCAGATGGCCCGGTTCGGCATGGACAGCTGCTTGCTCTGACCGAGCAGGCGGTCGTTCCAGCGAACAGAGGCGAGGATGGCGGCGAGACTCGCGGAGTCGATGGCGTGGTTGACGTTGTCGAACAGCACCAGGTTGGGCGCGCCCAGGAGAACCGCCGTCAGCTTCTTCCGCAGCTCCTCCTCCCGCAGCGGAAGCGGCGTCGGCTGGGAGCGCCGTCCCGTAGCCACCACCGAGACCACATCCGCCAGCAGGCTCTTGCCCGTCCCCTCCGATGGAGCTTCGACAAGGTGCAGCGGCGTGGGTCCGCTGACCAGATGCCGCACCAGCGGGAGCAGTAGGAGCGACAGCGCGTGCGCCCGGTCGCTGAGACGGGCGAGAGGAAAGTCTCCCAGCACCTCCTCCAGCACGAACGCCAGCGCCCGACGACGAACCTCCACGCTCGGTTTCTGCGGCAACGACGACACCACACCCATCACGCTGGCATCGACGATCTGGAGGATGTGGGCCTCGGCGACATACCCGGACCCGCCAAGCACAGACCCATCGGCCGTGATTACCGGCACCCGGACGATGGCGTCGAGCCTGGGCACGCGGGAGTGGGGAACCGCAGCGACGTCCTTGACGACATCCGCCGTGAGCCGACCATCGCCGATCTCGCCGCCCTTCTTCATCCGCAGCCAGTCGGCGGAGCGGTTGAGCAGCCACGTCAGCAGCCCGAGGTCAACAACCTTCAGACGAAGAACGGCACCGTCGATCTGCTCCGGCCCCAGGACGAGTGCATCGCCGTAGCGAAACAAGCGAGGACCGAACCGCGACTGCAGCAGCGCCGTCCAGGACTGCTTGACGACATCGCGCATCTGTCCATCGTTGACGACGATGCAGGGCAGGGGACCTTCGACCGGCCTGCCCTGCCGGGTCAGCAGCCCCTCGGCTTCCGCTTGCTCCAGCGTGGGGTACCGCTCCATCAGACGCAGCGCGACGTGTCGGCGCTCTTCGACGTTGGCCTTCAGCAGCTTGTGCCGAACGTCCGACAGCGCCTCGAACAGCGCAGGAATCGTCAGCCCCACCGGCAGCATCTCGACCAGGTGGGCGAACGGCTCCCAGCCCCGAGCCTGCTCTACAAGCACTCGGAACGCCTCCTGCCCCGAGCGGACCAGGAAGTCATCGGCGCCGGTCTTGTCCAGCCCAGGAAGGTTGAAGACGTTGACCACGCGAACCACGGCGCCCTCTCGGGTGAGCGCGGCGCAGAGGCGTTCGTGGGCGAGCGCGACGCTGTTCTTCTCGAGGCGGTCCGAGTCGAAGCAGACGAGGACGATGCGCCCCCTCCAGCGCCACCGACGGAGCTCGGGATGAAGTGGCTTGTCGCCGGGCTCCCGCTTGGAGGTCGGGTCGGTGAACATGAAGACGCCGGGCAAGCCGATGGTGGGCCAGGTCTCCTGCGTCATCTTCAGCGCCTTCTTCTCACCCTCCGTGATGAACACCGGCTGCCGAGCGTCCTTGCGAATCGCCTCAACGCCAGGCGGGACGTAGGGGTAGTGCGACAGCCCCTCCTCGATGCGCTTGGACAGCACGTTCTCGTACTTCAGGCCCGGCTTCCTACGGACATCCTCGTCGACCCGAAGACGCGTGTACGGAACCGGGCGACCGTCGATCACCAGCCGCGTGTCCGGGTAGGGAATGGCGATGCCGCGAATGCCCTTGGCGTAGCCGAGCATACGGGCCTGCTTCTCGTCCACCGACATGATGCTAGCCTCGGCGATGGTCTCGTCGCTGAGACCCGAGGTCTGCAGGTGAGCGCGGTGCTCAGGCAGCAGCAGGTGCGGACCAGGGATGGGGAGAGTCATCGCGGCCTCCGACGACGACTGGCGGGCAACGACACCACGCGGATGGTGTTGCGCCGCTTGACCGGCTGGGGCTGCTCAGCGGGGGGAGAGGCTGGGAGCTTCCCCTCCTCTCGCTGACGCTTCCAGTCCTCCGCAATCAGGTGCGCGAGGAGACTACAGGGCGAATCAGTGCTCACTGCTCACCCCCTTCGGCGTCCCGTACGACTTCCCACAGGTCGGCTTCGGAGGCGTCGACGAAGCACGGAGCGGTCAGCAGCAGCCGTCGTGTACGGGGAGTGAGCGCGTGACGTCGATTGAACAGAGATGACCAGTAGGACTGCGGCATGCCGATGGACTCGGCGAACTCGCGATGTGTCAGGTGGTGCCGGTCGAGGATGTCCTGGACCTCAGAGCGACGGATGAAGTAGCGGGAACGGGAGAGAGACACGGGAGGACTCCTTGTCTGGGAGATTAGAAGTGACTACCATAAAAGTCACACCAATCGCGGAGTGTCCAGTGCCGATGATTGAAATTATAATCTTAGTGATTCAAGGGGTAGGAAGATGACGTTCAAGAAGCCCGACGAGGTGCGCTTTGTCGCGGGCGCAGCGGCTCGCGAGGGATTTGAGCCGGTGGGGAACGCGGCCATCGTCTTCCGGCGGCGCAGCCCGGAGTTCGGGCCGTACCTGCGCAAGATGCGACAGGCGCGGAAGCTGAGCATCCGGCAGGCCGTCAGAGAGTTGGGCATTCCGTTCTCGACTCTTCAGACTCTGGAGACGAACAAGCGGTCGGGGCAGCCCTCGATGGAGTTCCTCACCCGGGTCTCCGAGGTCTACGACCGTCCGCTGCAGGAGGTGCTGACGAAGGCGGGCGCGGAGTTCTACATGCCGACCACCGAGCCGGTGCCCGACGACGTCGACCACGCCTTCGAGCGCCTGATGCTCCACGACGCGCTGCGACCGATGCGCCTGGGCACCGAGCACCTCGACTACTACTCAAAGCTCCAGAAGCGCCAGATCGTCCAGATGGCGATGAACCTGGAGGCGCATGTCGTCAACGGCGGGCTGGCTGTCGCGACCATCATGGCCGGCGAAGGAGGTGAGGAGTGATCCCCCGCGTCGCCATCTACGCCCGCTGCTCCGCACAGCGCCAGGCTGACAAGGAGCTGTCGATCCCCGCCCAGCTCGACGCCTGCCGTGCCGAGGCCAGGAAGCGAGGCTGGGAGATCGTCAGCGAGTACGTTGACGAGGCAGAGAGCGCCCGCACCGCCGACCGCCCCCAGTTCCAGGAGATGATCGCGGCGGCGCGTCAGAAGCCGCCTCGGTTCCGTCACATCCTGGTGTGGAAGTTCAGCCGGTTCTCTCGGAGCCGTGAGGACTCGGTTCTGTACAAGGCGATGCTGCAGCGCAACGGCGTTCGGCTCATCTCTCTGAACGAGCCGCTGGAGGACACGCCGACGGGTCGCATGATGGAGGGGATGCTGGAGGTCCTCGACGAGTTCTACAGCGCCAATCTCGCCGAGGACACTGTGCGGGGCATGCGCAAGAACGCCGAGCTGGGCTTCCACAACGGCGGCAGGACGCCCACCGGCTACATCTCCCGACGAGAGGGCACAGAGTCATCGCCCAAGAGAAGGCTGGTGCCCTGCCCAACGTTCGGACCCATCATCCAGCGTATCTACCGGATGGCACTGGACGGGGAGGGGAGCAGCGCCATCTGTCAGGCGCTCAACGGTGCCGGTCTGACCACGCCACGGAACAAGCTCTGGTCGAAGAACACCGTCCTCAACATCTTACGGAACGAGGTCTACACGGGCGTCCTGGTGTGGGGGAAGCGCAGGACGGGGCGGCAGGCGGTCAAGGCAGCGAAGCCCATCCGAATCGAGGACGCCCACGAGGCGTTGGTCAGCCTGGAGGATCACGAGCGGGTCCAGACCGCCATCGCCAGTCGGACCCGGAAGCGGATCCACCCCCGTCGTCTTGCGTCGAGCTACCTGCTGTCGGGTCTGCTTCGTTGTGGGCACTGCGGCTCGCTGTTCATCGGCCATCCCGCCAAGTCGGGCACCGTCCACTACTACGGATGTCAGCGCAAGCTCAAGAGCGGCGCCTCAGCCTGTTCTGCCAAGCTGCTCAACCAGGTCGCCGCCGAGGAGGCCGTCATCGACGAGCTGCGACGGGAGGTGCTGACGCCCGACCACCTGCGAGAGCTGGTCGAGTTGGTCAACGCCGAGCTGGCGGGAAACACCCAGATCGCCAAGGAGGAGATCGCTGTCGTCGAAGGGCAGCTCAAGGAGGCCAGGAAGAAGCTCGACCGACTGTACGAGATCCTGGAGGGTGGGAAGCTGGACCTGGAGGTGCTGGCGCCTCGGCTGCGGCAGTGGAAGGGGCGGGTCGATGAGCTGACCGCACGAAAGGAGGAGCTGCAGGGGAAGGCCGGCGGCAATGTCATTCGCCTCGTCAGCGAGCAGACGATCCGCGCCTACGTCCGGGGACTCCAGCGGCTGCTCTCCGAGGGCAGCATCAACGCGCGCAAGGCGTTCCTGCGCTCATGGATCCGCCGCATTGACGCTGTCGGTCGCGACCTCACCATCACCTACACCCTGCCGCCCCTCCCGCCCGAGCCGGGCGTCGACGCGCTACCGGTGGCGGTCGGAGCGGAGCCGCCTGACCAGAGCGCGGGACCGACGAAGCGCTCCAGAAGCAACAAGGCAGAACCTGGACAATGCCAGGTTCTGGCTATGGTGAGAAATGGCTCCCCAAGGCTGACCGGTCACGAACCACGCCGCCGGGAATGCTCATCCGTCTTCAGTGGGTGCTTCCCGCGAGCCTACCACCAACTCCGAAGCCAGTCCGTCGACGGCGGGTGCCCACGAATCGCGCTGTGGAGTGGGCGGCGCTGATCGATGGCGTGACCATCAAGACCCGTGCGGATCTGGCGCGTCACCTTGGGGTCTCGCGGGCGAGGGTCACGCAGGTGCTCGGAGCACGTCGCTCTTGATCAACCAGCGGGCCCATCAGCGGAGGGCTCACCCAGCACCTCAGCGACCGAGCCTGCCGTGAATAGCCGATCGATCCATCCCTGGACTTGCTCGGCGTCAGCTTGTGAGATGCGCGCACGTTCATCGTCGGAAACCGAGCCGAATCGCTGCGTGAGGAAGCGGACCAGTAGGGCCTGGCGCTCACGTTGCATGCCGATCTGGACTCCCTCCTGGAGACCTGCTTGCCGCCCTTCCTGCCGCCCGCGTTGCTCACCGATCTGGATACCCTCCTCACGTCCCTGCTCTCGCCCCTGTTGCCTAAGCCAATTTGCGAGTCCCATGATGTGCTCCCTTGTCTCGGGGTGGTCCTTGAGCGCAGTCTCGATGGCGGTTCGCCACTCCTGTGGGGTGCGGGGCTCCCGCTCCACCTCCATCATATAGGTCACCAGCGCGCCCAGACCGTCAAGCCCCGAGCTGGTCAAGACCTGCTGCATCACATCCGCCCATCGCTCAAGCTGGCTGAGTAGATCGCCGGTGTGGGCGCGGCGCATCAGCAGCAGCGCCATCTGCACCATTGCACGACCGCGAAGCTCCCCCTCGCTCACCTGGGAGAGATCCTGCACGGCGTACCGTAGCGACGGCTGACACAGCAGCGGTTCCTCGCTCAGCGCGTCTGGTAAGGCGAGCAACTCGGCGAAGTCCCGCGGAGCCGTCCAGCGCCGATCCCCGTGGTAGAGCACCAGCGGGATGATGGGCGGAAAGCGGGCGGTGGGCGCGGCGTCTTTCACCCAGAAGTCCCACGCCCGCACCATGTACCGTAGCAGACGCCACGCCATCCGGCGGTCCACGCTCGATTGGTGCTCCAGCAGCACGAATATGTACGCGAAGGACGCACCACCAAGTACGGGAACACGGAACAGCAGATCCTTGGTTCTGCCGCTGAGCACCGCGTCGACCATCCGCGTCGGCGCGGCTTCCAAACGCGCCAGATCCAGCGCCGACGCCACCCGCTCCGGCAGCACCGCGCCCAGGTGAGAGCGAGCGTTCTCCAAGTCTCCGAAGACGTGGTGGAACAGTAGGTCATGAGGCGATTGCAATCAAAGCTCCGATGGTTGAGCCACCAGGGTATCCATGAGCGCAGTGACGGCGGCTCCTCACCGCCGCTTCTTACCGCGTCGCTTCTTCGTCCTCCGCCGTTGCTCCTTCTGCCGTTTCCGTTTCGCCTTGCGCTTGGCGCGCAGCGCGCTGATCTCGTCCGCTTCCGGCCGGTTCGGGCCAGCCGGCAGCGCGCCGCCGGAGGCTCGCGTCAACAGGCGGTTCATCTCGCTCATCTGCCGGTCGCGGAGAGTCCTGGAGTCGTCAATGCGCGCCTGCCAGTCCCCGCGATCGGGGTGCTCAGGCTGGTGGAGGTCGGTGAGCACCAGCAGCGCCTCGGCGACCAGCACGTCGTAGAACTCCCCGTCGTTCCAGTTCTGCTCCAGGATCGGGAGCGCGCGCGGGTCTCCGCAGCTCTGCAGAGCGAGGATCATGAACTCGTCGAGGTACTCCGCGCGCTCGATGTGCTCCGCCACGGCGTCGAAGGCGCTGGCGGTTCCGATGTCACCCAGGACATCGAGCACGCTGTAGTCCCGCTCGACGCCTTCGCGAAGGGACGCGCGCAGCATCGGAATCGCCGGGGCTCCGATGGCGACGAGGGCTCGCTGCGCGGCCTCGAACAAGTAGTCACCGTCGTCCTCGTCGATGGCCTTGAGCAGCGCGCGCACCGTCACCGCGCAGGCTTCCGGCGCGTCCGCTGCGATGCGCGCGATGGCGTCCGCGGCGCGCACCCGCGGCCAGTAGTGATCGCCGTTCTCCAGGGCGATCCGGAGCGCGGGGACCGCGTCAGGCCCCAGCGTCGCCACCTGATCGACGATGTCCGGGAGGACCAGCATGCCCGGCCGCGACAACATCTCCAGCAGCGCCGTGGAGCGGACGGCGGTGCGCTCCAGGAGCGCTTGGTCGTCCCGCTGTCCCGCGAGGGAGACCACGGCGGTCACGGCCACGCCCCGCAGGTGGAAGGCGAGATCGGCGTCGAGCAGAGCCAGGGTAGCGGCAGCGCGCCAGCGGTAGCCCTCCAACCGCTCCGCGTTGCGCCAGGTGTGCGCCGCGTCGCCGATGAGGTGTCGCGCCTCGGCGCGGAGGCGCAGCAGCCCGTCTGCCGTCGTCGCCTCCGCGATCTCCGCGAGGAAGCCCGGCGAGAACCGCTCCCGATCGGCGTCCAGCCACAGCACCAGACCCTCCAGATCGGGGAGCCCGTCGCGCGCGTGGGCCTTCCAGCTCTCGAAGACACCGAGCGCGCGGGCGATGGTGGCGGCGGGCTGTTCGTGGCGGTCGCGCCAGGGTGGGAGCGTCGCCGCCAGGGCGACGTCCGCCGGTCGCTGCCCGGCGAGCACCACCTCCACCGCCGCGCTCCGACGCGTCCCTTTGACATCCGACGCGAACATCTCCCGGCGGAGCTCCGCTCTGAGCGGCTCGTCTGCGAGCGCTGCCAGGCTGAAGATCGACCTGGAGGTCGCGGCGTTGACGGGCGAGAGGGCGCGGACGCGCTCCCACAGCGGCCGCGCCGCCTCCCCCGCGTCCAGATCGCGCAGGATCATCGCCAGATCGACCAGCATCTGGTCGCTGGCGGTCGGCAGCAGCGCGATCAGCTCAGGGATGCAGGAGCGATCTCCGCTCCGGCAGATCAGCTCGCGTGCCGCCAGGACGACCAGCGGATCGGGATCGAACAGGCGCGGCAGGGCGAGTCGGGCGCCCTCGCTCGCGTGGTGATTCCGCAGGCGCTCCAGCGCCCAGCGGCGGGTCTCGGAGCGAGGGTGGGCGGTGAGGGCGGCGAGCTGGTCGTGGCTGAACAGCAGCGATTTGGTGGACATGGATGGGACCAGGGGTGCGATTCGGGCGCGAGGCGCGGCCGGTTGGAGACTATCCCGGGCGCGCGGGAGCGACGCTGTAGAACACCGGGCGACGTGCGCCTACTGCGCGGTGTCGCCCTCCGCATCGCGCTCCTCGCCGAACCAGGCCACCGCATACCCGCCGGAGATCGCGCCGCCGAGCGCGTTCCACTCGTTGTCCGCCCAGATGTCCTCGTTGAGGATGACCGCCCGGTGGGCGTCGCTGCCGTCCCAGATCCGCACCGCGCCGTCGGCGCTGCCGGCCCCTGCGGAGGCGATCTCGTAGCCGCTGCCGGTGTAGTCGGTGAGCTCTGCGGGCTTGCTCCACATGCACTCGGCCTCGGCGTGGTCGTCGGTGTAGCAACAAGCCGTCCAGTCCCCGGCGTCCGACCAGCTGTGCAGGTTGCACTCGCCGCTGGCTGGCCCATTCTCCGCGAGGTCGTCGACGTGTGTCTGCGCCACGGTGTCCGAGGCGGCAGAGCGGGCGATCGCATCCAACCCGTGGTCCTCGCGGTAGTCGTTGATCGCCTCGACGACGTCCCCGCCGGTGAGGCCCGTCCAGAGCGAGCAGGTCCCACTCGCTCCGGTTGGGTGTGGGTCTGACGCTGAGCAGTCATGCCGCAGCGAGCCGCCGCAGGGCCTGGACCCGGCGCCAAGCCCCCTCAAAGCGGTCGCTCTGGACGAGTCCACGCAGGGTGAGGATGGCCTGCCCTCCGGCTGGGCTCCACCGCATCCCGGCCCGCTTGAGCCGATCGGTCACCAGCGACTTGCAGGTGCCCTCCATCACGCCAGTGCCGATAGGTAGTCCCTGTGCGTCCAACTCGGCGTAGGACATATGTTGTGCGTGGGTCCGGAAGAAGCGGGCGCCTCGCCGAGGGTGAAACTACTTTCCCTTTTTCGCTTCCAACCCCTCCAGTGCCGCGCGAACCTGAACAACCCCGAATCGCTCGTGCCGGAGGATATTCCGAAGCTCGTCGTAACGCGCATCGATGGCGGCAGAGTTGGCTCCCATCGAGGCGTCCAGAGCGTCCTTGAGGTACTCGGCAGCGTGGTAGAAGTCCACGAACTCCTCGTCAGCGTTCAAGGTAGGCAGATACCCCCACAGCCCACGAGAACCGTCCGCACCAGCCAGCACCAGCAGCTCTGGGTGAAGTTCCCGAAGGAGGGACAGCTCGGCCTCGACCCACCCCTTCACGGTCGGCCAGCCCTTCTGGGGCATCCGGCCGATTCGCTTGGTGACAAGGCGCTCTCCATCCGAGTCATACAGGGTGACCGTCGCGCACATGCTCTCCCGGTGACCGGCGGGGCCGCTGTCGCGGATGTTCCTCTTGCGTGCCTCTTCCTTCTGCTCCGCCCGGGTATTGCCGCGCATCGCGACCATCACTCCGTCGATGGACACCAGCACGGAAGCGGCCTCGGCAGGCACCATCTCCTCGGCACGTAGCTCTCGCTCGATATCGAGCCTGTGTTCCTCGTAGAGGGCATGGATGGCCTTGGGCAGACGGTCGAGCGACGAGTGCGAAGCGCTGGTGCCCAGCAGCGTTGTCAGCAACGCCACCACGCGACGAGGTGGCAGCTCAGCTACGGCGATGAGGGCGCCCTTGGCAGCCAGGGGAGTCCAGAATCCGGAGACGATGTCGGCGTTTACCTCCATGGGACAGGTGGTGGGACCGCTTCGACTAGCCCGATATCTGCCGCGCTGTGGACTGACCGCTCCGAACAGGGTCATGTAGCGATGCTCGGCCTCCAGCACGCGGACGCGTCCATCGGTGAGGCGCTTGTCCTTGGGATCACACGCCTCAAGTGCGACGACCATCGCGGCTCGGCCGGCGTTGTTGAGGGCCTCTCGCAGAGTCTCCTCAAAGGCCTCCATCCCCTCCTCCAGGATCAGGGCATCCTCCTCAACGACCTTCCAGACGGCATCAAGGGCGAGCTGAACTTCACGAAGACGATCGCTGTCGATCAAGGCCATGGGTATCTCCAAGTCGGTGGGACACCTGGAACACCGCACTGCAGCAGCCCGGATCGCGGCCTGCTCAGCGTCAGACCCACACCCTACCGAATCGGTACCTTTGGAATATTCACCTACTGGATGGGAGTGACCGGCGAAGCTGGTGCGGGGAGGGAGAGGAGCAGTTTGGCACGCACCCAGCCGGTTATGGCTCTCCCCCGTGGTGGAGGTGAGGCAGCCTTCAACCCGGGCCGCGCTCAGGCCGGGCGGTGCATCGCCGCCCATGCCAGATGACCGCTCACGCGTCGCTGGTCCGCTCTTGTCTGTGGGCGTGTCCGACCCGCTCGGGTGCGCTGTAGGCCAGACCGGTCACTGCCGCATCCCTGCATGTCAATGAGGGTGAGACACTGAGGCGATCCGAAACTTCTGTGCAGGGCGTAGCGAGATCCATCCCATGACGACCCCGAAGACCAAGCCGGCCCTGGTGCCGGATCCCGAAGTGTCTGCCACTCCGCGCCGTCGGACCTTCACGGCCGCGTACAAGGCCCGCATCGTCGGCGAGTGCGCCCAGGCCAGTGAGCCCGGCGAGATCAACGCGATCCTCCGCCGTGAGGGCCTGTACTCGTCGCACCTCTCCGACTGGCGCCGGCGCTTCGCACGCGAGGGCACCGACGGCCTGCGCAACAAGAAGAACGGCCGCCCCGCCAAGAGTCCCCTGCTCCGCGCCGTCGAGAAGGAGAACAAGCGCCTGCAGCGTCAACTCGATGCTGCCAAGAAGGAGCTCCACCGCGCCAACCTCATCATCGAGGCCCAAAAAAAACTCGCGCAGCTGCTGGTCGCTGTAGAGACCCCGAGCTCCGAGCCTGGCGCGTGAGACTCGCCCTGGAACTGGCCCAGCAGGTCGGCGTCAAGCCGGCCTGCGAGGCCCTGGGCGTGCCCAGGTCCACCCTGTATCGCCTGCGAAGACCGCGCCTCGTCCAGCCCAGGGCGCCCCACCACCGGCGCATTGAGGACGCCGTGCGGCAGCAAACTCTCGCTGCTCTCCATAGTGACCGCTTCGTCGATGCCAGCCCCGACCAGGTCTACGCCACCTTGCTCGACGAGGGCGTCTACCTGTGCTCGGTCTCGACGATGTACCGCATCCTGCGACAGCAGGGGTCGGTGCGGGAGCGCCGGGCGCAGCGACGGCACCCGGTCTACGTTCGGCCACAGCTGGTTGCCCGCGCCCCGCGTCAGGTCTGGACCTGGGACATCACGAAAATCCGTGGTTCCCAGCGGCGCGTGTATTACCACCTGTACGCCATCCTGGACATCTTCAGCCGGTACGTGGTGGGGTGGATGCTGGCCAAGCACGAGAGCGGCTCCCTGGCCCGCCGATTCATCCAGCAGACGCTGGACAAGGAGGGCATCGGGCGCCATCAGCTGGTGCTGCACAGCGACCGGGGCACGTCGATGCGGAGCAAGACGGTCGCTGAGATGCTCGATGACCTCGGCGTCACGAAGAGCCACAGCCGTCCGAGAACATCGAACGACAACCCGTTCTCGGAGAGCCAGTTCAAGACGTTGAAGTACTCAGCGTACTTCCCCGGGCAGTTCGGGTCCGTCGCCCAGGGTCGCGAGTTCCTGCGGCTGTTCTTCGGCTGGTACAACGACGAGCACCACCACAGCGGCATCGCCATGCTGACGCCCACTGTCGTGCATCATGGGCGGGTCGAGCAGGTGCTGGCAGGCCGGCAGCGGACACTGGACGCCGCCCACGCGGCGCACCCTGAGCGGTTCGTGCGCGGCCCACCGAAGGTGGCGCGCCCTCCCGCCGAGGTCTGGATCAACCGGCCCTGCGAGGCGACGGTGCCCGTCGGTGAGGTCGGCGAATCATGAGAAAGAGCAGTTTCAAATATAAAAATCCCGCCCGAGGTTGTGGGCGGTATGGGCAGGTCGAAGAGCTGTCCAAGGGACTATGGGCAGGCCGGAGGGCTGTCCAAGGTGCGTCGGTTCGGCGATGGGCAGGCGGCCTCCTGAACGGCGATCACCCCCGTGCTGAGCGCTCCAGGCCGGCTGTCCATGGACGAACCGACGATCCGGTAGGCCCGGAACCGTCCACAGCCTGCCCCGCCGCCAGCAGCGCCAGAAGGGACAGTAGTTTTTCACCCTCCTCGTGTCTCAAATCATTGACAGGTTCCGGGCTGACCCGGCACTCCGTTCAGCCCAGGTCCACAGTCGCCTCGTCGCAGCCAGTGTTGATGTCAGCCACACTCTCGTCAAGCGCGCGATGAAGGACGCTGGCCTCGCCCACCCCCGAGGAGCCGGCTCCCACATCAAGACGGTCGACCGGACACCGCTGACCCTCGCCGGCGCTGAGCTCCTCAAGGCCGTCGATGAGGAGACCGGCGCCACTCTCAAGCTCACTGAGGACCTCTACCAAGCACTCCAAAACGTCCCTCAACCCGACGGCGAGGTTCGACCCGACACCAACCACCGAGACGAGCACGGCCGATTCCAGCGCGCTTACAACAAACCTCGACAGCGAACCGAACCAGAGCTTGGCCAGAAATTCGACTCCGTAGATATCCACAGAGACGCTAAGGACCTCACCAGGATGCGGACCAGCAACAGCAGCAAATCCAGCCTCCACCGAAAGGTGCAAGCTCTGGCGCTGCTGCCCTGCGTCACCGACAGCGCCCGCTGGTCCGCGCTCAGACACTGGCAGGGAGATGCCTTGGAGGGATTGGTTGGTATCGCCTACCAGCCCGCCACCCTCGACAAGTTCCTGAGGGAACTCAAGTACGCCCAGGTCAGTACAGCGGCACGGGAGTCCGTCGCAGAGTTCTGGCTGAGGAAGACCTCGTCTCAAGTACGAAAGGGCGCCGCGGTGCTCTATGTCGATACGGCGACCAAGCCGGTCTGGACCCACCACTTCAGCCGGTGCACAAAGGTCGCCAAGTTAGGCGGACGCAACATGCCGGCGACGTCGACCGTCTACCTCAACGCTGGCTGCGGAACCCCCGTCCTCTACAGGAGTTGGAGCGGAAACGTCAGCCTGCCCAGACAGGTCGGCGACCTGCTAAAGAGCTACGAGGCTCTCGGCGGGGAGGACACCGCCCAGCGTCTGGTGGTCATCGACCGAGAAGGCCATGCGGCTCAGCTGTTCAAGTTGCTCGTTGACCTGCGCTGGGACTTCATCATCCCGCTTCGCAAGAACGTCATCGGTGACGGGAGTACCATCGTTCAGCTGACCGAATGGGCGCCGTACGGTGAGAAGGGTGACCAGATTCGCGGCGGCCGCCTTCGGCTTCGAGACTCGAAGACGAAAGACGAGTTCATCGACGTTCGGGTAGTGGGTCGCAAGCGACGACGCACCGGCAACGTGGCCTGGTTCGCGACACGGACAGACAAGGTAGCGTTCCCCGACACCGCGATCATTGACCTGTACTTCGCTCGGTGGCCTCTGCAGGAGCATGTCTTCCGGGATGGCAACGGACGCGTCCACCTGGACGCCCAGTATGGCTACGGCAAGCGCAAGACCGACAACATCGCCGTCATCGATAAGCTCGACAAGCTGAAGGGACGGCGCCGCAGACTCGACTCGAAGCTCGGCTTTATCCATGCGGAGTTGGAGTCCCTGCAAGCGGAGCCCCAGGCAGACACATCGGCCGTGGAGCGAGTGGAGCAGCGGCTCTCGTCCATTCAGTCTGAGCTGGACGCAGCAGTATCAGCGGGAGAGTCCGGGACGAGTGGGTTTCGCGAGAAGTACAGCCTGCAGCGCCACTTGGAGGCGTGGCTTCAAAGCGCCCGGTCCCGACTACAGGTGAGCGAAGAGCTGGGCGAGAAGCGCGAGGAGCTGTCGTCTGCGCAGGAGCGAGCCGACCACGAGACGGAGCAGTTGAGTAGGCGCCGACGAGTGTTCACCATGGACACCGAACTCGATCAGGTAATGACAGCGTTCAAGCTGACGTTCATGAATCTGTGTGGCTTGCTGCAGTCGGAATACCTCTCAGGCAGCCGAATGGAGTTGGATACGCTGATTCGAGGGGTCCTGACCCTTCCAGGTGAGCGGGTCCGTACACACAACACCGAGACGATCCGATTGTGGCGCCATCCGAGAGACCGCAAGGTGATGGAGCTCGTGGAGGCTGCCTGCAAGCGCCTGACCCACAAGAAGCTACGACGAGGGAAGCGACGACTGGTCTTTCAACTCGTCGATCAGCCAGATCGGTGACCCCGGTGACGAGGCCGGTTGATCATTTGTATCGCTCCGGGCCGGACCTCCTGTCAGTGGTGTCATCGGGATTCTCCCTGCCGTCCGCCTGCATGGCGGGTGCCGGCCCCGCAGATGTGCCCCGACAGGTGGGGGTGGGTGAACCCTGATGCGTCATCTTCGCCGCGTTTCGCTCGAGGTAGCGCTGCTGTCGAGCGGCGTGGTTGATGCGTCCACGCTGGGACCGCTGGTAGCGCGCCCCTGCTCGCCGCAAAATATCCCGTCTTCTCGTGCTGGCGCATGCTGTCGAGCAGTACTGGTGACCGTGATCACACCTCCTGCAGATGACGACGATGGCATG
>CAYXGP010000209.1:0-14806 GCA_964464515.1 uncultured Enterobacterales bacterium
GGGTGGTCCCCTCGGGCACCACCCGCATGAGCACCCGCACCACCCGCATCAGTCCACCGGGACCAGCGCGTACATGTTCTGCTTGCGGCGGCGGTCGCGGGAGACCGTGATGCGCAGGCCGGCGTAGACTCGGTCCCGATGGCGCCCCAGCTCCCGCGCGAACCGGGCCCGATTGGGGCGGGTCTTGGCGCCGCCTTCGATGTCGAGCAGTCCCCGCTCACAGGCCAGGTGCATCAGCACTCGGGCTGGCTGGGGCTCGAGCCCGTACTCCTCAGCCCACGCTGCGACCAGCGCCTCCCAGTCGCCGTCCTCGGGGTTGCTCACCGCGTGGTGCTCGTTTCTGTCGGACAGGAAGCCCTCGACGCCTGCGGACCCCAGCAGCCCGCCCATCAGCTCTGACCAGCACTCGAACGTTCCCAGCCGCACATCTCCAGTGGGGCTGCCCGAACCTATCCAGCCTCGAATCAGTGTCAGCAGCGCGCACAGCGCCTCCGCACGCTGCTTCTTCAGCCAGCCGATCAAGTCAGGGTGCCGGAACTTCTCTCTGAGCCAGGGCTGCTCCACGCCGGCGTCCAGCCGTACTCGGACTGTGCGCCGTGCGATCTCCCTGCTGGTTGTGGGGTTGTTGGCGGTGACGATCCACATCGCCTTGTTGGGTAGGGACAGCTGCTTGGACTTCCCGAGCAGGCGGTCGTTCCACTGCTCCGCTGCGACCACCGCCGCCAAGCTGGCAGAGTCGATGGTGTGGTTGACGTTGTCGAACAGGATGATGCTCGGAGCAGTGATCAGCACCGCAGTGAGCTTCTTCCTCAGCTCCTCCTCCCGAGTGGACAGCGGCGTCGGCCTCGACCGCCTGCCCGTCGCCACAATCGAAATGGCGTCAGCCAGGAGGCTCTTTCCGGTGCCCTCGGTGGGCGCCTCCAGCAGGTGAAGGGGCGTCGGACCCGCGATCAGGTGGCGCACCAGTGGGAGGAGTAGGGCGCCGAGTGCGTGGGTCCGGTCGCTCTGTCGGGCGAACGGAAAGTCTCCCAGCACATCCTCGAGCAGGAACACCAGGGCATCGTGCTGCTGCGCCTGTGACGGGCGAAGCGGTAGGCCACCCATCGCCTTGATGACTCCAGGATCCAGGAGCTGTAGGATTCGGGACTCCGCGACATAGCCACTCACCTTTCGGAGCTCGCCGTCTGCCTGCACGACGGGGAACCTGGTGAGGCCATCGAGCGGGCGGATGCTCCTGTGGGCGATGGCGTCCATGTCCTTGACGACGTTGGCGGGTAGATTGGCGTTGTAGGGCCTGCCGTCGTTGTCTATTCGCATCCAGGAGGCCGAACGATTCAGCAGCCACGCCAGAACCCCCGCATCCACAGGACGCAGCCGGATGTCCCCGCTGGGGATGTCCTCCGGTGCCAGCACCAGGGCTTCTCCATAGCGGTACAGGCGCTCGTTGAACCGAGACTCCAGCAGCGCAATCCACGCGTCCGACACGATGTCTCGAAGCTGCCGCTTGTCCAGGTGGATTTCCGGCATTGTCTGTTCGGAGTCGGGGGCGCCCAGCTCGGTGAGCAACGCCTCGGCTTTGTTCTGCTGGAGGGAGGGGTAGCACTCCATCAGGCGCAGGGCGACGTGTCTGCGTTCACTAACGCTGGCCTCAGCGAGCTCTCTACGCACTGGCACCAGCGCCTCGAACAGAGTGGAGAGAGGACGGTCCCTCGGGAGCCGCTCCACCAGGTAGGAGAACGGCTCCCACGGACGGCTCTGCTCCACCAGCGCGCCGAACTCCTCTCGACCACGCCGAACCAGGAAGTCGTCAGCGCCGGTCTTCTCCAGCTCGGGCAGGGCGGGGATCGTGACCACCTGGACCACGACGCCGCTCCGGGTCAGCAGCGCGCAGAGTCGCTCGTGGGCCAGCGCCACGCCGTCCTTCTCCAGCCGGTCTGAGTCGAAGCAGACGTACACCGTCCGGCCTCGGAGTCTCCACCGTGCCAGCTCGGGGTGCAGGGGCTTGTTCTCCGGCAGCTCGTAGGACTGCGGGTCCGAGAACATGTAGACACCGGGCAGTCCGATGGTGGGCCACCCCTCCTGCGTCATCTTCAGGGCCTTCTTCTCGCCCTCCGTGATGAACACTGGCTTCCGGGCGTCCTTGCGGAGGGGGGCCACGGAGACAGGCACATAGGGGTAGTACGTCAGCCCCTCGTCTATCGCCTTAGCCAGAGGATTCTCGTACTTGAGCCCCGCCTTGCGCTGGACATCGGTATCGACGCGCAGACGGGTGTACGGCATCTTCCGCTTACGAACGGTGATTTCGGTGCCAGGGTAGGGGATGGCGATGCCGCGGACGCCCTTGGCGTACCCCAACGCCCGAGTCGCCAGGACGCCAACTGTGCAGATACGGGCCTGGTCGATGGTCTCGTCGCTGAGGCCAGACGAGTGAAGGTGCTCGCGATGGCCGGGGGTCAGCGGCTGACCCCCCGGAACATGGAAGCTCACTGCTCCACCTCGACGACCTGCCACAACTCCTCGTCCGGCACGTCATTCTGGACGACCGCGCAGCCGAGGATGCGCCGCCGCATCCGGGGAGACAGCTTGGCGCGGTGGTTGACCAGGCTGCTCCAGTACGAGCGTGAGATGCCGAGCTGGTCAGCGAATTCGCCGTGGCTCAGGTGGTTCCGATCCAGCAGTCGGGTGATGGCGCGGGCGCGCAGGTAGTATTGGGCCATGCTGGCCTCCTTGATGGTTTTGTTCTCGGCCGAAGCGGCCAGCCACATCCTTTGCACGAACCAGCTATGCGTACATGAAGAATCACTTTCCACGCATGGGGGTCCGGGCGGGGAATCTGTTCAAATCTCGTCGTGAAGGGCGATCTGGTAGTACAGATTTCCTGCAAATCGCCATTTGTTCCTGTCCGGTCCAATACGGGTTGGGGAAGTGATTCTTCGTGACGCCTCAGGTTGGTGGTGTATAGGGTCTCCTCATGCCCCCCGACCCGAGACCGGATGCTGCGGCGGTCGTAAAGACTCGCCGGAAGCTGGCGCGCCTGTTGGCGACGGCTGCCATCCGCGCGGCGGTCGCCCAGCAGAAGCAGCAGCCGGGAGAGGGAGGCGAGGAGTCGGAGAGGTCTGGTCAGGAGCCCGGCATTACGTAAACATGGCGCCGTCCCCACCACCTGAACCACCGGCAGGACGATGAACGCCACCCACACCCGCGTCGCCCTCTACACCCGAGTCTCGACCGACATGCAGGCCCACCGGGACGAGGGCTCTCTGGACACGCAGGAGGGTCGTCTGCGGGCCTACCTAGACTCCCGGCCTGGGCACCATGAGGTCGTGCAGGTCTTCCGGGAGGAGGGGGCGTCGGGCAAGTCCCTGGACCGCCCCGAGCTCCAGCGGATGCTCCATGCCGTCCGTCGTGGGCAGGTCGACCTGGTGCTGGTCACTCGGCTCGACCGTCTGTCCCGGTCGCTGCTGGACTTCTTCGAGCTCCATCGGGCCTTCGAGGAGCGGTCGGTCCAGTTCGTGTCGCTGAACGAGACGTTCGACACGTCGTCGCCTGTGGGGCGGGCGATGCTGAAGCTCGTCCTGGTGTTCGCCGAGCTGGAGCGCGAGCAGACGGCAGACCGCACCCGCGTAGCGATGAAGGCGAGGGCGGCTCGGGGGCTGTGGAACGGTGGGCATCCGCCCCTGGGGTACGACTCGGAGAGCAAGGGGCACCTCACCGTCAACCAACGTGAGGCAGAGCTGGTGCGCCTCATCTTCGACAAGTACGTCGAGATGCGGTCCACCGTGAAGGTCACCCGCTGGCTCAACGACCAGGGCCATCGCAGGAAGCGCTACCACTCCCGCCGAAAGGGCGACACCGGCGACAAGCTGTTCACCGTCGCGGTCGTCCGGGGCATGCTCAAGAACAGGCTCTACCTCGGCGAGATCAACCACAAGGGCGAGGTCTACGAGGGGCAGCACGACGCCGTTCTACAGCCCGAGGTCTTCGAGCGCACCCAGGCGATCATGGCGGGCAACTCGAAGAACCGCCGGGGACCGCCGCTGCGGAGCAAGCACGACTACCCGCTGTCCGGGCTGCTCACCTGCGCGTGTGGATACTCGCTGACGACCTCGGCTGGCACCGGGCGGAAGGGCAAGGTCTACCACTACTACCGGTGCGTTGGGCTCCAGAAGAAGGGGCGGCACGACTGCGACGTCCGGCAGGTCAGAGCGGAGACCATCGAGCCGGCGGTCTTCTCCGTCATCCGGGAGGCTGGGCGAGACCCTGAGCTGTTGGCGGCGGCAGTCGAGGAGGCGAACCGGCTGGCCCGCGAGCAGGTGGATCCACTCCAGCGTCGGGTGGAGTCGCTGCGGGCGGAGCTGTCCCAGGTCGAGGAGGAGGGGAGGCGAGTGCTGGGACAGGTGCTCAACGCTGGTGTCTCTGACTCCGACTTCGCCAGGTCACTGCTGAGGGAGATTGAGGTGCGGCGGAACGGGCTGCGGACGGCGCTGGCTCGGGAGGAGGGAGAGCTGGCGATGAAGCAGACAGAGCAGCTCGACATGGAGCTCGTCCTACAGGCACTCAGGGGATTCGACGCCGCCTTCGAGCACCTCACAGCGGCAGAGAAGCGGGAGTTCTTGGCGCTGATGATCCACGACGTGCAGGTCCACACCGATCACGTCGACGTGCTTCTCTACGATGGGCGGCAAGCCAGAACCAGGCTCGACCAGATCACCCGAGGTGGCGGGCCGGGGGGCGGTCGTAGCGGAGGCAGAACGTCGACCAGCAGCCAGAAGGACGGAACCCCTCCCGATGTTCAGGAGGGGTTCGTGGCCGTATCGAATTGGCTCCCCCCGTTGCTCCTGACTGCAACGAATCTGCGTCGTCTTGCACATCGGCGTTGAGCGATCCCTCCAGCTCATCGGTGAGCAGCTTGAGGCCGGCGTTGTCCAGTGGCACCCGCATGGTGACGACGACCTTCTGCCGGTCGACAACCTCCACCGACTTGATGAACTGGAGCACGATCTGGCGCTTGACCGCGAAGGGCAGCCCGTCGTCGTCCCCACCGGAGAGCAGCGCTGAGAACCGCTGCAGCGTGGCCAGGTTCTTCTCCCGAGCGCGGTCGTAGTAGTCCTGCTTGCCGAGCACCGCGGCCTCGTCCTCCAGCTTCTCCTTCTTCGCCGTCAGCTCAGCGATGTGCCGCTGGCAGATCACCGGGTCGAGCCCCTCGCCGATGGCCCGGTAGTAGTTCGACATCTGCCGTTCGATGTCGGTGATCCGGGTCGCCACCGCCTTCCGGTCAGCGCCGTACACCTTGCGACGCGCCTCGATGCGCTCGCGGACCCGCCGCTCCAGGTCGTCCAGTCCGCCGTCGCCGCACAGCCGGGCCCGGATAGCGCTCATCACCAGGTTGTCGGCCCAATCGCGGTTGATGGCGAGGGAGGGGCAGACGGACGGCCCCTTGTTGAGGTAGGAGCCGCAGTAGTAGCGGTAGCGGAAGATGACCTCGCCGGTCTTGCGCTTCTTGTACTTGTGACGCCGGCCGTGGAAGTGGGCGCCGCACCCGCCGCAGACCATCAGCCGGCTCAGCAGGTAGCTGACGTGCCGTTGGCGCGATTTGTGGCTCATGAACCGCCGGCTCGCCGCCAGCTCCTGCCGACGCTCGAATACCTCCCGCTCCACCAGCGCCTCGTGCGCGTTCTCACTCACGATCCACTCGTCCTTGTCGGTGCGCGCACGGCCATCCCGACCCGACTTCTTGCTCTTGAACCAGATCAGATCGCCGACGTAGACGCGGTTGCCGAGCAGGTGGTTGAGGCTGGAGGCGTTCCAGTGTGGGCTGCGCGGGCCGGGGATCCCCCGGGCGTTGAGGCGGTTGGTGATCGACTTGACGCCGAGGCCGTGGTCCGTCGCCAGCCGGAAGATCTCCTGGATGGTCTGGACCTCCTCGGCGGCGCCGGGGACGAGGCGGGCGTGCTCCCTGGTGCCGGTGGTGACGCGCTCCAGTCGGTAACCGTAGGGCACGCGCCCGCCGTTGTGGTAGCCCCGCTCGGCGTTCTCGCGCATCCCCTTGAGAGTCTCGGTGGCCAGGTTCATCGAGTAGAACTGGTTGATGACCTCGATCATCCCTTCGTACAGGAAGCCCTGGGGCGTCTCCGGATCGAAGTTCTCTGTGATGGACTTGACGGTGACGCCGTTCCGCTTCAGCAGGCTCTTGAAGATGATGGACTCCTCGCGGTTCCGCGAGAAGCGGTCGAGCTTGTGGACGAGGATGAGATCGACGTCGTGCTTCTTGCAATAGGCGACCATCTGGCAGAAGCCGGGGCGGCGCTCGGCGGGGGCGTAGGCGGACTCTCCCTTGTCTACGAAGTCCTTCACCACCGTCAGCTCGGGCTGCTGGCCAGCCCACCGGTGGATGGCCTTGCGCTGGGCGGGGATGGAGATGTCCTTGGCGGCCTGCTCGTCCGAGGAGACGCGGCAGTAGGTGATGGCGTGCGGCATGGGCTGCTCCTGAGCTGCTGAGGGTCCACGAAGCCTCGACTGCAACAAAGGTGCCAAGTACCCGCCGCTGTCAAGGCCCCTTCTCGACCAGCCGGCATGGGCAATCGCGCCAGATCGGGGCCGATAGCGACCCGATTGCGACCCACCGAGCCCGGCAAACGCGCCAGAAGCGACCCAAACCGCGCCGATTGCGACCCGAAGTGGTGGTGTAGCGACCCAATGTGAGGGCAGAGCGGCCCAAACCGCAGAATCAGCCAAGAGATTGCCTCACCGAAGACAACGATCCCCATCTGGACGGAGTTTTCGCATGTGGCACGGTCCCTGCTTTGTAATGGTGAGCCCGCTTCCTGGGCTGCACACAGAGGCTGCTGTGAAGGTACACCTGCGACCTATCATCGTGCTGGAGTCCGACGCTGACGCAGGCGCGGCCTGGGAGCGGGCGCTCTCCATCCTCGCCGATCTCCTCGCCGAACAGATCATCGCCGAGGCTCGCGAGGAGGTGGCCGCCGAGCTGGACGACGCCGGTGAACCGCCTGATGGCCAAGCCGCTGCCTCCGCCCTCCCGGTGCCGCTTACCGTGATCGAAGGGGGTCGCCCGTGATCGCCCCCGACCTGATCGACGTGCTCGGCGCGGGCGGTCTGCTCTCGCAGCACCTCGACGGCTACACGCCTCGACCCGGCCAGATCGAGATGGCGCGGGCGGTGGAGCTGGCGCTGGACGACAGCGCGCACCTGATTGTGGAGGCGCCGACCGGCACCGGCAAGAGCCTGGCCTACCTGGCGCCCGCCGTGTTGGAGGCGACGCGGAGCAACCGCCGCGTGCTGGTGGTGACCGGCAACATCGCCCTGCAGGAACAGCTCATCACCAAGGACTTGCCGCTGCTTTCTGCAGTCCTGCCGGTGCCGGTGACGTTCGCCCTGATGAAGGGGCGGCGAAACTTCCTGTGTCTCGACAAGATGCGTCGAGAGGCGGCGGCAGGGACGCTGAAGTGGGCGGACCGGCGCCAGGACCAGCAGGCCCATGACGCGGTGCTGGCCTGGTCGGAGCGCACCGAGGCGGGCGACGTCAGCGAGCTGCCGTTCGAGCCGCCCTGGTCGGTGTGGCGTCGGCGGTCCATCGGCTCCGAGGATTGCCTGGGAGGCGACTGCCCCAAGGCGGCGGCCTGCTTCTCGCGGAAGGCCAAGGAGCGGGCGCACCAGGTCACGGTCGTGGTCACCAACTACCACATGCTGTTCGCCCACATCGCGGTCCATCAGGCCACCGGCGACGATCTCGTCCTGCCTCCGTTCGACATCGTCATCCTCGACGAGGCCCACGCGGCGGCGCAGATCGCCCGAGAGTTCTTCGGGTATCGGCTGAGCATGGCTGGCCTCCAGCGGGTCGCAGCTCCGCTGAAGGAGATGGGCCGGACGGAGGAGGCAGCAGAGCTGCGCGCAGCGGGTCAGTCGTTCTGCGCCGACCTAGCCCGCGTATTCCGTTCGGACGAGTACAGCGTTCGGCTGCGTCGGCCCAGGGCGGTGGACAGCGCCGACCTGCACGCGGCACTCCAGACCGGCATGGCCATCTTCACGAAGGCAGGTCTGCGAGCGCAGTTGAAGGAGGAGCGGAAGCGATTCAAGCGCCTGATGGAGCGCTGCACCCGGCTGTCCAACCACCTGTCCTCGGCGCTCGACCTCACCAACCTCAACGCGGTCAGCTTCATCGAGTTGGACCGCAACGGGCGGGGGGTGCTGTGCTCTCGACACATCGACGTCAGTCAGCACATCCGAGCCGGCCTGTTCGAGCGCGCGAGGTCAGTGATCGCCACCTCCGCGACCCTGTCTACGGGCGGCTCGTTCGAGTTGGTGCGGGGTGAGCTGGGCGTGCCAAATGCAGGGGAGCTGATCGTCGAGTCGCCGTTCGATCACGCCGAGCAGTGCCTGCTGGTGATCCCCGAGGGACTACCAGACCCCACCGAGCCGACTTGGCGGGCGCGGGTCGCGCGGCTGGGACGCCGTGTAGCGGTCGATGCCGGCGGTCGGACCCTGGGCCTGTTCACGTCGTATCGCTGCCTGGAGAGCGCCCACCACGCCCTGATGGGAACGGAGCTGCGCGTGCTGCGGCAGGGGCAGATGCCTCGGATGGCGCTGACCGAGGCGTTTCGGCAGGACGTGGGCTCGGTCCTGCTGGGCACCGACTCCTTCTGGACCGGCATCGACGTGCCCGGAGAGGCGCTCTCCTGTGTCGTCATCGACCGACTGCCCTTCCCAAGTCCCGACGACCCGGTGCTCGACGCCATCAAGGAGAGAGACTCCCGGTGGTTCCGCCGACACGCGCTCCCGCGAGCCATCATCGCGTTTCGGCAGGGGTTTGGACGGCTCATCCGGCGCGCCGGTGATCGCGGCGTGGTGGTGGTGCTGGACCGGCGACTGCTGACGAAGTCCTACGGCCGACTGTTTCTGCGCAGCCTTCCGCGGGTGCCGCTGAGTCGGGACATCCAAGACGTCTCTCGTTTCCTCGACACGACCGTTCACGACGAGCCGCCCAGCGGCGACACCCACCCCTGAGGAGCCCATGAACCAACACATCACCAGCGACTTCGAGGGCGCGACCCTGCAGACACTGTTCTTCCTCGACAAGCCGGCCTGGATCTGCCGTCACGTCGGGGCGATGCTGGGCTACGCCCGCAGCGGCAATCGGCTGACGGACCTGATCCTGGACCAGTGGCGGCAGGACTTCATGCCTGGCCTCCACTACGAGATCATGGCCGGCGAGGATCTGCGGGCGCTCCGTGCGCTGTATGCGGGGAGCGGGTTGCCGATTCCGCGTCACCCGATGGCACGGGTTCTGTTGCTGTTCGAGCCTGGTCTGCATGCTGTCGCCGCACGCAGCACCAAGCCCAAGGCCGAGCGACTCTACCGCTTCGTCGCCGAGCACATCATGCCGTGCTTCGACCATGAGGTGGCGGCTCCTCGGGCGGCCCCGCCGACCACTGAGGACCGGCCGCCGCTGAACCTCGACGCGCAGCGAGAGCGCCGTCTCGGATCTCGGCTGGACCTTGACGAACGGAAGCTCAGCGCCGCCAGCCTCCGACGCACCCTGGAGGTGCTGCACCGACTGGGCTTTATCAGCGACCAGGTGTTCGCAATCTTCGAGGTGGCCGCATGCGAGATCTCGCTGGGGATGGACCTGCCGGTGCTGCAGGAGCTCGCGGCGACGCCTCGTCCCCCTCGGGCGGCGTGAGGCATGGGGTCGATTTCTCTGGCTGAGTGGGGTGAGTCGCCCTGGGCGAACGACCACCTGCGCCCGTTTCTGCGCTGGCTGCTGACGAGGCACCACAGCCTCGGCGGAGCCACAGAGATTCGCCTGCTGCGGTCGGGGAGAGATCGGGGAGTGTGGTCGGGGTACTTCGGCCCCCACGACGTCGAGCGCATCGTCGAGCTACTGTCGCCAGTCGAGGGCACACCGCGTCGTCGGATCCCCAGCGGTGATCACCCCCGAGTGGGCGAGGCGAACATCTACTTCTCGCTGGGAGCGGTCCACCCTGTGTTGGCGCGGCAGCGCTGGGGCGTGCTTCCGCGGGCTCGGACGACCACGCGGGACCGGGACATCTTCGCCACCAACCTGTTCGTCATCGACATCGACCCCGAGCGGCAGCCTCGCGACAGCTCTGCGACCGACGATGAGAAGGCGCAGGCGGCGGAGGTCGCCGACGCGGTGCGGGCCTGGTTGGCAGAGCGGGGCGTCGAGGCGCTCCGGGCCGACAGCGGCAACGGCGTCCACCTGCTGGTCCCCATCCGGGCGGGCATCGGAACCGACGTCGCCCGGGTCGCGCGGGACGCGCAGGAGCTGCTGCGGCTGCTCCACCAGCGGTTCAGCACCGATGGCGCCAAGGTGGACACCTCCACCTTCAACCCGTCTCGGATCCTCAAGCTGTATGGGACGCTGGCGGTCAAGGGGAAGCACTCTGCAGAGCGCCCCCACCGCTTCGCGACCATCGACCTCTCTCCGCTGACGCCGGACGTCGATCTGTTCGCAGCGGTGGCGGATGACCTCGCAGGGGCCCGCCAGTCGCCGACGCGTCGTCGGCTCGCGGAGCCGAAGAAGGCTCCCGTGTCCCGAACCTCTCCGTCGTGGAGCGCTTGGCGCGAGGCGGCGTTGGCGGCGCTGCCCCTTGACGCGATCTACGGCGATCTGCTGACCGGCGCGGCCTCGGGCGACGGGTGGCTCCAGTGCCGGGATCCCGAGTCACCGTCCGGCGACAAGCGCCCCTCGGCGGGGGTCGCGGACGGCAGCGGGGAGGCGGAGCGCGGGGCGTTCCACTCCTTCCGCTCTGGACAGACCCTGAGCGTCTTCGACTTTCTGGTTCGCTCTGGCCAGGCCGCAGAATTCAAGGCGGCGGTGGCCCGGGTCGCCGAGCTGTCGGGGGTCGAGCTGCCCTCGGGCGTCGAGCTTCCACCTTCACCTGCGGGGCAGGATGACGGTCCGCGCTGGGTCCGTCGCGCGCTGGTGGAGTACATCGTCAACCGGGACACGGTGGCCGATCTGTTCGACGCCCTGGTCGATGCCATCGCGCCGGCCCGACGGTTCTTCCGATCCGGCCGAGACCTAGTGTTCATCCGCCGTGGCGTGGGGCCGATGGTCGTCACCTCCAGTACGCTCGGCGGTCTGCTCTCCGCGCTGGTGGAGATCCGGTTCAGCAAGCAGACCGAGGACGGGGTGACGTTCCTTCGGTACGGCGTGCTCCCTGGAGAGCTGGCGCGTGCCTTCGTCGCGGATCCGCGGGTGTGGTCGCGGCTGCCTCGGTTGGTCCTGTACTGCCGATCTCCGCTGTTCGACACGCGGTGGGGGTTCGTGGGGCGCAGCGGCTACCACCCTGAGTCCGGCGTCTTCCACGACGGCCCCGATGTGGCTCCGACCACGAAGGGCACGCCGCTGCTGGACCAGGCGCTGGTGGACTTCCACTGGAAGGCCGAGGCCGACAGGGTGGGCGTCATCGGTGTGCTGCTTACGGCGCTGACCATGCCCCACTGGGGGCGTGGTCACCCCTTCCTGGCCATCAACGGCAACAAGCCGGGTGTCGGGAAGACCACGCTGGCCCGAGCCATCGGGGTGATCGTCGAGGGGATCGAGCCGAGCACGGTCTCGTACATCCCCGACGACACCGAGTTCGAGAAACAGCTCGCCACCCGCGTCGAGGCTGGCGACCGCGTGATCGTGATCGACAACGCCAAGACCAACCGAGCGATCGAGAGCGCGGTGCTGGAGCGGTGCATCACCGCCAGTCGCCTCAACTTCCGGCGCCTGGGCAGCAACTCGGCGATCACCCGCCCGCAGAACGACGTGCTGTTCTGCCTGACGATGAACCTGGCGCAGCTCGGACCCGACCTGCGGCGGCGGGCGCTCCCCGTGAACCTGCTGCTGGACGAGGACGTGCGGCGAACCACCTACGCCGTGCCCGATCTAGTCGGTTTCGTGGAGAAGCACCGGCTGGAGATTGTGGCCGAGCTCGCCGGCCTGGTGACGAGCTGGCTGGAGGCGGGGAGGCCGCAGCCGGAGAGCCCGGCGCAGCACAGCACGAGCCAGGTGTGGGCGGGCACCATCGACGCCATCTTGCGGCACGCCAGGCTGGAGGGCTTCCTGAGCAACTTCGAGGAGTCGGCGCACGCCTTCGACCCCCGCTACGAGATGATGCTCGACGTCATCACCGAAAACAGGGGGCAACCCGCGGCGCCCGCGTCCGGGTGGGTCGGTCGGCTGGAGGGGCACCTCGCCGAGCGCTTCAAGGACCGGCGGGGCAACCCCAAGTCGGCCCGATCGAAGGCGACCATTGTCGGCAACCTGTTTCGCGACTACCTGGATGCGGTCTTCGTCATCGACGGCAAGGGCTGGCGGCTGGCACGGCTGCGTCCCGAGGGTGGACGTCGGAAGCCTGCCTATGTGGTACAAGAGGTGCTCGGGTGAGCTGGGCACCGCGCTGCAGACCTCGCAGACCTGTACAGACCTGGGTGCTTACCAGGTGTAACAGCGAGAGTGGCCACTTCAAGCTGACTCTCGCGGTGTGTGCAACCTCCGAGACCTCCCCCCCGCTGGCTAGTGCGAATTCGCCTTCCTCGATCTGTATGGAGGGGCGAAACAAGGTGTCCGGTAGCTCCTCCCCCGTGTGCCAGCGGGGGGGAGGTCGCAGAGGTCTGATCGACCTCGGAGATCTCCTCGCCAACCATGTTGTCGCTGCTCGACCTGCGCGACGTCGAGGTCAGTACAGGTCTGCGAGGTCTGCACGAGCCACTTGGGGTGCCGTTTCTGGGTGGCGGTCTGTGGCACCCTGTAGGGCCCTCGACCGCGACCATGCGGCAAAGACCACCATGACGGTCGCAGCACGGGGCCAGTCCCCCTCTGTAGCCGTCGGTGAGAACAGTCCGACCGCTCCTCATCTACTCCTCGGGCGTACTCCGTTGTCGCCCTCTTTCGCCCGGGGAATACCCCAGGCCCGGTCGTCCGTCAGGGCGGCCGGGTCATCCGGACTCGGGACCGCCCCGCCCTGCTCCGGCGACCCGACAGCGCGCTCACCTTCCTCTGTGATATCTTCCCGCTCCTGACCGCAGATTGGCCCGCTGATTCACGGTGTATAGAGAGGTAGAGTGCTCCCCCCCATCAACTTCGACCGCCTCCTCAAGCTTCGCCTTGTGGTCGCGCGCTACGGCGAGGCGGATCGCATGAATTGGTGGAACACCCAGGGGGTGCTGGGGCCGCTGGGAAAGACGGTTTACGCCCGCGGATTCCCCCGCACGTTCGCCTTCGCGCAGGCCCGGGTCGTGTTCGCTGTGGCTCGCTCTCGCACCCAGGAGCTGTGGAGCCCTGCGGGCTGTGCCACCCTTTGGAGCCTGCCCTGGGACGTTGAGGACGCCTTCGAGGACCACTGGCAGCGCTGGACCGATCAGGCAGAGGCGTGGAGCCCCTTCCTCGCCGCTGTGGCGAGTCTCAACCGCGGTGATCTCCTGGAAGATCTACTCACACTCGAAGTCATTGATGAGGAAACCGTTCGCGAAGCGCGGAAGCTGAAACGCTCGGTGGACCATCGTGCGGTCCTCCTGCCAGGACTGCCAGGCATCAACGACTCCACACTGGCTCTGCTCGGAGCCGGCTTCTTCCGCGGAGAGCCGGGGGCGCCGGCGATCCCTTACGTCCGGCTGGAGGCGTGAGCATGGGGGAGCGTTCAGGCGTCGTCAGCTCGTTTACAGTCATCAAGGGCGCTCAGCTTGAGGCCACCTATGAGGTGTTCCAGCGCTGGGATCTCGGCGCGAACAAGTCCAGCAACATCGCCGCCGTGAAGGACGGGCGGCTCGCTGTGACTGGGACTGCGAAGTGGCACTTGTATCTTGGAAAGACAATTAGCCGTCGGTTCGACACCGATGGCCCGGATCGGATCCTCGTCGAACTCGCCCAGGCGGCCTGCCCAATGGCAACCTGGAAGCCCGTGGTGCTCTGGCACATGACCCGGGACGAGTTCCTCGTCCGCGATTTCCTCACCGGATGGCTCTACGACCAGCACAGATCCGGCGCCTGGCGGCTGCGCGCTGCGCATGTCATCCCCTACCTCCGCAACCTCTCCACCCGGCCTGAGGTGACTGTGAAGGAGGTGTGGGCCGAGAGTACTACCAAGCATGTGGCCTCAGACCTCCTCCGCCTCGCGGTTGACTTTGGCCTCATGACGGGCGCGCGAGTTCGCGAGTTCGTCAGTTATCACCTACCGGATGATGCCTTCGTGTATCTGCTTCATGCGGCTCATGAGAACGAACCCAATGCCCACAGACTCGTCCATCTACCCGACTGGCACATGTTCTTGATGGAGCCTGACGATGTGCAGCGCGAGCTGTTCCGCCTGCATCAGTTCCGCCGCTTGCACTACGAGGTGGCGGGCTCGCTCGGTGAGCTGCGGTTGCCGTACACGTCGGCGGCGGAATTCGCCCGCGCGGAGTTGATGGCATGAAGGCTTGGAAGACACGCCTCACGGGCGACCTCGAATCCATCCTCTCAGAGCGCGACCCGCGTCCGCGGTTGAGTGCCTACCATGACATGCCCTTCGGAATCTTCATCTACCCGCCCGACGAGGAATTCGAGGTCCGCAGGCAGTTGAAGATGATGCGGACACGCCTCGGGCAGCGAGGCAAGCAGGTGACGACGATTTCGCTGGCGGCCTGTCTCAACGAAGCCCTGACTGCGGAGGGGTTGGATGCTGCGGCGCTCGCAGACGCAGAGGTGGGAGCGGGGCTGGAGCTGGCCATCGAGACAGCTTTCAGCGTCCTGAGCGAGTACCGTCCCCTGGACCAGATCGTCGCTGGACATGTG
>CAYXGP010000210.1:0-14769 GCA_964464515.1 uncultured Enterobacterales bacterium
GGCAGGAAGGGCGTCGGGGAGCCGGTTATCAGTCAGATTGACTGATAGAACTCTTGGCGTTGAAGGCCGCCCTCCTGCCCGGAGGAAGCTGCAGGAGGGGCTCTCGGTTTCTCCCAGATAATGTGACTCCCCCCTTTACGGTCAGCAGCGCCTGCTTACTTTGGCCCTGTCGAACCGTGGAGGGTTCTGCTGATGTCGTCAACCACCAACCAGATCGCCGCCGACCTGTGGAGCGCCAGCCGCTCTGTGGGAGTGTCGCGCCCCGGGGTCGAATGAGCTGAGAGTCCCTCTCTGCGCTCTTCGCCCCGGCCCGCGCCGGGGCTTTTTCGTTGGTGAGGACCGCTGTGCAGGCCCCCTCCCCTCTACATCATCTCTTCACCACCCACTCGCCGACAGGCTCACCCGGAGGTGTGCCATGCAGCCCGCTCGCCACCAGAACGCCCGGACCTGTCTGTCTACGCTCGCAAACGCGATGCCGACCTTCACGGTCCCGCGCGCCCAGCAGAGCCCGAATTGGCCCCAGGCGGACCTCCATGTCCGTCTCTTCACGGACCAGCCAGAGCTGTACGCCCTGTGCGCGGTCGCCCCCGGTGTCTCCGATCACGGACGCGCGCAGGCGCTCTTCCTGCTCCTCGCGTCTCCCCGTCAGGGCTTCCCGACCCAGCTGTGCAGGCTGCTCGACCGCGTCGTCGCCAACCTCCTGGCCCGCCTCCCGCGGGACATGGTCCTGACGGCGTTCCTGGCGCTGCGTCGGGCGCGGATCAACCGAAAGCCCGCTCGCTGGGCCATCCTCCGATACCTCCTCAATCACCCGGCCCTGTGTCGGATGGTCGTGGAGCGGCGGCCCACCGTCGTGGACCTGCTGGAGCATGCCCTCGGTCGGAACGTCGCTCGGGCGTGTCTGCGTAAACTCGCCGCAGGTGAGCCGAATCGGTACACCCGTCAGCGCCTGCTGCGCCACGCGTCCAACCCGGATGCATTCGTCACCATCGTCCCATACCTGTGTGGACAGGGACCGGCTCCGGTCCTGGCCCCATCTCCAGAGGCACCCGAGGCTTCCGAGCCTCCGCGAACGGTCACCGCGACCAACCGCGGTCAGCTCGCGGCGATCCTCTGGCACCTGCTGCGGGGAGAGCCGACGGCCCCCCTGGAGACCATCCTGGCTCGTGTCCTCCACGACACCGTGGACAGCCTGCCCCGGTTCGAGGGCCGACTCGGCGTGGTCGTCGACCTCTCTGCATCCATGCGGGGATACGGCGATCGTGAGCACTGTCTCAGCGCCCAGGCCGTCGCGCTCCAGCTCGTCTTCGAGCGGGTCGCAGCGGAGGCTTGTGTGGTCACGGTCGGTGGCAGGGGCTTCCCGCCCCAGGCGGTCGGCCCCACGGATCTCGCGACGGCCGTCCTCGCGGTCGCCGCAGACCAGCCCGACGTCATCGCAGTCATCACCGATGGCTACGAGAACGTCGAGCGGGGCGATCTGGCGGATGTCTGCGCGGCTCTCCCCGAGGTGGGGGTCCACAGCACGGTCGCGATCTGCACCTGCATGTTCACGGCCGGCGACGACCTCACCCATCGGCGACCTGCCCCGCGCCAGCCGCACCTGCCGTTCTGGCACCAGGACGACTTCCGGCAGCTCATCATCCAGCTCTGTGCGCTGGCCCCCGGCCCGCGCGGAGCCCAGCTCCTGACCGCCGCGCTCCACACGGAGCTCGCCAGGGAGGTGACACCATGCTTCACCCACTGACCCTGTTCCCGAGCCTGACTCCGGCGACCCCCTGGCGGGTCGGCGACATCCAGACGGCTGGTCCGATGGCGGTTGTTCCGCTGCTGGGACCAGACCGCCCGGGCTACGCCGGCCCCCGAACCGGTCTCCGCCTGGTCGCGGTGCGGGGCTACGGCAACGTCGAGCTGGAGAATCCGTCCGCGGACGGACTCGCCATCGTGCCTCTGCACATCGGCTACATCCAGCTCGGCGCGCAGAACCACGCGCTCTGTCGCTCGGCCTTTCTGAGGCCGGGCGAGAAGCTGCTCTTCGAGGACGCCTGCTGCGTGCAGGCCAGTCAGGGCGGCTATCTCAAGGAGCGCGACCAGTGGTTCTACGTGCTGCCGCTGGCGCTCCGTCAGCGGGCCCTCGAGCTGCGCGGGCAGGACGGCTACTCGAAGCTCTGGACCGACATCACCGGCTTCAACAAGCGCTACGGAAAGAGCCGCCACGGTCACCTCGAAGAGGTGATCGGCAAGCTGCGGTCCGATCTGACCCGGTACCAGAGCCGCTTCGAGCTCTGTCCGGGCCAGACCGGCGCGCTGTTCTTCCTGGGCGGTGTTCTGGTCGGCGTCGAGATCGGCCCCAGCGCTGACTGGTTCGCTGAGCTCTGGCCGGCGCTGGTGTGCTTCGCCTACGGCACCGAGGCCTTCCTGGGCGAGTCCCAGGTCGGTGTCGCCCCCTCCGAGCCCCTCCGGGCCCGGACCCTCCCGGATCTGCGTGACGCGCTCGCCGCTCGGCGGGCCCGTCGCCGGGTGCGGCTTGAGGTGGGGATGCACCGTCTCGGCACCCAGCACTTCCAGCTCACGGCCGAGGCGCAGAGTCTCGGGCACACCCTGTCCACCGCGACCAGTCGAGACTTCATCGGGCAGGTCGTCCACCGCAAGGACGGCGACCTGGTCTGGGCCTCGCTGTTCGCTCCGACCCATCGCCTGGCAGATCGCATCGCTGCTGCCTGAACCATCAACCAGAGGCAACGCATTGGAAGGGACTGTGCCGGGCTCACCGCAGGCCCCACGGGATACCAGATCCGTAGAACCATGGACGAAAAAACCGGTCTATCAAGCCGGCTTTCCACGTAACTGCGATGTGGCGCTGGCCGCCTGCCCTCCATGTGTTGTCTTCTTCCTGGACCCGGTCACTGGATTCATCCGGTGACCGGGTCTCTTCACAGCCGAACCCAGAGCCCCCCTCCCCACTCCCACCCGGGGCTCTGCGGCTCATCCAGGGGCAGGACCCCATCCAGTTTGCCGGAGAGCCCGATCCCCCAGAAGACGAGCCAGTGGACCCTGAGTCCGGCGCGGGCGTCGAGGCGAGAATCGGCGAACTGGACGCCGTCTGCGAGGGGCACGACCAGCTCAGGCATCGCCGCCACCCCCACCCGCCACCACTCGCTGTTTACAGGCGAGACCATCAGGCCGACGCCGAGACGCAAGGGATCGAGGTCGGTGATCGGGGCTCCGCCCTCGACCGTCACCGCGAGCCTGCGGTGGAGTCCGTAGTCGGCAGAGGCGCGGAGCATGAGCCCGGCGGGCTCGGTCGGCCCCGCCATGACACCGACCACGGTCCGGCCCGGCTCGGCCAGGGCGGGGAGATAGAGCGCGAGCGCGAGGATCATGGTCTCACCCGTCGGAGAGGATCGCGGAGGCGTCGAGCGCGAGGACACAGATCCCCTGATCGACCGGGCGGTGGTGTCGACACAGGGTGTGCGAGCACCGATGGCGAGGGGCGATCTTCCGCGCCGCGGCGTCGCGTGGAAGACACGCCAGGACCAATGCGCAGCCGCCCACCATGAGCTCTCTTCGGCTGCTGCCGGGAGAGCCCCGAAGGGTCGCTTGGGGGGTCCTTGAGTCTGCGGGCATGGGATCTACCTCGGCGGCGGGCGAGAGCGGTAGGCCTCGCGGGCGATCGGCATGTCCGCGCCGAGCTGCTCGACGAAGGCGGTCTGGAGATCGACGGCCGTCCCCCGAAACTCGCCTCGGACCGCCGCCGGCCCGGCGTAGAAGGCCGCGGGGAAGACCCAGAGCTCCTCGTCGTCCACCACCGTCTCGACGCGCAGGGAGATGTCTTCGTCCTCGACCTCCCACGCCACGGGCCAGGTGGCGCCGCTCCGGCCGCTGCGCCAGGTGCGGGTCGTCCGTACGGCGATGTCTTCGATCGGGAGCGGCGCGGTGGAGCCGTCGGGCTGTGAGACCCAGCCCTGGGATCCCGGCACGCCCAGCGCGCCTCCGGTCCCCACCCAGACCAGCACCACCGAGCGCTGGTCGGGGAGGTCAAACGAGAGCCACAGGAACGCCTCGACGTCTTCGTGGTAGAGCCGGCCCCACTGGTGCTTGTAGAACCCGACGCCGTCCACCCAGCGAATCTGGCGGCCGTCCTTCCACCTGCCCCGCACGGCCATCTCCTCCATCTGGACCCACTGGTGGATCGTGCCAGGGAGCAGCTCGACGCGACCGCCGTCGCCAGGAAGCACAGCCGGGCGGGTGGGCGTGAACACCAGCTCGAATTCGTGCGGTCCGGCGCTGGCCTCGACGTGCGCCGCGCCCCCGGTCCAGTCGACGCGCCAGTCGCTGTGCCGCAGATTCAAGCCGTCGCCCCGAAAGCGGGCTGCGAGATGATCAGGAAAATTGTGCCGATCGGAGGTCCACGACCGGCCGCCGGTGACCACCTGGGCGTACGCGGCGTGGAACGGATTGACGCCCAACCGAATCGGCACGAAGAGCGCGCGGTCGAGGTCGGTGCGCTGCGCGATGAAGCCGGCGAAGAAATGCGCGGGCTCGCCGGTGAGGGTATCGCGGACGTCGGCATGCAGGTGCCACCACTCCGTCTGCGCAGACTCGTGGGGGCCGTGATCTGCCGGCAGCGTGATCTCAGCGCCCTCGGGGGGAACCCGGAGCGCAGTCCGCGAGCAGCCGAGAAGGCCAGCGTGGACACACAGGGCCAGCGGCGCCAGCAGACCAGACAGGCCCGACCTCACCTGCGCACCCCCAGATCGGCGAGGACGAGGCGCGCGGCCTCGCGGCCGGATCGCACCGCCCCCTCCATGCAGGGGATGTCGATCGAAGAGCGGACCCAGTCACCCGCCAGGTAGAGCCCCCGGAGAGCCGTCCGGGACGGCGGCTTGAAACGCAGAGAGCCGGGCTCGGCATCCCAGTATTGCTTGTGGGGCCCGCGATGGCGAAGCACACACCAGTCCAGGACACCCGCGCGATCGATGGCCTCGTAGCCCGGCACCCGCCGCACCGAGGCCAGCGCCCCCGCCAGGATCTCGTCGTCCGAGAGATGCTCGAAGGCCGTCTCCTGGCCTGCGAAGTGCAACACGGATCCGAAATGCTCGTCGTCTCTGTACTCCGGGTAGATGGGCTTGTTGTCAACGACGAAGCCCAGCGGGGGCGCGAGCCCCCCGACCACCGAGCGTCGCCGATTGGTGACCGGTGCGCGATGCCAGACCTGCAGAGCCAGGGGAGACACCGAACACAAGCGCGGGACGTTCCCCAGCCCAGGCAGGGCCGCGAGGCCCGGGTCCGCAGACACGATCAGGGCCATCTCCGAGGCGGGAACGGTGACGATCGCTGCGTCGCAGGCCTCGGTCCGGGCGCTGCCCTCCAACGTGGGCACCGAACGGTTCGAGTAGGGATCGTCTGGGGGGTGGGGCACCGGAGAAGCGAACACGAGACCAGACAGGCGCTGATCGTCGTGCGCCAGACCCACCAGCTTCTGGCGCCGCACGAGCTGCCCTCCCAGGGCCTCGATCCGTTGGGCGATCGGGCCCCACCACAGCTCGCTCATCCCTCCGGCGGGGAAGCGGACCTCGCTCGTGGAGAAGTCCCGGGCGGAGAGGCGAACCGTGCGGAGGAGCGCATACGCGGAGACCTCGCGGGGCCAGTTCATGTAGACCTCGGTCATCGCCCGCCACGCATTGGTCCCTACAAACGACGGCGGGAGGCCACGCTTCAGGCACCACGCCGTGAAGCAGATGTCGTCGTGCGACGGAGAGACCCCCCCGATGATCGCCGGGGCGGCCCGCGCGAAGAACCCGAGGAAGGCCGCCTTCTCCGCCAGCGTGAAGCCGCTGTAGAGCAGCCCTTCGATCAGGACCCGAGGCGTGTTCGGTCCGAGGTAGAGGTGGTGGACCCGATCATCGCGATCTTCGTAGATGAGGAAGTGCCCCTGGGGGGACCAACTGGTCGCTCTCGCGTCGACGCCCGATCGGCGCAGCAGCCCCCGGAGCTGCTCGTAGAAGCCCACCATGATGTGCTGGCCGTGCTCGACCACCCGCCCGTCGGGGGCCCGCCACGACGCCGCCTTTCCTCCCAGGAGGTGTCCGATGGTAGCCATGCGCACGGAGACCGCGCCTCTGCCCAGATCCAGGAGCGCCTCGGCCGCAGCCAGCCCCGCGGGGCCGGCGCCGACGACGGTGATCTTCCTGGGGGCCATCTGCTCCTCGAAGTGCTGCGGGCACTCCGTGTGCTCGCCGAGTGGCGCGAAGAGCTGTGCGCTGAGCTGCGTGGACCGTAACGACGCCGTCCGATCCGGGGCCTCGCTCGTGGGGTGATCGTTGATCTGGAACCACCGCGGCCCGTCCCGGCGAGGGGTGTGCCGCCCCTCGGATGGAAGCCGGACGCGCCGACGAGCCCGGGGTGCCGGTCAGGGTCCGGGCGCGCCATGCAGTACATCCCGGACAACCCGCTCGTCGTGCAGAGCGACCTGACCATCCTCGTGGTGGTTCTCAGCCCGCGCTACGCCGAGGCCCGCGACGCCCTGCTGCCATTCGCGGAGCTCATCAAGAGCCCGGAGTACCTGCACACCTGGCGGCTCACCAGCCTGACCCTGTGGAACGCGGCCGCCGCCGGGCACACCGCCGAGTCGGTGCTCGCAGCGCTCCGGGACCTGGCGAAGTACCCCGTGCCCGAACGCGTGGGGCCGCTGATCGCCGATCGGATGGCCCGCTACGGTCGCCTCCGCCTGACCCGGGACGGCAAGTGGCTGCGCCTGGAGGCCGACTCCCCCGAAGATCTGGAGGAGGTCCGCCAGCTCGGTCAGGTCTCCGGCCTCCTGGGTGATCCCACGAGCGCCACCCTGGTCCGCGAAGACGGCCGCGAGGGAGACGTCTTCGCGCTGATCGGCCCCCGCCGGTTCGACCTGCCGTGGAAGACGCTGGAGGAGCAGGGCTGGATCGCCGCAGCGACGTGCGTGGAGATCCGGGTGCCGCTGTCTACCGCTGACCGCCAGCGCTATGTCCGGGCGAGCGCGCGTGAGAAGTTCTCCATCGCTGCGAAGAACGCCCGCAAGGTCGCCGTGGTCGAAGCGCTGCTGGCCCGACACGCCGGGCGATCCGCCCTCATCCTGGGCACATGGCTCGATCAGCTGGAGTGGATCGCCCGCCGGCTCCGGCTCCCGCTGATCACCGGAAAGACCCCCGCTGCCGAGCGGCAGGCGCTGTTCGAGCGGTTTCGGTGCGGCGAGATCACCGCGCTGGTGCTGTCGAAGGTCGGCAACTTCGCCATCGACCTCCCCACCGCCGCCGTCGCCATCCAGATCGCGGGCACCTGGGGAAGCCGGCAGGAGGAGGCCCAGCGACTCGGGCGTGTGCTCCGCGCCAAGAGCGGAGAGAACCAGGCGTGGTTCTACACCATCGTCACCGAGGACTCCCGGGAGCAGGACCTCGCCGAGCGACGTCAGCTCTTCGTCACCGAGCAGGGCTACCCCTACCGGATCGAAGCGGCGTCGTGAGAGCGGTCTCGGTCCTCTCGGTCGCCGACCACAGCTCCTGGGCCCTGCTGGACGTCGAGGCGTTTGTCGCGGGCACCCCGGAGGACTCCGAGCGAGAGGTCACGAGCGAACGCGGCCTTCTGGACGCCCTGGAAGCGCGGGGGCTCTCGGAGCGGGTGCTGATCCGCTACGCCCGGCGCCCGGCTACCGACATCGCCACATCAACTGCGGGGCTCCTTCAGATCATCGACGGGCTGCCCGTAGCGCTCCGGCGGGTGCTCCACGCCGCCCAGCGGCACGCGCTCGACGACATCGCGATCGGTCTGCACGCCTGGGACCCCGAGGAGGACGGCCCCGCGGTCCGCGGACTGGTCGGCGCCGGCCTGATGATGCCGAACCCGTCGGACAGCGCGCCCTACACCGGGCCGTACCGGCTCCACCCCGACCTTCCGCAGCCGCAGCAGCAGCCCTACGACTTCTCCGAGGCGGTGATGGACCTCACCGACGATCTCAGCGAACAGACGGCCGGCCCGATCGCCCTGCTGCACGACATGGCCTCGCTCGCCGCCGCCCTGCACCACGTCACGCCCCGGCGCACCCACGCTGGTACGATCGGCCGGACCTGCGGTCGCAAGCTGGGCCGGCGGCTCGGGGCGCCGGACTTGACGGCGTCGGGACAGTTCGACGATGAGCGCCGCTGGTCCCGCGCGCTCCGGGCGCTGGAGGCCCTCGGTGCGGTCTCGATGGCCCCCCTGACCCGCCGGCTCCACCTCGAACTCGGCCTGGAGAACACCCTCTCCGGCACCACCGCCGAGGCGATCGATCGGCTGGTGCACCGGCTGGTCGACCGCGATCAGCACGTCCTCCTGCCGGCGGTCCGGGCCGCGCTCGGGGCGGCGGGTACCGGCGCGATCGACGTGCTGATCTTCGCCGAGCTGCTGCAACTGCAGCACCGCGATGTGCTCTTCCCCGCCTGGCGTCGCGCCGGCCAGCCGGTCTACCCCCACCTGGAGGGCGAGGCGATGCGGCCCTACGACGCGGCCAGCTTCGAGGCGGTGGAGCAGGTCGCGCTGCTGCGGCTGCTGCGGCGCATCGAGCGGCTCGGGCTCATCCGGCAGGAGGACGTGCTGATCGCAGCCACCGCGGATGGCCGGGTCTGGGCGTCAGCCACCGATCCGCCGAGGCCGCCGGTCTGGGTCAGCTCCGATCTCGAGTTCGTCGTGCCCCCCGGCGCGGTCACGCCGTGGGAGCGGTTCCAGCTCGAGCGGCTCGGGCGGTGCCTGGCCCGAGACGTGGTCGATCGCTATCTCCTGGAGCAGAAGGGCTGCGCGCGTGGCTGGTCTGGCACCATCCTGAGGAGATCTTCGCGCTGCTGTCGCGGAGGTGCCCGGGGGTCCCTCGGAACGTCGTCCAGACCATCGAGGGATGGAGCCGCTCGGCGCTGCGGGTCGTGCTGACGCGCGGGGTTCTAACCCCGAGCGCTGCGCCAGCCGCGGCCGCAGCACCCGCATGACCAGTCCATACAGGATGCGCAGCACCCAGCTCGGGGTGAGCCGCCCGGAAGCGATCAGCAGCTCCGCCATCACTCCCGGCACCACCAGCGCGTCTCTCCGCTCGAACGCCGCCAGGCTGACCGCAGCGCAGCGAGCCGCGGAGATCTCCAGCAGCGCAGGCGGCTTCCGACTCAGCGGGTTGCCGGCCACCTTCAAGAAGCCGGTGCGCACAGGCCCCGGGCACGACTGCGTGACCACCACGCCGGTCCCGGCCAGCTCGGTCCGCAGCGCCTCGGTGAACGCCGTGACGTGGTGCTTGCTCCCGACATAGGCCGCCGCGAGCGGCATCCACGTGAGGCCGAAACCCGACGAGATGTTGAGGATCCCCCCGCGCCGCTTGGCGACCATGCGCGGCAGCACCCGGTGGGTCAGGAAGGTCAGCGCGAGCACGTTGACCCGGAGCATGGCCTCGATCCTGGACCAGGGCGCAGTGGTGAACAGCCCGAGGTCACCCATTCCGGCGTTGTTGATGAGCACGTCCACCCCGCCGTGATCGCGCTCGACCTCCGCGATCAGGCGATCGGCGGCGGAGAGGTCGGACAGGTCGCAGGGCTTGATATCGACCACGGCGCCAGCCAGCTCGGCGGCAAGCGCCACCAGCAGCTCCACCCGCCGAGCCACGACGACCAGCACCCGCGCGCGGGGCGCGATCAGCCGCGCCAGCTCCCGCCCGATCCCGGAAGAGGCCCCGGTGATGACCACGACGGCGCCGTCGATCGGGGGGCCCTTCACGGCAGAGACATCCTCACAGCAAGGGCCCCTCTCACAGCAGGGACCCCACTCACAGCAGGGACATCTTCACAGAGGCGGGGACGACGTCCTGTCCAGCGAGTGATCGCACGGGCCGGAACCCGAGGAAGCCCAGCCGCGCCACCGCGGGACTGGCGTCGCGGGCAGCGCAGCGCGCCAGCTCGCTCGATCGCCACCACGTGCTGCCGCGCACGACCCGCAGCGCGCCCCGGGCCGAGGCCTCCTGGTCCTGCGGCGAGCGCGGCCGACCGTCGGCGATGGCGGGCCCCTGGGTGCGCCAGGGACTCGCGGTCCACTCCATGACGTTCCCCGCCATGCCCCGGACGCCGTAGGGGCTCTCGTCCACCGGGAAGCTGTCCACCGGCGGGGCGCTGGAGATCTCGCTCTCGCGCACCCCACACCACGACGGATCGAAGCGGTCTCCCCAGGGGAAGAGGCGGCCGTCGACCCCGCGGGCGGCCTTCTCCCACTCCAGCTCGCTGGGGAGACGCCACTGCAGCCCCGTGCGCTCGGACAGCCAGCGGGTGTAGCCCAGCGCACAGCTCCACTCGATCCAGGTCACCGGAGCCTGGTCGTCGGTGGACTCCTCCCCCTGCCCCCAAGCCCCCCCGAAGGGAAGCGCCGTGCGCATGGCCGCGGCGCCCGCCCCGGCGGACTGCGGCGCCATGCGGCGCGCCTCGTCGGTGCGGCCCTGAGCGATGAGATCGTTGATGAAGACCAGGTACTCCTGGGAGGTCACCGCGAACCGCCGGATCGCGAAGCCCTCCAACCAGACCCGCTGGCGTTGGAGCCCCTGGAGGGCCTGGCGATCGCCGCCGGACCAGAACCATCCGGCGGGGATCGCGCACTCGTCGGTGCCCACCGCCCGCGCCAGCGGCAGGTGCACGGGCTGCGGGTCCATCTCACCGGGGGGCGCGCCGTCCCAGTGCTCTCCCCGACCGATGGTGACCGGGTAGCACAGCTCCTTGCGTCCGGGGATCTGCAGACGCAGCAGGTAGCTGCCCATCGGCAGACTGAGCTGCACGAGGGGGGTGCGCCCCAGCGAGCCCATCGGCACGGGAACCAGCCGCCGGTGTCGCACCTCGTAGCGCTCAAGGCTGACCTTCGCCCCCATCGGCTCGGTCACCAGCGACAGCGCACCGTCTCCCTTGAGGTAGGCGAAGTACTCCGCGCGCGCCGGGTGCTCCGCGGGCAGCGCGCTGGCATGGGTATAGAGCAGCCGCTCCAGACGGGCGACGCCGCCGTGGTTGCGGAGCGCCTCCTGCTTCTCGTGGGCGATCTGGTAGCTGGCAGACAGCGCGGCGTGCGCCTCGGCGAGATCGCTGACATAGGTGAGCGACGCGCGCAGCAGCTGCTCCTGCTCCAGCTCCAGCAGGACGGCCTCCCGCTCGAGGTTATCCGCCTGGTCCTCGCGATCCCAGCCGACGCGCTTCAGCTCCTCCGAGCTGTCAGGATCGAGCTCAGAGAGGACCGCGCCGGCCTCGGAGCGGAGGCGCGCGGCCTGCACCCGCAGCTCCCTGCCGGATCCCGCCGCCGCAGCGGCCTGCGCGACCAGCGCGAGCCCCTGCTCCCGCTGACTGACCCCGTCCAGCCAATCGACGAGCTGACCGGAGACCTCGGCGGCCGTGGCGTACCGCTCCGCGAGCTCGCGGGCCATCGCACGCTGGCACACCTCCACCAGCTCAAGCGGGCGCCACTTGGCCTGCAGCGACGGCGAAGGCGGCGGACCGGACAGCACCTTGCCCAGGATCTCCTTGGAGTCGCGGCCGCGGTAGGGCGGACTGCCGGAGAGGATCTCGTACAGGATGGCGCCCAGAGAGTAGACGTCGCTGCGGGGATCCACCTCGCTGCCCGCCAGGGCCTGCTCGGGAGACATGTATGTGGGCGTCCCCGAGACCTGGATGTACCCTGGACGGTGCGGCACGAACCGCGCCGTGCCGGCAGCTCCCGTCCGCCTCTCCAGCACCTTCGCCAACCCCCAGTCCACCACCTGGACGGCGCCGTGGCGCCCGACCATGATGTTGCTGGGCTTGAGATCGCGGTGAACCACGCCGCGCGAGTGCGCGTACGAGACGGCGTCGCAGACCTTGTGGAAGGCGTCGATCAGCCGGCCTGGCGTCCACCCGGTCGGGGTGGTGGTCATCGAGCGTCGGAGCGCCAGGTGGACGTCGGTGATGACCTCGCCGAGGGTCTGCCCCTTGATCTCCGGCATCGTGAAATAGAGCCGGTTGTCGGGGAGCGATCCCAGCTCGTGGATGGCGGGGATCCCCGGGTGGTGGAGCTGCGCGGTGAGCTGCGCCTCGTTGACGAAGCGCCGAACGGCGTCGTCCTTCACGAGCAGCTCAGGCCGCAGGATCTTCATCGCCATCGCGCGGTTGAGCACGGGATCGCGGACGCGCCAGACGTCGCCCATGCCGCCCGCGCCCAGCAGACCCACCACCTGGTACCGCGACGAGTCGCCGAGCGGACGGGGGATCATCCGCTCCCGCGACGTGGAGGGCTGCAGCTCGTCAGGGACGCTGACCGGCCGGTAGTCCACCACCGAGGCCATGACGGACTCGATGACGGTGTAGTCCTCATCAGGCGCGATGAGGTTGTGCAACACCGCGCGATCGGCGTCGCTCAGAGCGTACCGCTCCGCGATCTCCTCGATGGTGCCGTGGGGCATTCGCGCGTTTTCTCCGGTGGGCCGACCACAGAACTGTAGGTCACGGCTGCCGCTTGCTACAAGTTGAGAGACACAGGTGACAGAAGTTGAGTGTCAGGGTCCCGCGTTAGCAATTCCTCCCGGCGACTCTATCCTGGGGAGGCTCGTGGTCACGTCTGGTTATGTAGAGTCTCGCCTTGTCCGCTTCTCTGGGGTGTATCACGCAGAGAGAGGCCTACATCAGCACCCTGCATTCCGCACCTGCCGCGCGGCGCTGCCGATCCCCTCGAACTCCGACGCCGCAACGAGCAGCCTGACGCTCTCGCGGCGTTCACGCGAGGAGAAACAACCTGCGTGGTCAGATGCCCTCGCGAACCTGCCGCAGGCGCGCGATTCATGATCGACGTGGCCGACCTTCGCTTCTCGCGCGGCGCCCGCGCGGAGGGGACCGCCTTCACGCTCCATGTCTCCCGCTGGCAGGTGAGCGCGGGCGATCAGGTGTCGATCTCCGGCCCCTCGGGCAGCGGGAAGTCCACCCTGCTGGCCCTGCTGTCCGGGGCACTCCGTCCCCACAGCGGGCGTCTGCGCACCCTGGGGCTGGACCTGCCATCCTGCCCGGAGCCCGAGCGTCGCCGACTCCGGCTGACCCGCATCGGGCAGGTGCTCCAGGACACCCCCCTCGTCCCCTCGCTGGATGCGCTGGAGAACACACTGCTGCCGCTGCGGCTCAGCGCTCGGCTCGATCGCGACGCGCGAGAGAGAGCCCGCGAGCTCCTCGATCGGCTGGGGCTCGGGCACCGACGAACGCGTCGGCCAGCGCAGCTCTCGCAGGGGGAGCGTCAGCGGGTGGGGATCGCGCGGGCGCTGGTGGGAGAGCCGCCCCTGGTGCTCGCCGACGAGCCCACCGCCAGCCTCGACAGAGCGCTGCGAGACGGCGTGCTGGACCTGCTCCGGGAGCGCGCGCAGACGCTGGTGGTGGTCAGCCACGACCGCGCGGTGCTGGAGACCTTCTCACCCGGCCTTCGTCTCGACGGCGGGACGCAGTGCTGATCCCGCTGCTGATCCCGCTGCCGATCCTGATGCTGTCCCCGCTGCTGGGCTGCGGCGGCTCGAGCGCTCCCCCGGCGCCTCCCGACGTCGTCGCGCTGAGCACGCCCGTGCGCTGGCTCGCCGGCCGGATCGCCACATCGGAGGTCCGCCTGTTTCCGCCACCAGACGCCGATCCCCCGCACTGGCAGCCATCGGGAGACGCCATCGCCACCCTCGCGAGCGCGGATCTGATCATCGCCAACGGCGCCGGCTACGAGGCGTGGATGGCGACGGCCGCACTGCCCCCAAGCCGGCTGATCGACAGCGCGGCCGGCGTCGCGCTGATCGCCACAGCAGACCCCACCCACAGCCACGGCGCTGGCGCCCACAGCCACGGAGCGGTCGATCCCCACACCTGGCTCGACCCGAGCAGCTTCATCGCGCAGGCCCGGAACATCGAGGCGGGGCTGTCGCGCGCGTGGCCGGAAGACGCCGAGGGATTCTCTGCCAGGCGGCAGGCCGTGGAGTCGCAGCTCCGCGATCTATCGACGGCGCTCGGCGAGGCCGCGCCGCCACCCGGAGCGGTCCCGCTCTTCGCCGCGCATGCGTCGTACGCGTACCTCGCGCGCGCCACAGGAATGGACATCCGCGATCTGGATCTGGACCCGAAGACGCCGCCGGAGGCCGCGCGGCGGATGGCGCTGGCCAGAGAACTCACGGCGGGCAGCGTGCTGCTGTGGGAGCGCACGCCGACCCCCGCGGTGACCGCGGCGCTTCCCCCAGGGATCCGACATCTGGTGCTCGACCCTCTGGAATTTCCCCCCGCCGACGGTGACTACGATTACCTGACGCAGGGCTGGGCGAACGTGGAGATCCTGCGCTCCCTGGCCCCCCCGCCCTGATGATCCCCGCCCTGATGGAGTGATCGGCGTGACCACCGAAGACCCGCGGCTGCTCTCCGCCACCGCCCTCCGCCAGCGTCTGCGGGACGGCGCGTTGTCGTCGGTGGAGATCACAGAGGCGCACATCGCGCAGATCCAGCGGGTGAACCCCACGCTGAACGCGATGGTCTGCGAGCGGTTCGCGCAGGCCCGCGCAGAGGCGGCGGCGGCCGACGCGGCGCTGCGCGAGACAGACGCACCCGAGTGGACCGGGCTTCCGTGCAGCATCAAGGAGTGCTTCGCCCTCACGGGGATGCCCAACGCCTCCGGGCTGGTCGCGCGGCCCGCCCCCCCCCCCCCCCCCGGCCCCCCCGCCCCCGCCCCGGGCGCCGCCGGCCGCGGCCAACCCCGGGGGGTGGCCAACCCCAACGCGCG
>CAYXGP010000211.1:0-14707 GCA_964464515.1 uncultured Enterobacterales bacterium
TTCCGCTGCTTGGAGAGCTCCACCTTCGCGATCAATGTCACACAGGAGCTGGTAAAGAGCCGCATGCCAGGCATGTACGAAGGCGTTGATCGTCAACGTCTGAGACACCTCGGAGATCAACTCCGGCTGCCGCAACAGGACTCCTAATACCAGGCGTTCCAGTTTGAGGCCGGCGGACCGGCATCGATCACTCTGGGTCATGGGCATCCCGGGTCATCAGGTGGGCCTGATGTTGAGCATTCTGCACCTGTTGGAACTCCCTCAGGGGTCGACAACCCCACTTCTCCTCGTATCCGTTCACCGGGTGAGCGGATACGATCCGCTCCTACCCCGAGACGGCGAGATGCAGAAGACCGAGAACAGTGCGCTCGTCGCGACCCACAGCCTGAGGGCGGCCCCCCAGGAGAGGACGCACAGGTCATCGAACCGGATCCTGGCCGGTCCGATGACCGGAGCCACGGGGGCTTGAGACCGCTCAGCCAGTCGTCAGCTCCAACACCAGCGCCTCGAAGACTCGACGCTCTCCCACCCGCGCGCTGTTGAGCCGCCGGTTCGCCCGCGTGAGCGCCTCCAGGATGGGCGCCGGTCGCATCGGGTGCCGCTCCAGCCGCGCTCGGGCCGCCCGCAGCTTCCGCTGATTGCGGCCCCAGCTCCCCGGGGGACTGCGCCGTTGCCGCAGCGCGCCCTGGAGCATGAGCAGCTCGCGGATCTGCCAGGTGATCATCGCGAGCAGGCGGTGGGCGCTCCCCGACGACCCCATCAGCCGGTGGGTGGCCGTCAGCGCGCGGTCAGTGTCGCGGGCCACGATGGCGTCGGTGAGCCCCCAGATCTCTCCCTCGGACGCCGGGCTGCACAGCGCGGCGATGTCGGCCTCGCCGATCGTCCCGCTCCCGCCCACGTAGCAGGCGGCCTTGTCGACCTCGTTCGCCAGCCGGGTGAGGCCGCTGCCGATGAAGTCGACCAGCAGGGCGGCGGCCGGCTCGGTGAGGTCGCAGCCCTGCGCGCGGGCGTGCTGGCGCGCGAACGGGATCGGCCGCTCGCGGCCCCAGCGCTTGACCTGTCCGCCCATCTTCTTGATCCGCGGGGTGAGCTTCCGCCCGCCCTTCACGGGCGGCAGCTTGCGGCCGGTCATCACCAGCACCGTCGACGGGCTGGGATGCTCGATGTAGGCCAGCACCGCGTCGACCAGCGGCACCTCGGCCTGCTCCACTTCGCTGATCAGGACCACCCGGCGCGGCACCATCATCGGCATGGTGCGGGCGGTCTCCAGCGCCCCTGAGGCGCCGTCGGCGGCGGAGAAGCGCGCGAAATTGAAGCCGGTCGTCGGCCCGCCGAGCGCCTCGGCGATGACCGCGTCGATCTCGCGCTGCACGAGGAGATGTTCGTCGCCCAGGATGAGGTGGACGGGCGCCAATCGGACCTCCGGGTTGTCGGGGGAACTAACCTGCGTCTGCTGCCTGTGTCTCTCATTCCCCGGCGTCCCGCTCTGGCGGTGACGGGCTATCCTGGAGGAGGGCCACCCCGGTTCGTTTGGAGGGTACCACCGTGTTTCTGCTCGCATCGCTCATCCTCGGCTGCGCCGATCAGCCCATCTCGACCGGCACCGACGCCGGCGCGGCCGCGACCGGGAGCGCACAGATCACCACGACCACGGGCGCAGCGGACGCCAACTACGTGATCCTCGCCTACGAGAGCATGTCCGAGCCGGCGCTTGAGTACGCCGCCTGGCGGCAGCAGACCGGCCACGCCGTGCTGGTCGCGTTCCTGGGCGAAGGTGGGGGTAGCCTGGCGCCCGTCCAGCAGGTGCGCGATCTGCTGACGCGACAACAAGCCGCAGCGGGCGACGCGCCCCTGTACCTGCTGATTCTGGGCGACACGGTGGGCCTGGGTGGCATCGGGGTCTTTCCCTGCGAGAACGACCTCGGCGACTGCTACACCGACAACGCCTACGGCGATCTGGACGGCGACGACGTCCCAGAGGTCGCCGTCGGCCGCCTGCCGGTGTCCTCGGCCGAGGAGGTCTCGGCGTACCTCGACAAAGCGAAGCGCCACGAGCTGGACCACGCGCCCGGCCCGTGGGACCGGCGGGTGGCGATCTACGCCGGGCAGCCCGGCTTCGACGACGCGCTCGACGGCGCCATCGAGACCGCGGTGCTCGAGGGCATCGACACGGTGGACTACAATTACGAGGTCCTGGGGGTCTACGACGAGCCCGACAGCGACTACTACTACACCCCGTTCGAAGACAAGGTCATCGACTTCTTCAACGACGGCGCGGTGCTGACGACCTACCTCGGGCACGGCTCTTCTGCGTGGGCCGACGGCCTGCCGACCGACCGCGTCCACGAGCTGGTCGGCACGACACGCATGCCCTTCGCGGCGTTCTTCGCCTGCCTCAACGGCGACTTCAAGGGCGACGAAGACTCACTGGCCGAGATCGTGCTGGCCCAGCCTGAGGGCCCGGTCGGGGCCTTCGCCAGCGTGGACATCTCCGATGTGTACGGCAACACGGTGCTGCCGTACGAGCTCCAGCGCGCCATCTTCGACGGCGGTCACCAGACGATCGGGCAGGCCATCGTCGAGGCCAAGCGGCAGGCCGTCGACAACGACGACGACTTCCGCGACCTCGCGTCCACCTACGCCGTCGTCTTCGGCTACGACGAGGAGGCGCAGGAGCGGGTGTTGAGGCAGCACCTCGACCTGTACAACCTGCTCGGCGACCCGGCCCTGACGCTGAACCTCCCGACCGAAGACGTCGAGCTGGTCTCGGACGGCGACTTCGACAGCGGCAGCCTGGTGATCACGGCCGAGACCCCGAGCGTGGTCTCTGGCACCGCGACCGTGACACTCGAGGTCGAGCGCACTGTCATCCTTGAGGCTCTCGAAGAGCTCGAGGACGACCTGGACGCCGAGACCGCTCAGGCGAATTGGGCGAAGGCCATGGACAAGACCATCGCCGACGCGACCGCAGAAGTGGTCGATGGCCGGGTCGAGGTCTCGCTCGACTACGACGCCTCGGAGCTGCCGTTCGCGGACTACTTCGTCAAGATCATCGCCTGGGACGAGAGCGTCTCTGCGGTGGGCGTGCTGCAGGTCGAGTAGCGCAGCCATCGACTCCAGTGAGTCTGCGCCGGATGCTCGTCGCCCGGGATGAGGTGGACAGGCCCCACTCGGACCGCTGGGTGCCCGCACGGAAATCACGCTGCGTCGCGTCCTTGGTGCGCCCCTGATGGGGCCGGTCCGATGGGATAGACACCTGATCCGGTCCGGAGCCATGCAAAACCTCAGCCGACGACACATGCTCTGTGGCGCTGGCGGCCTCCTCGGGGCCGCCACCCTACCCTTCCGAAGCGCGCTCGCAGGGCAGGTCGTCTCGGGCCACGATCTCAAGTTCATCTTCGTCATGAACTACGGCGGCTGGGATCCCACGCGGGTCTTCACCGACGAGTCCTGGAACGGGATGGTCGACGTCGAGCGCAGCGCCGAGGCCGTCGACCTCGGAGACCTCACCTGGGTCGCCCACGCAGACCGCCCATCGGTCGACCGGTTCTTCAGCCGCCACCACGACCGCACGCTCATCCTCAACGGGCTGCAGGTCCCCGGCGCGGCCCACGACAGCTGCCTGCGGCTGATGCTCACCGGCTCGACCAGCACCGAGCATAGCGACTGGCCCTCCATCGTGGGGCGCACCTGCAGGGGTGACTACGCGCTGCCGCACATCGTCATCTCCGGCCCCGCGTACCCCGGCCCGGCGACCCGCACCGGCAGCTCCGGGCAGCTTGAGGGCATGCTCGACGGCACCATCATCGACTGGAGCAAACTCCAGACGGGGAGGCCGAGCACCTCGGCAGAAGACATCATCGACCGCTATCTGTCCCGCCGGCTGGCCGCGATCGCCGAGCCCCACCCCTCGGCCGCGCTCCGCGAGCGGGCGTCGTCTTACCTCACGGCCCAGGAGCGCGCGTCCGACCTCGAGGACCTCGCCAGCGTGCTGGACTGGAGCGGCGGCGCCGAGCTGGCTTCTCAGATCACCGTCGCCACCGACGCCCTCTCGATGGGCATCAGCCGCTGCGCCATGCTCAGCTCCAACTACGGTTGGGACACCCACACCCGCAACGACGAGACCCAGTCGTCCAACTTCGAGAGCCTGTTTTCCAACCTGGCCGTGCTGATGGACCGCCTGGCCGCCACGCCCGGAACCTCCACCGATCTGTTGATCGACGAGACGATGGTCGTCGTGCTCAGTGAGATGGGGCGCGCGCCGCAGCTCAACGCCAGTGACGGCAAGGACCACTGGCCCCACACCTCCGCCATGCTGGTCGGTCCGCGGATCACCGGCGGGCGGGTGATCGGCGGCTTCGACAGCTCCTATCGCGGGGTCCGGATCGATCGTGAGACGGGTGAGCGCGATGACGACGGCCATGATCTGAACGTCGAGGAGCTGGGGGCCACCCTCCTGCTGGCGGCGGGCATCGACCCGAACGATCACCTCACCGGGGTGCAGGGGATCAGCGGGATCATCTCAGGCTGACCGGGCACGCCGCGCAGTTGGCTCCGAGAGCAGACCGAGGACGCAACGGTTATCGCCCCTTCGCGGCCGTTCTCCAAAGGAGACTCATGAGGCAACTCCCCTTCCTCTTCCCCCTCCTCTCCCTCCTCCTCCCGACCGGCTGCGCGGGCAAGGACGACCGCGCGTGCCCGGACGACCAGTACCTTGGTGACGACGATGAGTGCCATACCCCGGGTGAGTACGGCACGTCGAGCGACGGAGGCTATGCGACCGGCTCGGGGACCACCCCGCAAGACAGCGGTACGACCGGGGGGAGCACCACGGGGGGCGGCACCACCGGAGGCACCGACTCCGGAGTGAGGCCGCTCCAGAAAAACCCCTATCCACCCTCGACGCGGATGCGCGTCGCCCCTCGGCTCGCCACGCTCTGGAAGTATCCAGATACGACTGCGAGCGAGGCGAGCCAATGGGCTCGCGCCTCCACGCCGATCATTGGATATCTCTTTTCCTGGAGCGGCCTGACCGAGCGCTCCGGGAGCCCCATCCTCTAATGAGGTCGTCCTCTATTGAGGTCGTCCTCGATATGATCCTGCTCTCAATTGATCCTGCTCTCAATTGATCCTGGCTCAATTGAGCTGGGGACACCAGATCGGGATCGGCTGGGGCGAGAGCGTGATCGTGCCGTCCTCGCCGCCCATTGCGGAGACGCTGAACGATCCATACACGCTGGTCTCGTCGATCGTGTCGACCACGATCTCCACTGTGTCTCCCTCACCAGAAGCGAAATAGCGGTTCTCCCCGCCCGCCTCTTCCTGCATCTTCACGCGCGCGCCGTGCTCGGTCTCCGTGAACGTCCCCGGCTGGCCCTCGAACGTGCCCAGCAGCTCTGCGACCAGCACGAAGTAGTGCGACTGCGCCGAGTCGCGCCAGAACACCCGCAGGTTGGTGGATCCCATCGGGTAGGTACAGTCGTACTGATCGAACGTGAACGTCTCGGACATGTCTCCGGCGATGGTCAGCTCGAAGGGCGTTGGATCGCTCGGCGCGGTGGAGGTGGTGCCGGTGTCGGTCGTCCCCCCGGTCGTCCCCCCGGTCGTCTCTGTGGCGGTCTCTGTGGTGGTCCCCCCGGTGGTCTCTGCGGTCCAGCCTTCGTCTTCGGTGGTGTCGTCTTTGTCGCCGCACGCGAGGAGCAGCGACAGCAGAATCCAACGCTCCATCAGCAGCCTCTCCTCAATACAGGTTCCCCGCGCGGGCGCCGCCGGCGTGGTTGATGTAGACCGTCTTCTCTTCGGCGTAGAACTTCCAGGCCTCGGGGCCCATCTCGCGCGGACCGGTGCCGGTGTGCTTGATACCGCCGAAGGGCATGTGGGCCTCGCCGCCGATCGTGGGGTTGTTGACGTGCGTGATGCCCGCGTCGAGGTGCTTTATGACCTCGAACGCGCGGCTGAGATCGCGGGTGAAGACCGAGCCGGTGAGGCCGTAGCGCACGCCGTTGGCCGCCGCGATGGCGGCCTCCGGGGAGTCCACGCGGATCACCGACAGCACGGGACCGAAGATCTCCTCGGTGGCGATGCGCGCGGTGGGGGACACCCCGTCGAACACGGTGGGCGCCGGGAAGTACCCGCGCTCCAGCGCGCCGTTCGTGAGCCGCGCGCCGCCGCAGCGCCGCTCGGCCTCGCCCGCGCCGATGTCCATGTACCGGAGCACCTGCGCGAGCTGCCGCTCGCTGACGGAGGGGCCCATGGTGGTGGCGGGGTCCAGCGGGTGACCGGCCCGGACCTCCGCCGCCAGCGCGGTGACCCGCTCGACGAACGCGTCCGCCACGCTCTCCATGACGATGGCCCGGCTGGTGGCCGTGCAGCGCTGCCCCGTGGAGCCGAATCCGCCCTTGGCCGCCGCCGCCGCCGCCGCCGCGACGTCGCCGTCGTCGAGCACGATGATGGGGTTCTTGCCGCCCATCTCGCACTGGATGCGCTTGTGCAGCGCGCCGCAGCGGGCCTCGATCGCCAGGCCCACGTCGGTGGAGCCGGTGAAGCTGATGGCCGCGACGTCGGGGTGCTCGATGAGCGCCTTCGCCGGAGCGGCGTCGCCGTGGACGACGTTCACCACGCCCGGCGGCACCCCCGCCTCCAGGCACAGCTCAGCGATGATGTGCGCCGTCGCAGGGGTCTCGGGGGCGGGCTTGAGCACCACCGCGTTGCCCGCGCCGATGGCCGGAGCGATCTTCCATAGGGGAATACACACCGGGAAGTTCCACGGCGTGATGAGGCCGACCACGCCTAAAGGCCGCCACAGGGTCATGCCCAGGGCGCCGGGCACCTCGCACTCCGCGGTCACGCCGGTCATGCGGCGGCAGTCTCCCGCGGCGAATTCGAGGTAGCGGGCGGTCTTGCCCACCTCACCGCGCGCCTCTGCGATCAGCTTGCCCTCCTCGTAGGAGAGGGTCTGGGCCAGGCGCTCCGCGTTCTGCTCGACCAGGCGCACCAGGTTGAACAGGATCGCGCCGCGCTTCGGGGCCGGGGTCGCGGCCCAGGCGGGCTGCGCGGCCTTCGCGGCGGCGACGGCGTCGTTGGCGGCGGCGGCAGCGGACAGCGGGGCGGTGCCCAGGAGCTGGTCGGTGTCGGCCGGGCAGCGGTTCTCGGCGGTGTCTGCGCCGGTGAGCCACTCGCCGCCGATGAGGTTCTTGCAGTGGACGGGTTCGATCATGGGGCCTCCGAGCGGAGGGTGTATGGAGTTGGGGCCCCGAGCGGCAACCGGTCAGGGCCGCCACGGCCCGATCGCGCCGTCGATCATCACGATCATCGGCTCGGCGAAGAGGGGAGAGACCACCAGCAGCACGCCCACCGTCCAGGCGCGCGCGGCCCACCCCGGCCAGCGCCGGACACCCAGCGCCCGCTCGGCGACCACCAGCGGGATCTGCGCGATGAAGAACGCCCCATACAGCGCCGCCCACTTCCAACCCAGCGCGACCAGCACCATGTAGGTGTGGAACAGCGCCGAGAAGACGAACGCCCAGATCATGCCGAGTCGGCGGTGCCCGCGCTCAGCCAGCGGAAGATAGCAGTACTCGCGCAGCCACGCGCCGATCACCTTGTTCCAGCGCACGCCCCAGAACTCACCGATCGAGCGCGACAGGAAGGGGCGATCGTGCATGGGGGGCGGCGCGATGCCGAGCCAGCCGTAGATCCCCCGGGCGAGGGCCGGGCCGGTCTCGAAAGACGCCAGTGCGAACACCGCGAACGCGCCGTAGCGCACCCCCCAACGCAGCGGGCCCTCCAGGGTGCCGCTCCACAGCGTGATGGCGCAGGCGGTCAGGGAGATGGTCCCCGTGAACGCGGCGCTCCGCCAGTGTTCCCAGCCCGGGTTGGGATCGATCCGCTCGATCCGTCGGGAGTCGAACAGCGCCCACAGCACGTGCCACAGGCGCTGCCGCAGCGGGTACGACTCCCGATCGCGCAGCAGATCCCACGCCCGCAGCGCCACCAGGACGGACACCAGACCCAGGGAGTAGCGGACGAGCGGCGCGCCGGAGACGAGCGGCGGCGCGACCAGCCCCGCCAGCGCCACAGAGAACCCCAGCCATCGGCGGGCCGGCCCCCCGCTCAACAGCAGACCCGCGATCGCGCCGACGGCGATCCACGCAGCAATTCCGGCGGTCCAGGACACGACGCAGCCACGCTACCACGCTCCCGTGCCCCATCCTGGCACCGGTCTGGATATGGCGGTCTACCCCGAGTGATGACGGAGCCCCGATGAACACCCAGGAAATGATCGATCTCTGCAAACGCCACACGCTCTTCTCATGGGCTGCCCGTGAGGCCGTCCAGCCGCTGCCGATCAGCGCCGCCGAGGGCGTCTACCTGATCCAACCCGACGGCAACCGCATCCTCGACTTCAACAGCCAGCTGATGAGCGTCAACATCGGCCACAGCCACCCCCGGGTGGTCGCGGCGATGAAGGCGGCGATGGATGGACTCATCTACGCGTTCCCGCACTCCGCCACGCCGGTGCGCGCCCGCGTGAGCAAGCGCCTCGCCGAGCTCGTGCCGGGCGACATCAACACGTTCTACTTCACGCTGGGCGGCGCCGAGGCCAACGAGAACGCTATCAAGTTCGCGCGGCTGTTCACCGGACGGCACAAGGTGCTCAGCCGGTACCGCAGCTACCACGGCGCCACCAACCTCTGCATGCAGATGACGGGCGACCCGCGCAGGTGGGCCAACGAGCCGGGCGCGCCGGGCTTCGTCCGCGTGATGGACCCCTGGCCCTACAGCTACTCGTTCGGCGACACCGAGGAGGAGATCACAGCCCGCAATCTGCAGTACCTCGAAGAGACCATCATGTACGAGGGGCCGCAGACCATCGCCGCCATGATCATCGAGACGGTCACCGGCACCAACGGCGTGCTGCCGCCGCCCGCCGGCTACCTCCAGGGCCTCCGCGCGCTGCTCGACAAGCACGGGATCCTGCTCATCTGCGACGAGGTCATGGCCGGATGGGGCCGCACGGGGCGGCTGTTCGCCTTCGAGCACGGCGGCATCGTGCCCGACATCGTCACGATGGCCAAGGGCATGACCAGCTCGTACATGCCGCTGGGCGCAGTCGGCGTCTCTGACCGCATCGCCGCCCACTTCGACAGCAACGTCTTCTGGGGCGGGCTCACGTACAACTCGCACCCGCTGTCGCTGGCTACAGCCGAGGCCGTGATCGACGTCATCATCTCGGAGGGGCTGGTGGAGAACGCCGCCCGGCTCGGGGGCGTCATGCGGGCCGAGATGGACCGGCTCACGGCCGCTCACCCGTCGGTCAAGGTCGGACGGAACATCGGGCTGTTCGGGATGATCGATGTCCAGAAGAACAGCGCCGGGGATCTGATCGCCGGCTACAACGGGTCCCACCCCGCGATGAAAGCGCTGGCTGCGTTCTTCCGCGCCGAGAACCTGTTCACGTTCGTTCGGTGGAGCCACTTCATGTGCAACCCGCCGCTCTGCATCACCCAGGAGCAGATGATGGAAGGGTTCGCGATCATCGATCGCGGGTTGGCGATCACGGATGATGCGTTCGAGGGGTAGCGGCGCCGCTGATGGCGTCACATCGCCAGGGCTTCGGACCAGATCGAACAAGCAGGAGCAGATCATGCGAGTCGTCCCGATCATGACCGTGTTGACGACCCTGTCGTTGACCCTATCGATGGGCTGCGGCGGCAAAGAGGGTCTCTGCATCTACATCGAGAACGATACCGGGGCGCCGTGGATCGGCAGCGAGGTCTGCACGGACGGGCTCGGAAAGCGCGACTGCAAGGCCGTCGAGGGCGAGTTCACCAAGGGGGGGATCGGCGACGCCGCGGACAACTGCCAGGGCGCCGGGTTCAGCGAGGAGTGTGGCGCCGGCCTGGCTGAGGGGAGCACGCTCTGGGCGCCAAACGGCCGGTGCGGAGAGGTGACCACGACCACGACGACCGCGACCACGACGACCGGCTCCTGATCGGAGTCCTGCATCGAGGTGGTTTTCGGTCTCTACGCAGGCCTCGCCTCTCTCCCGGAGGCTTCGGTGTCCACCAGGAAGCTCACTCTCGCGGAATTTCATGGAACACTCTGGGAGGTACATCAATCACTGAACTCACAACCCAGCGATGCGGAGTTCTGTAACGACGCCGGCGCCTTCAGCGGCCCGAACGGCGACTGGTGGATGGACGTCCCTTGGCTGCCTTGAGACTCTGCATTATCGAGATCCAGAAGTTGATCTCGGCCAGATGGGGGACAAGGCGCCACGACTCATCGGCTGTCTGAGGGGCCATGCGCCTGGAAATCTGCCCCTGAGGTGATTTGAAACGGACCCCATCTCGCCGCAACCTGATCCCGCGCTATGATACGGAGCGGGTTGAGCCTCCCCGCGCGAGGGCATGAGATGAACGGACACAGAACCGCCTGGCTGCTGCTCGCGATCCTGGGCTGCAACGACCAGACGCTCAGCACCTTCAACGCCTTTCCAGAGGCGGAGATCATCTCGCATGCCGACGGGGCATCGATCCTGGAGGGCTACCCCGAGCTGTTCTCCGGCCAGGTGTCCGATCCGGATCACGGCCCTGAAGATCTGCTCGTGACCTGGCTCGTGGGCGAGGAGACAAGGTGCGCGGCGGCGGCGCCGGACGCGACCGGTCTGTCCGAGTGTGAGCTGGTCGTCTACGAGGGCGACACCGAGCTGACCCTGGCTGTGGTCGATCCCCAGAACGCGGGGTCCTCGGCGCTGCTGACCTTCAACGTGGTCCCGACCGACGCGCCTGTGGTCGATATCGTCTCGCCGGTGTCCAACGAAGCCTACTTCGCCGACCAGGCGATCATCTTCAACGCGACCGTGACCGACGACCACGACAGCGCCTCCAGCCTGGACATCTGGTGGGAGTGCGCGGCCCACGGTCAGATCGACACGGGGATGGAGGTCACCATCGACGGCGCTGTGAGCGGCTTCGCGACCCTCCCCGCCGGCGAGCACCCGCTCACCCTGTACGCCGAGGACACGGCAGGCAAGATCGGCTCCGACAGCGTGGTGATCGACGTCGGCGACAACAACTCTGCGCCGACCTGCGAGATCACGGAGCCGGCGACGCAGGGCGCGGGCGGTGAGGGCGACGCCATCAGCTTCGCGGCGGTGGTCTCCGACGCCGAGACGGCCGCGGAGTCTCTCAACGTGTCCTGGTCGAGCGATCTGCAGGGCACCCTCGGCTCGAGCGTCCCCGACTCCAGCGGCGACGTGGCGTTCTCAACCGAGGCGCTGGGCATGGGCATGCACGTGGTGACGATGACCGTGGCCGACGAGATCGGGGCGAGCTGCACCGACACCGTGCCCGTGGTGATCGGCGTCGCGCCGACCATCAGCCTCGACAGCCCGACCACCGGCGACGTGGTGGAAGAGGGCGGCGCCATCCTGTTCAGCGCGACCATCTCTGACGACACCACCGATCCGGTCGACATGGCGATGTCGTGGGTCTCCGACATCGACGGAGAGTTCTCCACCACGGGCGCAGACAGCTCCGGAGAGGCGCGGTTCACCTGGACCGACCTGAGCTCTGGGCGTCACCAGATCGCTGTCACCGTCACCGACGAGGACGGCATCACCTCCACGGCGCTGGTCGACGTGACAGTGGACGGTCTGCCCAGCGCGCCGACGGTCTCCATCTCACCAAACCCGGCGTCCGCCTCGGACTCCTTGAACGCCGTGATCGACGTCGCGGCGGTCGATCCCGAGGGCGACACCCTCATCTATGGCTACACGTGGTACCGCGACGGCGTGCTGTCCACCGCGAGCTCATCGTCGGTGCTGCCCTCCTCGGCGACCACGCGCGACGAGCTGTGGAAGGTCGTGGTTGTCGCCAACGACGGCATCGGCGACGGCGATCCGGGCGAGGCGTCCCTGACCATCGCCAACACCGCGCCCACCATCTCCTCGGTGACCATCTCGCCCGACCCTGCGGGCGCCAACGACGTGCTCACCTGCAGCTACAGCGGCTTCTCCGACAGCGACGGCGACAGCGACATCACGCAGCTCGCGTGGACCATCAACGGCTCCAGCGCGGGCACCGGCTCCACGCTCGCCAGCGGGTACGTCGCGGGCGACGTGATCGTCTGCACCGTGACCCCCTACGACGGCACCGACTTCGGGACTGCCCTCACCGACACCCTGACGATCGGCAACTCTGCGCCGGTCCTGGCCGACGTGGAGCTCTCGCCCGATCCCGCGACAGAGGCCGACACCCTCACCTGCACGCCGGGCAGCACCACCGACTCTGACGGCACCACGAAGTTCACCTACAAGTACGCGTGGCTCGTGGACGGCGCTGATCCGGGCGTGCTCTCCAGCACTCTCCTGCCGTCGTACTTCGCGGCGGGTGAGTCGGTCGTCTGCGTGGTCACCCCGAACGATGGCATCGACGACGGCGCGGCGGTCACCTCCAACACGGTGACCATCTCGAACACCGCGCCGAGCATCTCCTCGGTGACCATCTCGCCGAACCCCGCGAAGTCCAACGACACGCTCACCTGCAGCTACTCGGGCTACACCGACATCGACGGCGACGCCGATCAGTCCACCTATGTCTGGGAGGTGAACGGCTCGGTGGCCGGCGCCGCCTCGACGCTGTCGGGCGTCTTCACCCGCGGCAATTCGGTGTCCTGCACCGTGACGCCCTACGACGGCATCGACGACGGCACGGCCCTCTCAGACACCGTCACCATCGAGAACTCCGAGCCGGAGATCTCCGCGGTCAGCATCTCGCCCTCTTCGCCCGGAACCGAGGACACCCTCACCGCGACCGTCACCGCCACCGACGCCGACGGCGACTCCATCACGCTCACGTACTCGTGGTACGTCAACGGCACCTACGTGACGTCGGGCAGCAGCCTCGACAGCAGCTACACCGAGAAGGGCGACGTCATCTATGTCGCGGTGGAGCCCGACGACGGCACAGCCACCGGAAACCTGGAGACCTCCAGCTCCGTCACCGTGGGCAACACCGCCCCGAGCGCGCCCACCGTCAGCATCTCGCCCGAGGACGTCGAAGAAGACGACGACATCATCTGCGTGATCGATCCCGAGTCCTCCGACGCCGACGCCGACACCATCACCTACACGATCACCTGGACGGTCGATGGCGCCGCGTACACCAGCGCGACGACCACCGACTGGACCGGCGACACGGTCCCCGCCGATGATCAGTCGCTGGGCGAGGAGTGGGAGTGTACCGTCACGCCGAACGACGGCACCGACGACGGACCTTCGGCCTCCGCCTCGGCCGAGGTGGTCGACGTCACCGCGCCGGACGAGCCGACCACCGACGCCGATGACATCTACCTCAACGGCACCGACATGACGTTCGACATCGAGTGCGAAGCCGACTGCGCGCTCACGATCACGTGCTCGGACTCCTCGACCTCGTGGGAGGACACCGACGTCTGCGCCTCCGACGGCACCTACACCTACGCCGCCGCCATCACCCGGGGTGACATCACCTCGTGCTGGGTGGAGTGCGAGGACGACAGCGGCAACGTCTCCGATCCCTCCGACACCCTGTCGTTCGAGTCGTGCGATCCCTGGGACGAGTACGAGGACACCACCGGCTACGGCGACGACGGCCCGGACGCCATCGACGAGTGGAGCTCGCTGGCCGACGACGGCGCCTCCACCATCTCGGTGGTCGGCAACGTGCTCGAAGACGACACCTCCGACTGGTACATCATCTCCACCGACGACGACCTCTCGGCTGACATCACCGCAGGCATCAACTACTACAACTTCGCGGTGGAGCTGATCGACGGCTCGAGCACCTATGAGTTCGTCGTCTACAAGGGCGACTACGGCACCAGCCATCAGGAGTGCTCGTCGAGCTCTGGTATCACCGAGTACAACGACTACGTGGTGGACGTCGGTGACGGGTCGCACACCATCCCCTCCGACACCCGGAGCTGCGGCTGGGGCGCGTCGAGCACGAACGACTGTGAAGACATGAGCACCGACTACTTCATCCAGGTCTACAGGCGGAGCTCCACCATCAGCTCGTGTCAGCACTACGAGCTCGAGATCACGAACGGGGTGTGGTGATGCCTTCTCGCAAGCGGTTCTTGGCCCGCAGACAATTCCTGAGCGCGCTGGGCGTCGGCGCCGCCGTCGGCCTGACCAGCACCGAGGCCCTCGCGGTCGCCACCGGTTCTGAGCGCGGGGACGCGCCCTGGTGGCTGCTGGCCCCCCTCGCCGTCGGTGACTCCGTCGGACTGGGGTGGCGGATCGGCGCGCTCTCAGCGGTCCAGCATGGCGCCGCCGTGCTCGAGCTGATCCATGGGTTTCGGGGCCAGATCGCGCGGGTCCACATCTGCGCTCACCTCGGCGAGCCCAGGGGAGTGGTCCATACGCAGGCGTTCGACCTCATCCTGATGGACGGGGGCGACGGCGACCGGCGCACCGACGAGAAGATGGGGCGGGTGCTCAAGACGCTGGCTCGACGGATGCAGAAGAACGAGCGGGAGCTGGGGATCGATCGCGCCACTGTTCGGAGTATGCTGACGCATGTCGAACGGGTGGAGCGGTATGGGGCGGAGGCGCTGGTCTAGGACACGTCCTCGTCCGTGCGCAGATCAGGCCGCTCCAAGAAGAGCAATCTCCCCCCCTGAGGGCGGTCCCACGCGGATGCCCTTGCCTGCGAGGCCC
>CAYXGP010000212.1:0-5952 GCA_964464515.1 uncultured Enterobacterales bacterium
CACGCCGAACTGGTCGGCCATCGCCTGCAGCAGCATCCCGTTGCCCGCCGAGCACTGATTCGACAGCTTGAAGTCGCGGATGTCGCGCCCGCCGTCGCGCGTCTGTGACAGAAAGATGACCTTGATGTCCTGTCCGCCGATGTCGCAGACGACGTCAGCGTGGGGGACGTACCGCGTGGCCGACATCATGTGCGCCACCGTCTCGACGATGTTCACGTCGGCGCGCACGGACTCTTCGAGCACGTTCGCGGCGTAGCCGGTCGCGCCGAAGCCCGTACACTCCAGCGTCGCTCCGAAGCCGCGTACATACTCGCGGACCTGCGCGAGGATCTCCCGGGTGTCTGCGATTGGGTTGCCTTTCGACAGCCTGTACGCCTTGTACAGCACCTCGCCCGTCTCGTGATCGACCAGCACGGCCTTGGAGCTGGTGGAGCCGCCGTCCAGCCCGATGACGCCGCGCACGCGCTGACCCGGCTCGAACGTCGCCGCTGTGAACGCCGGGATCCGGTACGCCTCGCGGAACGCGTCCAGCTCCGGGGCGCCGCTGACCAGGGGCGCCGCCGCAGACTCACCAAGGCGCGCCGCGCGTCCGTTGGTGATGTACTCCTTGAGGCCATCGAGGCCCGGGTAGCGGCCCACGGAGGGGTCGTCTGCAGCCTCCGCCAGCCCGAACAGCACCGCGCCGAACGCCGCGTAGTATTGCGCGTTCTCTGGGGTGTAGATCAGCTCCTCGATGGGGCGATCGCGCGGGTAGTCGTAGCCGCGTGACTCCCAGGTCTCCGGGATGCGCTTGCGCCAGCACGACACGAGGAACGGCAGGTAGGTGTTGGGACCGCCCAGCAGCAGGACGTCGTGGTAGAGCGTGTTTCCGCGCGTGAGCACCGAGAGGTTCTGGTGCACGATGGCGTCGGCCAGCGAGTTCATGATCTCCAAGCTGGGGATGCCGCTCTTGACCAGGTTGACGATGTCCGTCTCGGCGAACACCCCGCACTTGGCCGCGACGTGGTGGAGCTTGCGGTCGTCGAATGCGATGCGCGCGACCTCTGCGGGCGCCATGCCCACCTTGATCATGCACTTGTCGATCGTCGCGCCCGTGCCAGAGGCGCACTTGTCGTTCATGGACGTCAGGGCGTTCTTTTCGCCGTCGTCGCGCTGACGGAACATGATGATCTTCGCGTCCTGGCCGCCCAGCTCGATCACCGATCCCACGCTGGGGTGCAGCCTCTCGACAGCCAGCGTCACCGCGTTGACCTCTTGCACGAACCGCGCGCCCAGCGGCGCCGTGAGCGGACCGGAGCCCGATCCGGTGACGAAGACGCGCACCTCGCTGGCGCTCGGGAAGCGCTCCCCGATGGCGACGAGGAACTCCAGGACCATCTCCGGCTGACGCGTCTCGTGACGCTGGTAGTCCTGCCACAGGATCTTCAGCGTCTCCGGATCGCAGACCACCGCCTTCACCGTCGTGGAGCCGATGTCGATCCCGATGGCGATCGGGCCCTGCGGGAGAAGCGGGTCCTGCGGGAGGATCGGGCCCTGCGGGAGTGGGGACATGGGAGAGCCGGGGTGGGACGGGGAGGGCCCGCTCCAAGACGCGCTGTGCCAGGAAGAGCCGTGTCTGAAGGAGCGGGGTCTGAAGGAGCGGGGTCTGAAGGAGCGGGGTCTGGAGGACCGGGATCAGGAGAGGCGCGGTACCAGGAGGAGCTGCGCCCGGAGTCAGTGGACTGACATGTCAGTCTATTCCTCAAAGCCGTACCACAGCCGCGCGCCAGGTACAAACAACAGGTACAAACAACAGGCGGGGGCGTTAGGAGTTCCGACATGGCCCGAGCCCAGCCCATGCGCGCCGAGGAGCGCCGCGAGAGCCTCCTCACCGCCGCCCGCGGGGTGTTCGCGAGCAAGGGCTACCACCGCGCGTCGGTCAGCGACATCATCGGCGAGGCCGGCGTCGCGCGCGGCACCTTCTACAACCACTTCGCCAGCAAGCGCGACATCTTCCGGGCGATCCTCCACGAGCTCAGCGAGGAGGTCTCGGCGGCGGTGCAGCCCATCGCGCTGACGCGACCGATCCCCCCGCAGGTGCGCGCCAACCTGGGCCGGATCATCCGCGCTGCCATCCACCCCGAGGTCGCCCGTCTGCTGTTCACCGAGGCCGCGGTGATGGACGCCGAGGCCGACGGCGAGCTGCTCGAATTCTACGATCGCGCGCTGGGCCGCATCGAGACGGCGCTCGCCACCGGGCAGCGGCTGGGCTGGGTGCGCGAGGGCGACATGGCGCTGGCGTCGCGCTGCCTGCTCGGCATGGTCAAGGAGCCGATCTTCCAGGCGGGCCTGCGGGACGAGGACCTCGATCCCGAGCACCTCGTCGATGAGATCTTCGAGTTCTTCCTGCGGGGGCTGCTGCGGTGAACACCGCCGCGCTGCTGAACGCGGTGCGGGCGGCGCTGGCGCAGGCCGGGACCCGACTCGAGGATCTCTCCGCGATCGCCGATCGGCTGGGCGTGCGGCTGTTCATCGTCGGGGGGCCTGTGCGCGACGGGCTGCTGGGGCGCTCCCTCCGCGATCTGGATCTGCTCGTGGAGGGCGACGCGGGGGCCTTCGCTCGCGGCCTGGTACGCGCGCGCGGCGGGCGGCTCCAGCTCCATCCTGAATTCCGCACGGCCAAGTGGTGGCCCGCAGATATCGGGCTCGACCTCGCCGGCACCCGCCGGGAGGTGTACGCCGCTCCGGGCGCGCTGCCTACGGTCATCGCCGCCGATCTCGACGCCGATCTGCTCCGGCGTGACTTCACTGTGAACGCCATCGCGCTGGCGCTCAGCGGCCCCCGTATCGGCGCGCTGATCGACCCCCTCGGCGGGGCCCGGGACCTGGCGCTTGAGCGGCTTGTTACGCTGCACCCGCGCTCATTCTGGGATGATCCCACGCGCATGTTTCGCGCCGCTCGCCTGGGCGCTCGCCTGGGGCTTTCGCTGTCGGACGACTCCCGCGGACAGCTCGTCTCCGCCCGCGCGGGGGGCGCGCTGGCGCGGATCAGCCTCCAGCGCGTCGGCGCCGAGCTCGATCGGATCTTCCACGAGCGCGCCCCGATGCCTGCCTGGGCGCTGTGCCGGGCCTGGGGGCTCCCCGGCTCGATCCACCCCGCGCTCACAGACGTCCAGCCGAGCCGGATGCTGGAGGCCGGGGCGCGACTGGCGGCGCTGGGTGGGCCCTCGTTGCCGCCGGAGGGGCTGCTGTGGCGGGCGCTCAGCGACGCGGTGCCGCCGAGTGAGCGGCTCGCGCTGGCGGCCCTCGCGCCGCGCGGCCGGGCGGGGCGGTCGGCGTGGCTGGCGCCCGGGTCCACTCCGCAGATGCTCGCGGCGATCTCCGCCGCCACCCGGCCCTCCGAGGTGGGCTGGTTGCTGAAGCCGCTGACGCCTGCCGCGCGGGCCGGGCTGCTCCTCGGGGGCGAGCCGAGCGTGGACGGCTGGCTGGCGTGGTGGGAGCGACAGGGGCGGGCGCAGCGCACGGTGGTGGACGGCGGCTGGCTGCTCGCGGCAGGGATCGCGCAGGGGCCCGCGGTGGGGCGTGCGCTGCGGGCTGCGCAGGCGGCGGCCTGGGACGGGGCCGCCGCTGAGGAGCAGCGGCAGGCGGCGCTGGCCGCGGGAAGAGGCTGAACCAACCCTGTCGGGTGGCTCCACCCCACGTGGATCGCGGTTCGCGTGACCGTGTTCACGTGGTCACGCGGTCACGGCCCCCGACTGCTCCACGGCGGTTCCGAGGCGCTCGCACTCGACCACACGATCACACGTGACCTCGATTTCACGAACCACACGATCCCCGAAACACGATCCCCGAAACACAGCTCCCCACCCTCGAACTCCCCCTACCCAAGACGGTTAAGCCCCCGACCCCATCCCCCGCGGAGACCCCATGCCCACCCCTCCTTCATGCTCCCCGCCTCTCCGCGTTCTGATGGGCCCGGGCCCCTCCGACGTCGCCCCCGAGGTGCTCGCCGCTCAGGCCCGCCCCACCGTGGGCCACCTCGACCCCTGGTTCCTCGAGGTCATGGACCAGGTCCGCGGGATGCTGCGTGTCGCGTTCGGCACGGAGAACGAGCTGACCCTGCCGATGTCGGGGACCGGCTCGGCCGGGATGGAGACCTGTATCGTCAACGCCGTCTCGCCGGGCGACCGGGTGCTGGTGGGCGTCAATGGGGTGTTCGGCGGTCGGATGGTGGAATTGGCGCGGCGCGCGGGCGCGGAGGTGGTCGCGGCCACGGCGCCGTGGGGGCGGGCGTTCGCCCCCGAGGACCTCCGACGCGCGGCGAACGGCGGCCGCTTTGACGTGATCTGCGTGGTGCATGCAGAGACGTCCACCGGAGTGTCCCAGCCGCTCGACGGACTGCGGGGGCTGGCCGATGCCTGCGGCGCGCTGCTGCTGATCGACGCCGTGACGTCGTTGGGCGGGATGCCCGTCGAGCTGGATCGCCACGGCGTGGACCTGGCCTACTCCGGCACGCAGAAGTGCCTGTCCGCTCCCCCGGGGCTGGCCCCCGTGAGCCTGTCTGCCCGCGCCGGGGAGCGCCTGTCTGCGCGCACCGCTCCCGTGCAGAGCTGGTACCTCGATCTCAGCCTCATCCGAAACTACTGGGGCGGTCCCCGGGCCTACCACCACACCGCCCCCGTGAACCAGATCTACGCGCTGCACGAGGCGCTGCGCCTCGCCCTGGAGGAGGGGCTGCCTGCGCGGTTCGCGCGGCACCGTCGGCTGGGCGGCGCGCTCCAGGCCGGCCTGGAGGCCATGGGGCTGGAGCTGGTCGTTCCTCCCGCGGAGCGCCTGACGCAGCTCACCGCGGTCCACATCCCCGCTGGGGTGTCCGACAAGGCGGTCCGCGGCCGGCTGCTGTCGGAGTTTGGACTGGAGATCGGCGGGGGGCTGGGCGATCTCGCCGGGCGCGCGTGGCGGATCGGGCTGATGGGCGCGGCGTGTACGCGTCGAAACGTCACGCTCTGCCTGTCGGCGCTGTCCAGCGCCCTGCGCGCAGAGGGGTTCACTCCCAGGGCGGACCCGCTGGCCGCCGCGGACGCCGCGCTGTGATCCGCTCGTGGAAGCACGCCCAGTCGCTCCAGCTCGCCACGCTGGACGAGGGCGCGGTCATCGGTCGACTCGACGACTTCCAGTTCGATCTGGAGACGCGTCGCATCTACGGCTGGCGCGTTCGAGGGAGCGGGGTCTTCGCCAAGACGGGCGGGGTCCGCTCGGCAGACCTCGTGCTGATCGGGCAGGACCTGGCGTTCGTCCGCGCCGGAGATTGCGTCGAATGGAGCGGCGGTACGACCGACCCGGCGCCCGGGCGTGCCTGGGCGTCCACCTACAAGGGGACGCGGGTGATCGTTCGGCGCGGGAGCGATCTGGGCAGCGTACAGGACTACCTGCTGAATCGCGCCGGGGGTGCCGTGACTGGGATCGTGCTGGGCGCCGAGGGGGTCGTCACGTTCGACGAGCGGGTGCGGGTCGGGTCGGGATCGGTGATCCTGCGGGACGCGCAGCAGGTGACACCGCTGCACGAGGAGAAGGCGCGGTGGTGGGAGCGTTTGATGGCCGGGCGTTCCTGAGTCTCGACATTCCATGGGTTGGATGGGCGGTGATCCTCGCGGTCTCGTGGATCTCGGCATCGCGGACACTGGACCGCGGATTCGGCGTTGGTGGCTTCTCCGTCTGTGCGGCGGGCGCCGACCCTCGCGGTCCGTGAGGTCGTGGGTCCGTCCAACCGTGAGAGCGAGGACGCGCGTGTTCGGCCTCGCGTTTCCACGATTGTTCGGACCCGGTCTGGACGGACCCGCGGAAGCACGGTTTCTCGGATCGTCGTTCCGCGTCTCCACGAGACCGCGCTCTCTCGGTTCCGCGGTTTCACGGACCGCGGATTCGGCGTTGGCGGTTTCTCTGGCTGTGCAGCGGGCGCCGACCCTCGCGGTC
>CAYXGP010000212.1:6052-14381 GCA_964464515.1 uncultured Enterobacterales bacterium
GGATTCGGCGTTGGCGGTTTCTCTGGCTGTGCAGCGGGCGCCGACCCTCGCGGTCCGTGGAACGAGGAATCGTGGAGACGTGGTTCGTGGTCTCGCGGAGACGCGGAACCGTGTTTCCGCGGACTCGTGAGGTCGTGGGTCCGTCCAACCGTGAGAGCGAGCAACCGTGGAATCGGCCTCGCGTTTCCACGATTGTTCGGACCCGGTCTGGACGGACCCGCGGAAGCACGGTTTCTCGGATCGTCGTTCCGCGTCTCCACGAGACCGCGCTCTCTCGGTTCCGCGGTTTCACGGACCGCGGATTCGGCGTTGGCGGTTTCTCTGGCTGTGCAGCGGGCGCCGACCCTCGCGGTCTCGTTGACACGAGCGACTCAAAAGTCGATCACCGTCCGATCATCTCCGAGGGGACGATCGGGGATCTTCACCACCTCGTCTGTGTACAATTCAACGTACCGCGCATAGTGCCCGGTGACCCGCTTCACATAATCACGCGTCTCGTCATACTGGATCTGCTCCACCATGACGTCCAGCGCGATCTCCTCGCCGTGGTGTGGCCGGTACCACCGCGACATGTTGTGGGGCCCGCCGTTGTACGAGGCCACCGCCAGGGGGAACACCCCGTCGAATCGATCGAGCAGCTTCGAGAAGTAGTACGTTCCATACCGAACATTGGTTCCGGGGTCTTCGAGCTGGCGCGGTGAGTACCGGTGCTCGTCCAGCAGCGCGGCGATCTTCGCGCCCGTGCTCGGCATGACCTGCACCAGCCCGATCGCGCCGACCGGGCTGAGCGCCTTGTTGCGGTAGGTGCTCTCCTGCCGCATGATCCCCAACATGAGGAACGGGTCGACGTCGTATCGGCGGGAGTGCTCCCAGATCTCCGCGCCGCGCACGATGGGGTACGCCAAACGCTCGGCGGCCAGCCGCTCCGGGGGCGGCGATGACTTGCCCAGCCCAGAGCAGGCGCGTGCCGCGTGGTAGTGATCGCGCGTGAACAGGATGAACGCCCGCCATTGTCTCGGCGTCATCCCCAGCGCGCGGATCTGCTCCTGCCGCTCGTCCGGCTTCTCGGCGCGGACCGCCGTACGCCACTCTGCGTGGACCGCGTAGACCAGCCTCGCTGACTCATCGTACAGCCCTGCGTTCGCCAGGTCGTGCGCGGCCTGCAGCGTGGGCCACAGCGTCGTGTTGCGCTCGGCGAAGCGTCGGAAGTCATCCTCCGTCTCTGAGGGGTCGTACCACGCGGAGGGCACATAGCCGTCGGGGAGCGCCGACCGAGAGACCGACACCTCCAACGACCGGGTGGGCGCGCTCAGTGCAGACTCCGCAGATTCAACAGGAACCGCGGCGGTCATCAGCTGATCCCAGGTCAGGCTGGACCAGCCGGGGTGCGCGGCGCCGCCTTCCAGGGTTGGATCGGGAGAGCGCAGCAAGCGCCGGGCTGCTATCGTCGGGGTGAACATGGAGCGCGCGCCGTCGGGCTTCGCGGGCGTCGCGTCGCCGGACCAGCGGCCGCTGCGGGTGGGACCGGCGGGCTGCTCTGCGTACTGATTCAGCAGAATCGTGTACCAACCCTCGTCGTCGCGCTCGTAGACCGCCTGGCGATCTGCTTCAGCCGCCTCTGTGTTCTCCGCCGCGGTGTTCGCGCGGGACCGCCAATACAGCGCGGGGAGCGCCCACGAGTGACGCCGCTCGGCCAGCTTGCTCAGCGTCTCGACGGCGGCGGCCGGCTCACCCGCCTGGAGCTGGCAGAAGCCCTGGTAGAAGATCGCCCGCCGTCCGATCCTTCGCGTCAGCGCTCCCCAGCGCTCCGCGGCGTCTGTGTAGTTCCCCGCCAGCATCGCCGCCCAGGCCATGTCGTCCTTCGCGCCGCGCCAGCGCCAGTCGCTGGCGTGATCGGAGAGCCCCTTCTCGCCCCACACCAGGGCCTTGTCCCAGTCGCCGTCGCGGCTGAGCGCTCGGAAGATCCTCCAGGCCAGCTCGGCGCTCGGCGACTCTGCGTATTCTTCTGCGAGGTTCTCTGCGTACACCGCGAACTGTCGGGTTCCCCACGCGTAGCTGTCTTCATTTTCATGGACCCAGGCCGCGATGGTGGGATCGGTCTCGGCGTCTTCTGCGATCTTCTGGAACAGCTCCCACGCCTCCACCAGCAGGCCGGACCGGCGCAGAGACGCGCAGCGCTGCATGCGCGCGCTGGCGGTCTCGGGCAGCGCCACGTCGTGGCCGTCCTCCTTCAGCTCTGCCAGGGCCGCCTTCACCGCGAGATCGGTGGACGGGTAGCGATGCACCAGCGCGAGATCGCGGAGCAGGGAGATGCCCGTGCGCGGCGCCGTCCGCGCGATCGCCAGCGCGATCGCCAGCTTGATCTCCTCCTCGCGGGGGGTGTCGGGGTGGCGCGACAGGAACTCCTTGTAGGCCTCCACCGACGAGCTGCGGTAGCCCTGCGCGGCGTAGGCGTCGCCGATCAGCAGCAGGCACTCCTCGGCCTTCGCGCCCTCCGGCCAGGTCTCGCGGTACGACTTGCACTCCTTCACCGCCACCAGGTGCCTGCCGCGCTTGTGATCGACCAGCGCCTCGTACCAGGCGCCGTAGGCCGCCAGCGGCGTCTCGGTTCTACGCACCCGGTAGAAGTGCCTGCTCGCCAGGTTCCAATTCTCCAGGCCCATGTGCGCGACCCCGAGCAGCAGGTGCCCGGCGGTGCGCTCGCGCTTGCCCCACGGCGGCCTGCGCTTCTCCAGCCATGGGGTGAGGGTGGTGACCACCCCGTGGAGATCTCCGTCCTGATAGCGCGCGTTCGCGACGGCCAGGGGGTCCTTCGGGACCGCCTCGGCCCGGCCCGGCGCCACGGCCGGCGCCCGCGGCAGCGACGTGCCCACCGTTGCCGCCTCCTGCGGCTGCGCCACCATGTCCGCGCCGAGGCCCAGGGCGCAGAGAGACAGCCCCAGGGCGAGCCGGAGGCCGCTACGCCTCCACCGCATCCGCCGGAACCTCCCGGAGCCTGTCCGTCCACACCCGCAGGCGCCCCTCGTCGACGTCTGCCAGCACCCACGCCTCGCCGCCGTCCACCGTCACGCGCGCGCCTTGCTTGTGGCCGCCCTGCAGCGCCGCCGGGGGATCGACCTGCTCGCCCTGCTCCAGCCACTCCGCGAACCCCCCGCGCAGCTGACGGGTCTTCGCCCAGCCCGCCTCGCGCAGCGCCGCCGCCACCTCCGTCGCGGACTGCTCGCCGGTGGCGTCGTAGACGGTGATCGCCCGATCGCGATCGTCGGGCAGGAGGTCCGCGGGGGAGACGTCGGGGGTGTCGAGCAGGCTCCTGCCGGGCAGCGCCACCGCGCCGGGCAGCCGCCCTGTCATCAGCTCCTGGGGCGGCCGGGTGTCGATGATCAGCGGACTGAAACCCCCGATGATCTGCGCGCTGAGGAAGGGGCGACCGATGTCCTCCTTGTGGTTGGGCCCGGGGGTGTCGCCGTCGCCGTCTACGATGCGGGGGATCTTGTCGGGATCGACCTCCCCGGGGCGGCCCGCCGCTCGCGCGGCGGGATCGCGCTCCTCGGTGTCGAATTCCATGTCGAACAGCTTGATGGCTGCGCGCTTGACGGCCTTCTTCAGGCGACTGCGGAACATTGCCGTGGACCTGCTGGTGGGAGGTGTCCCGCGGGCGCTGCGGGCGCCGGGGCCTTGGACGGGCCTGAGCATACTCCACGGCTCGTCCAGCGCACATGGTCTCCTCTCGTGGTGTGCTATGACCGTGGGGCACCCCCGCGGCGAGGAGACAGCGCATGGGTCTGCTCAGGACGATCCTGCTCGGGCGGCCGAACGGCATCCGTTCACGGATCCGATGTCGCGTGTTCGGCGGCGCGCCGGAGGACACCTCTCCCACGTCTTCGCACTCCGCCCCTCGCTCCACGCCGCTCGCCGCCGAGCCGGTGCAGCGCCTGGGCACCGAGCCCCCGCGCGACGTCACCCCCCCGGTGGGCTTCGAGGTGGTCCTCCACAAGGACTCCCTGAAGTCGGGGCAGGTGGTCGAGGTGATCATCGCCGGCACCGCCATCGCGGTGGCGAACGTCGACGGCGACTACCACGCCACCACCAACACGTGCCCCCACGCGGACGGCCCCCTCGGCGAGGGCGAGCTGAGCGGCTCCGTGCTGACCTGCCCCTACCATGGGTGGCGATTCGACGTGGTGGACGGCTCGTGCCAGACCAACTCTGAGGTCACCCTCCAGCGGTACGACGTCCAGATCGTCGGGGACGCGGTCTGTGTGCGTCTCTAGACTGCTCGGCAGGCTGCTCGTCGGAGCGCTCGGCAGGCTGCTCGCTGAGGAAGGGCCGGGATGACCGACGCTGGCCTCTCCTGTCAGAGCGGGTGTCTACCACTGGTGGACGCTCGGGAGGCTCTGGAGGCCAGGGTACAGGCCGAGATCGAGCGCGACGCGCGGGTGTCCTGGGAGAGCCCCGATCCTCTGCTCCGCGTCACTTCCGATGGTCGAATCGACGGAGAGAACGCTGCGGCTCGCGTGCTGCTCGGCGGCTCCTACCGCGGGAAGATGCTGGGAGATCTGCTGGAGGTCGAGAGCGCCACGACGCTGCTTGGGCTCCTGCGCGCGGGGTTCGCCGGGGGCGCTCATGCTGAGATCCGCCTTCGGGACGGTCGCTCCGTGCGGTTTGCAGCTTTGCGCACAAAAGATGCAGAAGTGCTTCTTGTTCTGGGGCGCCCGATGGCGGCAAGTCTTCCCCACGATGGTCGGCGTCTGGGCAGCGTCATGCGCCTCGCCGCCGCCCTCTCTCACGAGCTCAGCGCCCCCCTGTCGGTGATCCTGGGTCGCCTGGAGATGCTGGGGACCGGACGCCACCTGTCTCGGGAGCTGCTCGATCACCAGCTCGGGCTGATGCGCGCGAACTGCGGGCGCGTGGCGGTGCTCGTCCAGAACCTCCAGACGCTCGCGGCTCCCCAGCTCCCGCGGCAGGTCTGGCACCCGCTCCGGCAGACCATCCAGAAGGCCACCGACTGTGTCGGCCGGCGGATGGACCGCATCCAGCTCGAGGTGCAGCTCGTGCCCACCGAGCTGACGGTGTTCGCCGACCCCGCGCAGCTCGTTCACATGCTCTCCAACCTCGTGGTGGTGGCGATCAGCACGAGCCCGTTCGGCGGCGTCGTGCGGCTCATCGCGCGGCACGGCGCGCAGCGGATGCTGCAGCTCGCGATCACCGATCGCGGACCGGGGCTGTCGCCTGAGGTGCTCGCGGAATTCCAGCGGCCCCTGCCGCGCATGATCGATCCCGGCGTGAGCCTGGAGCTGTCGATCGCGTCGATCCTCGCGCAGGGGCACGGCGGTCGGCTGAACGTCGAGAACCGTCACCATGCGGGGACGACGTACGAGATCCTGCTGCCGCAGATCGACTGCGTGCCGGCCGCGGACGCTCGACGGACGGTCCTCGTGGTGGACGACGACTCCCTGCTGGGAGAGACGGTCGCCTGCATGCTCCCCGAGGAGCAGTACCGGGTGACGCACGTGCAGTCCGCCGCAGAGGCCATGGCGGAGATCCGCCGGCAGCCCTTCGACGTGCTGCTGATCGACATCCGACTCTCGGGCATCAGCGGCGACGCCCTCGCCGAGGACATCGCGACCCACCACCCGTCGCTGGCGCGGCGGATCGTGCTGATGTCAGGCGTGCGCTATCAGCCTCGCCAGCCACACCCCTACCTGGGCAAGCCGTTCACAGCGACGGCGCTGGAAGCCGTCATCGCCGATCGCCTCAACGACGGTCCGGGGTGAGCCCGAGGGGCGAGTCCTATAGACGCGACAGGTTGAGCCCGGCCTCGGCCGCGAACTGCTCCAGCGACTTCTTGCGGAGGGTGCGCAGCGCGCGGGTGGACAGCTTCAGCTTGATCCAGCGCTGCTCGCGGGCGTACCAGATGCGGCGCGTCTGGAGGTTCGGGAGCTGCCGCTTCTTGGTCTTGATGTTCGAGTGGGAGACCTTGTTGGCCACATTGGGCCGCTTCCCGGTGAGGACACAGACGCGGGCCATGATCAGCTCCAGAGTAGAAGTGCGGGCGGGGGGTGCGGGCGAGAACCATCCTCGCTGGCAGACACCCGGCCTGCGGTGCCCGGCCCGTTAACCGTTCTGGTCCGACCTGAAAAGTCTGTCGCTCGAAAAGCCCCACTGGGAGGGAGCGGACGCGGCTCGGTTGAGGTCGTTCATCTGAAGTCGCTCACCTGATGTCGGTGAGGTGACGACGCGCGCAGGTGACGCTGCTCAGATGTTGAAGTCGATGATGACCACACCACGACGCGGGCTCTCGTCACGCCGCTCGTTCGTGGGGAGGTGATCGGGACGCCCGTCCGGGTGACCGTCCGGAAAAGTGGGGTGCTGCGGGACCTGGATATGAAGCGCAGGCCGCTGATCGTGACGAGACTCTCGTTCCCGTTCCCGCTTGATACGGTCGATGATGTAGGCGTCGAACATCTCGCGAAACCCGCTGACCGTTCCTGGAGAGAAGTTTACCACCGACTCCTCGACTGGCAACACCGCCGTTGCCACACTCACTCCACAGTACGGATTTGACACCGGATTTCTTCACCGTTCGCCCGATTTGAGCAGTCGCTGCGTGGCCGCGAGGAGCGCATCGTAGGTGGGGCGGACGTCTGGTGCCAGGGCATCGATGGCGGCGCGGTGGTCCGCCAGGACGCCGTGATCTCCGCGGGCCGCCGGCCCGGTCAGCGCGGCGCGGGGGTCGGCGGCGGCGTTGGCGAGGGACGCCAGCGCCAGCGGCGCGAGGAGCGCGGGTGCGTCTGCTGCGGGCACTCCTGCCTGCGTGAGCACCTGCGCGGCCTCCGCGAGGAGGGTGGTCGCGAAGTTGCCCGCCAGCACGGCCGCCGCGTGGTAGGCCCGGCGATCGCCGGGCACCGGGAACGGGGTGAAGCCCAGCACGTCCGCCAGCGCGCGGGCTGCATGCTGCGCGAGGGGATCGCCGGCGACGGCAGCTGGCACGACATCGGGGACCGGGGCCTCGGGGTGGGGGAAGGTCATCAATGGGTGGAGCGAGCCCGCCGGCCGGTGCGGTCGGAGGGGCTCGATGTCGGTGGCGCCCGAGGCGTGGAGCACCACCCCACCCGAGGGCACCCGCAGCGCAGCCGCGCCGATCGCGCGATCGGGCACGGTCAGCCAGGTCAGCCCTGCTGAAGGGATCGCGTCTGTCCGTCCGCAGACGCGCACCGACACGCCCGCGCTGCGCAGGCGGCGCGCGGTCCACCCACCCAGACGCCCCGGTCCGACGAGGGTGAGGCCGTGCGCGGGGGTCCAGGGCAGGGGCGGCATGCCCTGGCCCTTACCTCAGGTGGCGACTCCCCGGTGTGAGATGGTACACAATGGCCGCTCTCGTGGAGGAGACCATGATCCGCTTGCTTCCCGTCGTCCTGTTGACCGGCTGTGGCCTGTTCGACGCCATCAACGAGGCCAAGGAGGACATCGCCGGGGTGACCAACAGCTTCGTGCTGCAGGGGCTGTACATCGGCACGAAGGCCCCCGACGACCCGGAGCTGGCCGAGGCGTTGGCCGAGTCGGAGTTCGAGGAGTCAGCGTCCGCCACGATCTTCGCCGCCGACGCCGAGGACCCGAGTCAGCTTGAGGACTCTCCCCTGGCCGGGCTCGCCATCAAGCTGCTCGCGCCGGGCGTCGGCAGCACCGTGATGACCGACATCGGCGGCGGGCAGTACGAGATCACCGGCGACCAGGGGCTGGGCTACGCCGCGGGCGAGCGGGTCACCGCCAGCCTGGACTACGACGGCGAGACGCGGAAGATGCACGTCGACGCGCCCAACGTGCCCACGTTCGTCCTGCCGCAGCAGCACACCGCCGGCACCTCGTTCACGGTCGATCTCACGGGGCAGGCCTACGACGCGGTGCTGGTCGTGGTCACCGACTTCGAGACCGGCGAGATGACGTTCTCGAATCTGCCAGAGGACATCGACGGGTTCTACCAGCTGACGCGCGGCGACGGCAGCGATCTCACGGTGGATATTCCCGCGTCTGCTCTGGGCACTGAGTCGCTGTATGCGGTCGGTGTGGCTGGGATGGTGAACGCTGACTCGGAGGAGTTCGAAGAGATCAATACGGTGCTGAGTGCGTTCACAGCTGGGCTGTTCGGGTTCGGGACGCTGTGTACGTTCACGGATGAGCTGCTGTGTGATCCGAGCAATCTGGACACCGGGCTGACGTGGGACACCGGGCTGACCTGGGACTCGGGGTTGACGGGGATCGGTAAGTAGGTTTTGAGTTGATCGTTGATCGTTGATCGTTGATCGTTGATCGTTGATCGTTGATCGTTGAT
>CAYXGP010000213.1:0-14217 GCA_964464515.1 uncultured Enterobacterales bacterium
TTCTGTAGACCCCTCTTCTGTAGACCCCTCTTCTGTAGACCCCTCTTCTGTAGACCCCTCTTCTGTAGACTCTGCGTTCAGGTTCAACGCTGACGCCCACGAGCCCGGGGAGCGCGCGGTGATGGGTGTCGTCCACCCACAGCCCGGCGTCGGGCAGGCGCAGGCCGTCCTGGATTCACTGGCTCGCGACCCGCGCACGGCGCGGCGTATCTGCGCCAGGCTGGCGGCGCACTTCTCTGTCGGGCCGCCCGATCCGCAGACTGTCCAGACGCTCACGACGGTGTTCACGGACACCGACGGAGATCTCGGCGCCGTGCACCGCGCGCTGATCGACGCGGCGTCGCTGTGGGCGCCGGGTCGTCGGCTGACCTCTCCGCAGGAGGCGGTCGTGGCGATGGGCCGCGCGCTGGGCGCAGATGAGCTGGCCGACGCGACGGGCGATCGGTTGGAGGTCTCGCTGTTCGATGCATGCCGCGCGCTGGGGCAGGCGCCGTTCGATGCGCCCTCGCCGCAGGGGTGGCCCGACAGAGACGACGCGTGGTCCGGCGCTGAAGCGGTGCTGCAGCGGATGGAGATGGCCCAGCGGATCGGTCGTCGCCTGGGGCGCCGAATCGGGGATCCCGTCGGGCGCGCAGAGGCGCTGTTCGGCGGCTCGATGACGCAACGGACCCACCAGGCCATCGGGCGAGCGCCGGATCGCGCGACCGCCCTGGGGCTGCTCTTGATCTCCCCAGAGCTGATGCGGAGGTGAACCATGCAAAGCAGTCGCCGAACGTTTCTGCGGTTGACGCTGGCCGGCACGGCTGGGCTGATGGCGGGCGGCGCTCGGGCGGCCCCCGACGGGGACCGACGTCTGCTGCTGGTCATCCTTCGCGGGGGCATGGACGGCCTGTCTGCGCTGCCGCCCGTCGGCGATCCCCACTTCGCGGAGGTGCGCGGGGGGATGGACGCCCCGGGTGTGGGCGCTCCCTTCGACGGGCTGTTCGCGCTGGGGGAAGGGCTGGCGTCGCTCGCCCCCCTCCTGGGAGCTGGTGAGCTGCTTGGGGTGCATGCGGTGGCGACTCCGCTGCGAGATCGCTCGCACTTCAAGGTTCAGGACGTGCTGGAGAACGGCACCACCACGCCACAGGGCGCGAAGGACGGCTGGCTGAACCGCGCGCTGGGCGGCGCCACGGCGGGCGTCGCGATCGGCCGCGGGGTGCCCCTGGTGTTGCAAGGGGCTCGGCCGGTCGCCTCGGTGAATCCGCTGGGGGTCGACGTCTCGGGATCGGACTTCGTCGCGCGGGTGACCGACCTGTGGGCGGACGATCCATTGCTGTCAGCGGCGCTGGCTGAAGGCGTCGCCGCGCGACAGCTCACAGCGACGGCGGTGGAGGGCGGACGACGGGAGGGAGGTCTCGCCCGCGTCGCGGAGGGGATCGCTGCGGTGCTGAGACGGCCGGATGCCCCTCGGGTGGCCGTGGTGGAGCTGGGCGGTTGGGACACCCATGCCCGGCAGAAGGGAGCGCTGGGTCGTCGCCTGGAGGGCCTGGCGGCCGGGATCCTCGCAGTGCGAGAGGCGCTGGGCACGACATGGTCACGCACCGCGGTGTGCTGCGTCTCCGAATTCGGACGAACGGTGAGGCCCAACGGAACGGGCGGAACGGACCACGGAACCGCTGGGGCGCTGCTTCTGGCCGGCGGCGCGGTGAACGGGGGGCGGGTGATCGCCGACTGGCCCGGACTCGGCGAGCGGGATCGCTTCGAGGGACGCGACCTGCGGCCCACGTTGGATGTGCGCGCCGTGTTCAAGGCGCTGCTGACCGATCACCTCCGGCTGCCGTCGAGCGCGGTGGCGAGCGCCTTCCCGGGCAGCGATGAACTCCCTGTGGTGCCCGATCTGATCCGGACGTGAGTCGTGCTGATCACCACCTGCACCGCCGAGAAACGACGCGATCCGGGGTTGCTCCCCGCTGTGGAGCGCTACACCGGTCCCCACGTCGCGGTGGCGGCGGCGCGGGCTCGTGTGCTGAGTCGGTCGCTGTGGTTCGTCTCGGGGGCGTTCGGGTTGATCTCGGGAGACACGCCCATTCCCTGGTATGACCACGCGCTCCGGGACGACGAGGTCCCGGGGTGGGTGGAGGCGGCGGTTTCGGTGCTGAGAGGGAGAGAGGACGTGGTGTTTCTGGCGAGGGAGATCGGGGTGCCGGGGTGGAGGCCGTACCATCGATTGGTTGGGGATGCGGCGGAGCGGGCTGGGGTGAAGATTGTGTTTGAGGAGTTCTCGAGGCGGTGAGTCCGCGTGAAAGCGGCCGCCCTTCAAACCGCGCTCCCCACCACCGACGAACAGACCACAATACAACCCTAACGAGCACTCCACGCCCCCGTCCGATTGTACACCTCGACCCCTTCGTCCTCACCAAACCCGACCTTGATCGCGTCCCCCGCCGTGACCGTGAGGGTGCCGGTCGACCACGTATCGAACCCGGTGAAGTCCTTGATGATCACCGTGTGCGTGCCGGTCATCAGCGAGACAGACTCCCGATCGTCGCCGCCGGTGCGGAACTTCGCGACCTTCTCGCCATCGACGAAGACATCGCCCATGTCCATATGGTCTTGCCGCAGAAAGACCACCTCGACCGGCGTGGGGAGGGCGGGCGGCGCGGAGACCGTGGTGGTGGTGACGGACACCGACGTCCCCGACGTCGAGACGCCGAACGTGGCGATGGCGGCGTCGCGATCGGCGCTGGTCCGCGCGCCCTGGAGCGCGCCGCACTGCAGCACCCAGTCCAGCCCTTCGTAGGCCATGAGGCAGCGGGTGTGCTGGCCGGGGCCGATCTGCACCGCGCCGTCGTGCTTCAGTCGATCGCTCTTCTCGATGCGCAGGTGGTGACCGCCCGGCGGGAGATCTACCGCCATGTAGCTGTCGGTGCCCATCCGGTACTCAAGCGCGGCGCCGTCCAGCCAGACAGCGTCCGAGAGCGCAGAGAGCCCGGCGATCTCGAGGCTCCCCGGCGTGGAGTCGGCGTTCGCGTCGGGGGCGGGCGCGCTGGCCGAGCTCGCGTCGACGGCGTTCGCGAGGTCCTCCGCAGCTCCCATCATCCCAGCGACGGCGTCGGCCATTGCGCCCACGGCGACGGCGGCGTCGGTGACGGCCTGGCTCGGCGTGGCTGCGCCGCTCAGTGGCGCGCTGCCCACCACCGAGAGCTGCTTCTTCGCGTAGTGCAGTCGCACCTGTAGATCGGCCGGCACCTCGATGCTCAGCTCGGCGATGCGCTTGCCCAGCATGTTGCGTACAGTGACCGTGTGGGTCCCCGTGGCGACGTCGCGGGCGGTGACCTGCATGAGCCCCGGATCGTACTCCCGCGGCTGACCGTCGATGAAGACGCCCATCGGTGTGGCGACGGTGACCTGGATCTCGCCGGCGAGAGCAGCGGCGCAGAGGAGCAGCAGCACGGGACCTCCCAGGGCGATCAGGCGCCCAACAGACTGCTACCTCGCCGCGGCGTCAGGCGCTGGGCTACGCCGGCAGCGCCCAGTCGATCGGCTCGTGCCCCAGACCTCGCAGGTGGTCGTTGATGGCCGAGAACGGCCGCGAGCCGAAGAACCCGCGCTTCGCCGACAGCGGCGAGGGGTGCGGAGCGCGCAGGATGAGGTGACGACTGCTGTCGATCATCGAGGCCTTGCGACCGGCCGGAGAGCCCCACAGAACGAACACGATGTTGTCCCGCCGCGCGTTGAGCTCGCGGATGACCTGATCGGTGAAGGTCTCCCAGCCGCGCTTGCGATGAGAATTCGCGGTGCGATGCCGCACGGTGAGGACCGTGTTGAGGAGCAGCACGCCCTGCTGCGCCCAGTGGGTCAGCTCGCCGTGGCTCGCCTTGGGGATGCCCAGGTCGGCCTCCATCTCCTTGTAGATGTTGCGCAGAGAGGGTGGCACGCGTACGCCGCGGCGCACCGAGAAGCAAAGGCCGTGGGCCTGGCCCGGTCCGTGGTAGGGGTCCTGGCCGAGGATGACCACCCGCACCTGATCGAACGGCGCGAGGGTGAAGGCGTTGAAGATCTCACCGCCCGGGGGGTACACCGCGTGCTGCGCTGTCTCTTCGACCAGGAAGGCCCGGAGGTTGGTCATGTAGGTCTTGTCGAACTCCGGCTGGAGCACGGCCAGCCAGGAGGGTTCGAGCTGGGGGGTGTCGGACATGGGCCTGATCTCCAGGTTTACAAAGAGGGGGTGACATAATCGCGATCAGCGCGCCTGTCCGATCACCACCCCCGCAGACTCAGCCACCACCCAGCCGCGCTCACGAAGCGTCTGCGCGAGCGCGGCTGCCGGGGCGCGCTCGTGGGGGGCCGCGTCGGGGACGGTGTGGATCACGACCCACTTGAAGCCGAGCTTCTTGAGGCGACGCAGGGTGGTCGCGGGGGCCTTGTCCATCGCGTGTCGGACCGACCGATCCCAGGGTCGGTTGAGCGCCTGGGCCACCGGCCGGCCGTGGCAGGTCTGACCGAGCAGCCAGCGCTCGCCATACCCGCTGGGCAGGTCCACCACCGGACCCGGCGGGAGGTCCTTGAGGAGCGCGCAGGCGTCGTCGGTGAAGATCGGCCCGGCGCGCAGGCGGGTCAGCCCGGCGCCGACGATGAGCAGATCGCCGGCGACCACCACCGCGAGCGCAGGGGCCAGCCAGCGACCCACCAGCTGGTGAAGCTCCCGCTGGTGAAGCTCCAGATGCACCTCCAGACGCGCCGCGCCGTGCGCCGCCAGCATCGCCACGGCGAGCGCCGCGAGCCCGCCGAACCGGTACACCAGCCGCAGCGCGTCCAGGCCGGGGAGCTGAGCGGTCAGGCGTCCGGGCAGCGGCGCGAGGGCGGCGCCGGCCTGGGTGAGTCGCAGGTCGCTGCCCAGCGCGAGGAGCCCACCGAGCAGCAGCGCCCCGAACCAGCGCGGCCGCCGGGCGAGCAGCGCGAGCGCGAGGGGGGCCAGCCCCAGGTACCAGGCATGCACCGTCCAGCCGTCCTGGAGGTGCTCGAACTGCGGCCAGGCGAACCCGGCCAGCCACGCCTGACCGATGAGCAGATCCTGCGGACCCCGCTTGGTGATGATCCCATCCGGAGCGGCCATCGACGCTTCGATCGCCCAGGCGAACGCCCCCGTGGGTATCGCGGCGACCAGCCCCAGGCCGAGCAGCCGGAGGGCGCCAGCGGTGTCGCGGGGCGGGGGCAGGTGGAGCAGCACCGCCAGCGCTGCCATCACCGCCACGTAGGGGTTGCACCAGGGCGCCACTCCCAGGATCAGCCCGGCGGCGAGCACCCGCTCCCAGCCACGGGTGACGTCGCGGGCCAGCAGCACGCAGGCGGGCAGCAGCCAGCCCGGTCCCACGTCGGGGTTTCCGTTGTGGACGGCGGACAGCCACACCGGCGCGAGCCCGTAGGCGACGCCGGCGATGCGCGCGTGACGGGGGGCGAGTCCCTCCGCGGCGGCCAGCGCATGCGCCAGCGCTGCCGCCAGCGCGATGTGCGCGATCTGCAGGGCGTTGAACGCCACCACCGGACCGAGGAGGCGGGTGATCGGCGCCACTGCCAGCGCCTCGGGGATGTCCGCGAGCAGCACCGTGGCGCCCGACGGGAACAGGACGTCGGGGTGTTCGAGGGCGAGCGGCGCCCTCGCCGCGCGCCACAGGGTCCAGATGAGGGAGGGGGCGTCTCCCCCGCCGCCGCCGACGGCCCAGGTGGTGGGGTGGAGAAGTGCCGGCGCGATGGCCGGGAGGGTCAGCGCCAGGACGAGGGCTGCGGTGGTGAGCGGGGCCCGCATCACGGAGCCCTGTTCCCCGTGACACGTTCGGGTCCAGACAGACGACGAGCGTGCCTCGGAGGCGCCACGGTCGGCTCAGCCTCGCGGCGCCGCGAGAGACGCGAGGAGCGGGATCAGCGCTGCTGGATCGGGCCAATTCAGCGCCACCGCCACCCAGTATCTGCCAGCGTCGTCATCCCAGCGAACGGCCTCACCCAGGCCATGCGCGTCGGCGAGCTTCTTCCAGGACGCGGCCAGCTCCTCGTCGGCGTCGAGTCGTTCTACAGAGACAACGCACCACAGCCACCGGCTGTCGCGCTCCTGGTAGCCGCTGTAGCGTCCGATTCGAGTCCCATCGTCGTCCAGATCCAATGTAAGGCTGTCCTCCTGGGAGGCGAGCGTGGTCGGGAGCGTGCCCTCCAGAGCCGCCTTCAGCGCGTGCGTCCAGCGATCTGCGGCGCGCACTCCGTCGAAGAGGGCGTCAAACGCCCACTCGTTCAGACCGAACAGAGACAGCGCAGCCTGTCGGATGGCTCGCCCCCGCACCTCTATCAGCTCCTCGAACCTGCCAGGGGCGACCAGAGCGTAGGACAGCAGGCGGGCGCGCATGTCCTCGTCGGTGTAGGCCTCGACGCCGCGGCCGGGGCTGCGGAACCAGTCGTGCGGGGGGCGGTTGGTCTTGTTCCGGTTGTCGCGACCCCGCAGAAAGTGCAGGTTCGCGTAGTGGTTGATCAGCGCCTCGGGCTTGCCCTCTCGGCGCAGCGTGGACCTGGGGAAGACGTGGTCCCGCTCCAGCTCGTCGGGGTTTCCGTCCAGGATGACGTTCCCTGAGTGGGCGATGTTCAGGGCCAGATCGATGTGCCGATTCAGCAGGTCGTCCAGGCTCGTCACGTGTCGGTGCCGTCGCGTCAGGTCGGCCACGCCCTGCAGCGGGAACGGTCCTCGCGCGGCGCAGCTCCCGCGGGCGAAGCTGCCCATGCGCGCCTCCGCGCTTCCGAACACCCCGCTCATCAGCGCGATGTATAGCGCGGTCACCATTTTTCGCTTGTCGGTGGGGCTGGGGGCCGGGTTGTTCGCCAGCCACACAGCGAACGGAAGCAGCGCTCGCGTGGACCCCCGAAAGAAGCGCTTCGACAGGATGCGCGCGTCCTGCCGCAGCAGGATCGCCAGCTCTCTCCACGCGCGCTCCACCTTGTCGATGCATCCCTGGAGGCGGGGAGCGATGGACTCCACCCGATCGCGGTCCGCCACGAGCTTGTTGAACCGCGAGTCTTCACCGATGATGAGCAGGGCGGTCTTGAGCAGCATGTCGCGCGTGACGTCCACCGGCGCGATCTGGCTGATCTCGTTCGCCATCCGCACCAGCGCCGGCTGCACGTTCTCCCAGCGCAGGTCCAGCAGACTCATCAGGAGGTCGGCCTTCTGGAGGCGCAGGCCGCCGGAGTTCACGCGGACGAAGATCTCCAGGATCTCGCTGATGGGCGTCTCGGTGACCCCGTGGTCGTCGATGACGTGGACACGCAGCAGGCCGGTGCCGTCCAGCGTCGCCGTCGCGCGGTTGTACGACTCCGCGACGCGCTCGAGCTCCGAGTCGTCGAGCTCGAGTCTGCGGGCGAGAGCGAGCGCCGCCGAGGACGCCTTCAGCGTACCCAGGGTGAGGAACCTGCTGAATCGCACGAAGTGCTGCCTCGGCGTGGAGGTGCGTCCCCGCTCGTTCAGCTCTGTGAGCTGCTGACCGGTGAGAAAGCGCAGATCCCAGTAGGTGTCTCCGGGGTCTTTTCCTTCGGCCGAGCCGCTGAAGACGTCGAGGTGGAGGGGCCTGCCGTCCAGGGTCCCCAGCGTCGACACGCAGAGGGTGGTGAGCCGCTGCTGCCCGTCCAGCACATAGAGCAGACGGCGGTCGCCCTCCGCGCGGGGGAAGTTCTCGAGGGGACGCTCGGTGCTGCGGGCGTCGCGGGCGAAGGGGCGGTAGCGCTGCGCCGCAGCGGTGCTCCAGACCAGCAGCGAGCCCAGCGGGAAGGCGCGCAGCAGGCTGTCCATCAGGCGCACCATGCGCTGCTCGTCCCACACGAACGGTCGCTGCATCGCCGGGAGCACCAGCTCCTGGGCGTCGACCATCTGGACCAGATTGCGGACACTGTACTCACGCATCGCTGTATTCACGCATGGGGACTTCCGGGGGTGGCTCGACGCCCTATCATGGAGGTGTCTCGATGAGCGCCGGGTCGCGGGGGTGGCGCAGCGGATAGAGCACCGCTCCCAGCGCCAAACAGGGGGCGGGCCGCCATGCTCCGCTTCGATGACACCGCCCGAACGCTCGACCTGGGGGTCCACGATCTCCTGGCCTCCGGACCCCGGCGGGGGCACCTGCGGCTGTCGCCCACCGTCGCCGGACGGATGCGCATGCGCATCGGGCAGGAGGTCCACCTCAAGTGGCAGGCCGAGCAGACCGAGGCCGATCCCGAGTACCGCTCCGAGGTGACCGTCCGCCACGAGATCGCGGTGCGCGACTGGACCGTGACCATCTCCGGTCGGATCGACGGGCTGTCGCGCGAGGGCGACATGGAGGTGGTCGAGGAGATCAAGTCCACCATCTGGAGCGCCGAGCGCCTCGAGAACTGCACCACGGCTGACGTGCCCGGCTGGGCCCGGCAGCTCCAGCTCTACCTGTGGTTCCTGCACGAGCAGGGGCGTACGGCCGTGGGGCGGCTGGTGCTGGTCTCGGTGCAGACCGGCGCGTGGCGGGTGCTGCATGTGCCGCACGATCCCGCCGTCGGCGGTCTGGTGGTGGCTCGCCTGGACTGGATCCTGGGGGAGCACGAGGCGCGCGCGGCCTGGCTGGAGAGGCGTCGGGAGTCCGCCATCCCCGCGCCGCATCCCATCTGGCGGCCCGGTCAGCTCGAGCTGGCCGACGAGATCACCGCGGGCCTCACGCAGCGGCGCCACCTGCTGATCGACGCGCCCACCGGCTACGGCAAGACCGCCGCGGCGCTCCACGGCGCGCTGCGCGCCGCGTACGCTGCGGACAAGCGGGTGTTCTTCGCCACGGCGCGCAACACCCAGCAGGAGGTCGCGATGATCTGCCTGCAGGCGATGGCCGCGCAGGGGATGCCGGTGCGGGCGGTGCGCCTGCGCGCCCGCGACAAGGTGTGCCTCAACGAGGTGGTCGCCTGCCGACCCGATTGCTGTCCGTACGCCGAGCGCTACTTCGACAAGCTGCACGACCACGACCTCGTGGCGAAGCTGTGGGCTACCGAGCAGCCCGCGGGCGGGGCGGGCGTGCCCACCGTAGATCAGGTGATCGCCGTCGGTGAGGAGGCGGTGGCCTGTCCCTACGCGCTGAGCCGCGATCTGGTGGCCGGCGCCGACGTGGTGGTCGGCGACTACAACTACCTGTTCGACCCCTCGGTGGGGCTGTCCGACGTCGGTGAGCGGCCGACCGAGTGGATCTTCGTCATCGACGAGGCCCACAACCTGCCGCGCCGCGCACGGGGCTACGGCTCACCGGAGATCTCCCGGGCGGTGGTCGCGGCGGCCGCAGAGACGCTGGGACAGATCGGCGGGGGCTTCGCCGCTTGCGCCGAGCTGGCCGCGGAGATCGGGGAGTGGTTGGAGGCGGGCTGCGCGAAGATCCCCGCGGGCATGCGAGACGCGGAGATCGCCCGGGAGATCACCGAGGGGCTGGACATCGAGTATGTGCGGGACCTCGCCGAGCGCGTCGAGCGGGCGTCGCTGGAGTACAGCGCGCTGCGGGTCACCGAGGCGGCCTTCGCCGACGGCGCTCCTGACGCCTGGCTGGAGCTGGCGCGTGCGCTGGTGCGGCTGCGCGGGGCCATCGAGCGCGCGGGCGCAGAGAGCCTCGTGCTGTGGCGACGCGGCTGGGCCGCCGCCCGCCCCCCGAAGCGAAGGAGGCGGGAGACCGATCTCCCCGACAGCGAGGAGGCGGGGGGGATTCAGCTCCTGTGTCGCGATCCCGCGCGGCTGCTGGGGCCCATCTTCCACAACGCCTGGGGCTCGGTGACCATGTCCGCCACCCTGCGCCCTGCGGACTTCTTCCAGGCCATGTATGGGATGCCCGACGATCGCGTGCTGCGGGTGACCCGGCCGTCGCCCTTCCCGGCCGAGAACCGGCGGGTGCTGGTGGTGCCCGAGGTCTCCACGCTGTACCGGCATCGCCGCCGCGATCGCGTAGACACGGCGCGCCTCATCTCAGAGGCTGCGGGGGCGGTGCCGGGCAACGTCGCGGTGTTCTTCCCCAGCTTCGCGGTGCTCACGGACGTCGCGCCGCTGCTGGAGCTGGGCGAGCGGCCGGTGCTGCTGCAGCGGCGGGGGATGGGGGAGCGCCAGCGGGAGCGCCTGCTGCGCAAGCTGCGTCGCGGAGAGGGGCACGTCCTGCTGGCGGTGCTGGGCGGGATCTTCTCGGAGGGGATCGATCTGCCGGGCGCGGGTCTGCTCGCCGTGGTGGTGGTCGGCCCGTCGCTGCCGGCGGCGAACCTGTCGCGGCGGCTGCTGGAGTCGTGGTTCGAGGAGCGGTACCGACAGGGGTTCCGCTACGCCTGGCTGGTTCCCGGGATGGGGCGGGTTGTGCAGGCGGCCGGGCGGGTGATCCGCACGCCCGAGGACCGCGGGCTGGTGGTGCTGATCGGGCGACGGTTCCTGCAAGCGCGGTATCGTGGGTTCTTCCCGGAGGGGTGGAAGGCGATACGGACGGCGGCGCCCGCCGACATGATCCGGGGGTTCTGGGAGCGGGATCCTGGGGACGCAGAAGAGCCCGGGAGCGCAGAAGACCCTGGGAGCGCAGGAGACCCGGAAGGCTCTGAGAACTCCGGGACGGCTGTGACCTGACCGGTGGGCGCTCGCTGAGTTGCCTGGCACGGGACCTGCAAGTGCCCTGGGTGTTCTACCAGGGGGACAGGTGCGCCTTCCACCAGATATTCCGCCACATAGAGTTGTCTTCGAGACCGTCTACTCTCCCATGCGAGGGAGACAGGGCCGAGGCGTGAGCGGGGCGGCCGATCCGGCCGGTCTGGCGTCAGCCGCCGTTCAGCGCTTGCTGGATTCGCTCGGCGACCTCATCGACATCGAAGGGCTTGGGCACCAGCGCCCGGGCGCCGAGTGCGTAGGCCCGCTCATGCTGATCCTCAAAGGAGTACGCCGTCATCATGATGATCGGACAGCTCGGTCGGAGCGAGAGGAAGCGCACCAGGAGATCGAGGCCGCTCGCGTCGGGAAGACGGATGTCGAGGAGCACTGCGTCGATGCTCTCGTCGAACCGCGCCTCGGCTTCGGCGCCTGTCTTCGCCACGACCACGTCGAGGCCCATCTCATTGAGGCGCTCGCTCACCGCCCAACGGATGAGGTGCTCATCATCGACCACCAGGACCAGATTGCTCGCCATTGGGAACTCTCCGGTGCGGGCGACAGGTGCGACTACTCGCAAGGCCCGTGCCATGGATCGGGCGGGGAGCTCTGATGCGTCTCGGTGATCGATGGGTCCTCCCGCTCGCGGTCGCGCTGTGCGCCGTGATCCTGGCAATCGACACGAGGCTGCGGCTCGGGGTCGCTGGCGGCGTACCCTACCTGCTGCCGGTCCTGTGCTCGATCTGGTACCGGTCTCGCTGGGCCGTGTGGGCCGTGGCGAGCCTCGCTACCGTCCTCGTCATCATCGGGTGGGCCCTCTCTCCGGAGGGGGCAGCGACGTGGCAGGTCGCGGCGAACCGCGGGATGGCCATCTTCGCGATCTGGACCACCGCCATCGGCTTGGACCTGTACAGCAAGACCGCCCTCAGCCTGAAGCGGGAGCACGAGGAGAAGATGGAGGCCCTCCAGAAGCTCCGTGATCGCGAGGCGCTGGCTCAGCTCGGGGAGATGGCTGCGGTCATCGCGCACGAGGTGCGGAACCCGCTGGCCGGCATCTCGGCGACCATCCAGATCCTCGTCCGTCGCCTGGAGCTGGACCCCACCGAGCGACGGCTGCTCGAAGGGATCCCGAAGCGCATCCAGTCGCTGGAGGAGTCCCTGACCTCCATGCTCCGATACGCGCGGCTGCGAGATCCCAACCCGGAGCCCGCCTCGCTGCGCCGGATCGCGGAGGAGACCGTCGCCACAATCGGTACCCACCCCGCCGCGCACGACGTCACCGTCACGGTCTCCGGGGACGCCCCCGAGGTCCTGGCAGACTCGGGGCTGGTCCATGAGGCCCTGCTCAACATCCTCGTCAACGCCGCGCAGGCGATGGAAGGCACCGGTCGCATCGAGGTCAAGCTGACCGAGGAGGGCGATCGGGCATGCGTTCAGGTGGAGGACGACGGCCCCGGCATCCCAGAGGACATCCGGGACAAGGTGCTCAAGCCCTTCTTCACCACGCGGACGCGCGGGACCGGGCTCGGGCTCTCGGTTGTCAACCGTATCATCGGCGCGCACGGCGGCTCGCTCGCGCTGGCGACGTCATCGCTGGGCGGCGCACGGATCCGGATGGAGCTCCCCCGTCGCGCCCCCAGGGCCCTGGAGCTGACCGGCCCCTGACTGTGGCATTTCTCACAGGCCGCCGGGTGGTCTTGCACATGCCGCCTTCCCCTGCTTCGCGGGCGTGGTCGCTCTGCGAGCCCCCGCAGCCAGGCCGGCTATACTCCCCGGCTCAGGCCCCACGGCCCGAGCAGACCACCTCCACCAGGGTCGCCCGTGACGCTCACCGCCGCGCGCATCCGCACCATCCGCGCGCCGCTGTGCGACCTGGAGGCCGGGCTGGTTCGGGGGCGGCTCGCGCTGTCGGGCAGCGACCCCCACGTCGCCACGAAGATCGTCGCGCCCCTGCGGTACGCGCTGTCGCTGGCTCGGCTCACGCTGGTTCGCAACTGCGACGGCCACGACGTGGACGTCTCGGAGGCTCTCGCCGCGCATCGTTGGAAGGTCACCGAGATGCTGCGGCCGCTGATCACCGAGCGGGGGCTTTACCTGGGCGCGTTGGCGACGGCCTGCGAGAAGATCGCGCCGGCCACCGTGCGGCAGCGGCGGCTGCTGCTGGAGCACTTCGAGATCGATCGCGACAGCCTGGAGGCAGAGATCACCCGGCGCCAGCTCGTGGTGATCTGCGGCGGCGGGGGGGGCGCGGGCTACGGCTACGCGGGCGCGTTCCGACTGTTCGATCGGCGCAAGCTGCAGCCCGAATTGCTGGCGGGCACGTCGATCGGCGCGCTGCACTGCATGTTCCGGGCGCGCACCCGCATGTTCGATCCGGCGGCGCTGGTGGCGGCGGCGCGGCTCCTCAATTGGAACACGGTCTTCCGCGTCCTCGACATGGAGAGTCGCTACGGGATCCCCGCGACGCTGCGGCTGTATCTGCGCTCTGCGCTGGGCAGCCTGTTCCGCACGCAGGAGGGCGGCTTCCGCAGCTTCGAAGACATGGAGATCCCGCTGCTGGTCGTCGCCACCGGCATCACGGTGGAGGGGCTCAAGCACGACCTGTCGTACTACGAGCACTTCCTCGACTCCGAGCTCAAGCCGGGGATGGTCACGCGGCTGTCGCGGCTGCGCCGGATCGGTCGCCTGGCGTCCATCCTGCGGGAGTTCATCAGCACCCCGGACGCGCTGCAGGAGATCGTCTTCGGCGCTGAGCCCCTGACGATGGGCGCTGACGTGCTCGACGCCGCGGGGTTCTCCGCGGCGGTGCCGGGGGTGTTCCACTACGACGTCATCCGCGACGACCCCCGGATGAAGGAGCTGCTCGACCGCCTGTACTCCGAGCACGGCATCACGCGGCTCACCGAGGGGGGGCTGGTCAACAACGTGCCCGCGCGGCCGGCCTACGAGGCGGTGATGGCGGGGCGGCTGGGTCGACGCAACCCGTTCGTGCTGGCGCTGGACTGCTTCGCGCCGCGCTCTCACGGGCTGGTGTGGCTGCCCGTCCAGCAGATCGTCCGGCCCAACGTGAAGGCCAACCTGCCCTACACCGATCTCTACTTCGCGCTGGACAAGCGCCTGTCGCCGCTCCAGGTGCTCCCCACGGTGAGCCAGCTCACGCAGGCGATGAGCTGGACCCAGGCGGAGCTGTCGGAGCACATGCCGCTGGTCCAGGAGATGTGCGCCCCGTTGCCGGTGCTGAAGGCGTGAGCGCCCCGCAGCGCGCGCGCGAAGCACCGCAGCGGGTGGTGTTCTACGACGGCGTCTGTGGATTCTGCGACGCCGTCGTGGCGTGGCTGCTGCGGGCCGATCGGGCGGGGCGGCTGCACTACGCGCCGCTGCAGGGAGAGACGGCGGCGGCGGCTCGGCGGCGTCACCCGGAGATCCCGGAAGATCTCGACACGGTCATCTTGATGGAGAACACCGACGCGGGTGAGCGGGTGTGGATGCGCTCCGCCGCGGTCCTCCGGATCTGCGCGGCACTGGGCGGGGCGTGGCGGCTGTCCGCCCCCCAGTTGCTGATACCCGGGCCCCAGTACCCCCCCCAGTGG
>CAYXGP010000214.1:0-9683 GCA_964464515.1 uncultured Enterobacterales bacterium
CGTGGCAGATCGACATCGACCACGACGACGAGTCCAACCCGGGCTGGAAGCTGCAGGCGGCGTCCACGCCCCAGGGGCGCATCCTCGTGGGCTACAGCCGCGACCCCAAGGACCGAGACCTTCAGGGGGAGGGGCGCTACCGGCTGCGGTTGTTCGACAGCGCCGATGCCCTGGCCGCCGCCGAGGTGGCGCCGCCCGAGAACGCTGACTCGAAGTACAAGAACTGGTTCCTGCTGGCCGGCGCGGGGGGCATGTGGGCCACGTGGTCGCTCACGTCTGAGCCGCCGGACGACGAGGAGGATCTGGAGGTGCTGGACGGCGCGCACCTGATGGACACCCGATACGCCATCCCCAGGACGCTGATGGCCGAGGCAACGATCGAGGCGCGCCTGGGACGGCTCAAGTTCGGCGCGAGCTATGCGCAGGATCGGCTGGAGGAGGAGTTCGAGGCCATCGCCGACGAGCAGGCGCAGGAGCTGTACGACCGTCTCTACGGGATGCTCGGCGTCGAGCGCATCATCAAGTACCACGACATCCAGCTCCGCTTTCGACGGGCCCGCCTGATCACCGAGTACGACATCGCCGCGCAGGACTCGCTGGGAGACGAGGGGCGGACGGCCTCCGGGGTCGTCTCATCGGAATATCAGCGATTCGACATGTTCCTGCTCAACACATGGCGGGTGCGGTACGGGATCTCCCACCAGCGGTACAGCAGCTACCTGCCGTTCTACGTCTGGCACCTCGCCGAGGGCGACACCGAGTATGTGTTCGTCGACTCGTTCAGCTCAGAGGCGGAGTTCTCGGACTTCGGCCTCACGGTGGGGTACTCCCGACTCGACTACGCCGCGAAGTATGAGAACAACGTGTTCGATTGGTTCCTCGACGGCGATGCCGGACTGGGTTGGAGCACCGCGGTGCTCGAAGACCCGATCACCGTCACGCTGGTCACCGAGGACGACGAACTGAGCGAGAAGATCGACAAGGTCGGTGGGCTGCTGCTGCCGTTCAACGCCGAGCTTGGGGTGATCTTCATGCGGCGGTCGCACCGGCTGCGCGGGTTCGGCGGGTACGCCCGCGGGGGGTACCGCGCAGAGGGGAGCTTCGCCGGGTCCGTGGGCAAACCATCGGACAAGGACGAGGCGTCGGAGATCGAGATCTGGAGTGAGCAGTTCACGCGGTTCGACCTGCGGCATGGGCCGTTTTTTGGCGCGGGGATCGTCTTCTGAGGTGATCCCATGGGTTACGCCGCCCTCGTTCGACCCGGAGCGATCCATGCGCAACCTCCTCCCCTTCCTCCTGCTCAGCGCCTGCGACGGCGCGATCAACTCCGACGAGCTGACCCTCGCCAACTGCGACGAGAACATCGACGGCGGCGCTCCGGCGTTCTACGCCAACTACTTCGCGTGTGTCGACATCACGGCCAGCGGGGACGTGGCGATCTGGAGCGACGGCCTGCCGCCGCACAAGAGCGCGTACTACCCCGAGGACGATCCCAACTATGTGGAGTTCGACGATCGCGGGGGCACCCACTTCCAGAACCCCAACACAATCGGCGTGCAGAACTACGAGATGGCGGTGCCGTCGGACCCGGTGGCGAAGGGCATCACCATCGACGCCTCCATCGTCGACAACACCATGAACACCAGCGACGAGGAGTACGGTGGCGGTCCGCAGGGCGTCGCGCTGAATGGCGTGATGGTGTTCGCTGCGATGGCGGCGCCGGGCGATGATCTGGCCGAGGAGCAGTACACCTTCGATCTCTACGAGGGCCACCCAGCAGAGACGACCTACCACTACCACTTCAACACGCCGGGGCCGCTCGAGGTGCTGGTCGATCGGGGCTACAGCAGCTCCAGCGTCCCGGGCTCCGCCGGCGTGGAGCTGTACGCGATGATGTGCGACGGAACGGTCGTGTTGGGCTGCACAGAGCTGGACGGCTCCGCCCCTGACTCCAGCGACTTTGACGCCCAGAACGGTCACCCCCACGACCTGTCCGACGGCTCGACGACCTTCTTCACGTCGCGCTACCACACCCATGTGTGTCCGGACACCTGGTCGGACTACCCGTTCTTCCCAGAAGTCGCCTACTACGAGGATGGTAGCTGCGGGTAGGGGCCCTCAACGCGCGGCCAGCTCCTGATAGTAGGCTCGGAGGACGTCGAAAGCGATTTTTCGTTCGCCGCGCTCGGAGAGGAGTCCCTTGCGGTTGTAGTAGTCCTGCACGCCGGGCAGGGGCCGTCGCGGTGAGCGGAAGTCGCGCAGGGCCCACGCCGAGGCGCCGCGCAGAGACGGAATCTGGCGCATCATGGCGATCACCTCGCGGTAGACGTTGGCCTGGTACTCCTCGGTCCACCGCTGGAGATCGTGTCCGCGCAGCCCGTAACGTGCGCCCGCGCCGAATTCGCTCATGATCATGGGCTTGTCATGGTCGGACTCCCAGCGCCAGTCTCGACACGCGCTGGGGAGATCGCGGCCGTACCAGCCGCAGTAGCTGTTGACGCCGATCACATCCACCACGTCTCCCAGGGGATCGGAGATGCGGCGCGTATCATCGCCGGCCTCTACCGTGTCCAGCGCGGCTGTGATGAGACGCGTGTCGTCGAGTCCCCTTGCTGCCTCGGCGAGCCTCGACAGGAACTTCAGCCGAGCCCGACCTGTGGGGGTCTCGTTTGCCAGCGACCACAGGCCGACGCTCGCGCGGTTGCGATCCCGCAGAATCAGCTCGGTGAGCTGCCGCTCGGCGTCTTCATAGACGGCCTGAGAGTCGAATCGGATGTTCCAGTAGACGGGGATCTCGGCCCAGACCAGCAGCCCCAGCTCGTCGGCGACGCGCGCCATTTGGACGTTGTGTGGGTAGTGCGCGAGGCGCACGAAATTGCAGCCCAGGTCGAGGGCCTGGCCCAGCAGCGCGCGGGCGTGGTCCTCGCTCCAGGCGCGTCCATCTCCGATGGGGCCCTCTTCGTGCAGGCTCACGCCGCGCAGAAATACCGGCTCCCCATTCAGCAGGATCTCGCTCCCGCGCGTCTCGATGCGCTTGAAGCCGATCCGATCGGTGATCTCCTCGTGTCTGGTGTGGATCTGGACCGTGTACAGGGTCGGGTGCTCGGGAGACCACAGCGCGAGCGAGGGCGCGTCGAGCGCTCCCGTCACCCGCCCTTCGCCGTCGGCCGTGAGGCGCTGCGCGATGCCCAGCTCGGGGATCTCCACATCTACCGGCTCGTCTGGTCCGTCTCGAAACCAGGCGTCGAATGCGATGGTCGTATCGCTCTCTGCATGAAGACGGAGGGTGTAGTCCTGCAGCGTCGTCCTGGGCAGCTCCAGCAGCCGCACCGGCCGCGTGAGCCCGCCGTAATTCCACCAGTCGGTGTTGCGGGCGGGCACGCCGTCTGCCCGACGTTGGTTGTCGACTCGTACGACCAGTGAGTTCTCGCCGCTGCGCAGGTGGTCCGTGACGTCGAATTGGAAGGGGGTGAAGCCCCCGATGTGTTCGCCGACGACCGCTCCGTTCACCCCCACCGTCGCGCGTCGGTTGGCCGCGCCGAAGTGCAGCACGTACCGCCGGGCCGCGCGCGGCTGCAGGTCGAACGTGCGCCGGTACCAGACGACGCCCTCATAGAAGAACAGCTCGGGGCGCTGGGTGTTCCAGTCGCCGGGGACCCGCAGCGAGCCCGCGTCGTCGAAGCTGTACTCGAGCCGCTCGTGATCGTTCTTCGGTGTGGCGTCTTCGAAGAACGTGCGGCGACGCTGGCGATCGCGGTGATCCCGCCAGCCGTTGTCGAACGGATCGATGATCGCCTTCCACCGGCCATTCAGGGAGACCCCACGCCGTGACTCTGCGTTCTGGATCAGGAGGGGCGGCGGGGCTGTCTCGCAGGCCAGCAGAGCGGCGAGCGCGGGAACGATGAGTCGGCGCCGCGCCCCGTCTCTGCGGGCAGGGCCGCTTCTGCAGGGCGGTCTGTATCTGCGGAAATCAGTCACCGGGCGGTTTCAGCCGAAGCACCACGTCCTTCTGCTCAGCCGGGCTCATCATCGTCGTCGGCTCATCCTCTTCAAAGTCTTCTACGTGCAGCAGGGGGTCGCCGGTGGGGGCCTCGGTGAGGTCCTCGGTGGTCAGCGCCACGACGCCCTCCTGAGCGGTGGGGGCCTCTTCGGTGAGGGACGGGTTGACGCTGATCTCTCGGGGTCTCGACACATCGACGGGCTCTTCGACGGATGTCTGCGCCTCACTGGAGGGCTGCGCCTCCGTCGCCGCGTCCGTCTCGATGGTCGGCAGGCGCAGCGGCTCTGTGTTCTCCTCCATCAGGCCTGCGGCGTCCCCGATGTGGGGGGTGTCTGTGCGTGGAGTCTCTGTGCGTGGAGTCTCTGTGCGTTGAGTCTCTGTGCGTTGAGTCTCTGCACGTGGGGCGGGGGACTCGCGTAGACTCTGCGGGACATCCAGCCCCTGGGCCTCCAGCCGGGTCCGCTGCCGAGAGCGGATGTGGGAGAGGCTGTCCTTGGGGATGGCGTCGATGAGTGCGCGCGTATACTTTTTTTCCGGGCTCTCATAGATGGCTTCAGCGGGGCCCTTCTCTACGATTTTTCCGTCCTGCATCACGCACATGATGTCGGACATGAACTTGACCACCGACAGGTCGTGCGAGATGAAGATATAGGTCAACCCTCGCTTCTCCTGCAGCTCCTTGAGCAGATTGAGGACCTGCGCCTGGACGGAGACGTCCAGCGCGCTCACCGACTCATCACAGATGATGAACGAGGGCTCCAGCGAGAGGGTGCGCGCGATGCAGATACGCTGGCGTTGCCCCCCGGAGAACTCGTGCGGGTAGCGGGAGAGGTGCTCTGGCAGCAAGCCGACCTCCGAGAGCAGGGCCGCAGCGCGCGCGCGGCGCTCCTTGCTGTCTCTGCCGATCCCGTGGATGAGCATGGGCTCGGTGATCATCTGCTCGACCGTCATCCGCGGGTTGAGCGATGAGTAGGGGTCCTGGAAGATGATCTGGAGCTGTCGCCGAACGGACTGCATGCCGGTGTGGTCGAGGTCGCCGAGGCGCCGCCCGTCGAACACCACGGTGCCAGCGGTGGGCTCGACGAGGCGCAGGATGGCGCGCCCGGTGGTGGTCTTGCCGCAGCCCGACTCGCCCACCAGCCCGAGGGTCTGGCCCTGGTGGACCGTGAACGAGATGCCGTCGACCGCCTTGATGTGGGACGCCACCCGCCCCAGCAGCCCCTTGCGCACGGGGAACCACACCTTGAGGTCGTCGACCCGCAGCAGCGGCTCGCCCGGGGGGTTGAGCAGCTTGTCCCGGCCCCGCGTGAGCCCCTCCAGGAACTCCTCGTCGACCGGCTTCTCGCGCATGTGTAGCTTGCCGGCGTCGTCGTGCCAGTGCTCCAGGAAGTCGGTGACGGTTGGCAGCACCTTGTACGGGCTGTCCAGCCGCGGCCGGCAGGCCAGCAGGCCGCGGGTGTAAGGGTGCTGGGGGTTCTCGAAGACACTGACCACGTCGCCGTACTCGACGAGGTGCCCGCGGAACATCACCGCGACCTTGTCGGCGATCTCCGCGATCACGCCGAGGTCATGGGTGATGAACAGGATGGACATCCCGCGGGTGTCGCGGAGGCGCCGCAGCAGATCGAGGATCTGCGCCTGGATGGTCACGTCGAGCGCGGTGGTGGGCTCGTCGGCGATGAGGAGCTGGGGGTTGCACGACAGCGCCATCGCGATCATCACGCGCTGCTTCTGTCCGCCGCTCATCTCGTGGGGGTAGCTGTCGATCCGCGTCTCGGGGCTGGGAATGCCCACCTCGCGGAACAGCGCGATGGTGCGCTCGCGGGCCTTCGCCGCCGTGACCCCCTCGTGCTGCCGGATGGCCTCCGCCACCTGCTCGCCCACCGTGAACACGGGGTTCAGGCTGGTCATGGGCTCCTGGAAGATCATCGCGACCTCCTTGCCGCGGACCCTGCACATGTCCGCCTGGCTCACGGTCAGGAGGTCCTTGCCCAGGAGGGTGATGCGGTCTGCGGTCACGCGGGAGGTCAGCTCCGGCAGGAGCTTCATCAACGTCAGCGACGTCACCGACTTGCCCGAGCCGGACTCTCCGACGATGCCCAGCGTCTCGGCCGCGTGGGCCGTCAAGCTGATGCCGTCGACGGCCTTCACCACGCCGTCCTCGGTGTGGAAGTGCGTCTTGAGGTTGTCGATCTGCAGGACGGGCTCGGCAGACATGGGCGGCTCGCGGCTTCGGGGCGTTACATCGGCTCAAGCCTATTACCACGGCAACGCTGGTGACTCGGAGGCTCTGTGCCTGGTCCGATCCCCCCAACGCCGCCCATCGAGCGCGCGCTCGTCGTCGCCCGTCCGCCGCTGGTCGGTCGCCTCATCTCCACGTTCTCGCGCGAAGGCGTCGAGACCGTCGCGGCGTTCTCAGAGGCAGACGCCGATCTGCCGCATCTCGACGAGGCGGACTACGCGGCCTTCTTGCCTGCCGGCGCCGATCCCCGCCGGGTGGTGGCGGCGGCGATGGACGCCGGGTGCGACGCCATCCACCCCGGCCACGGCGGGCGGTGGGGCGCCGAGGCGCTGCTTCCCAGCGCGCAGATGGCGAACCTCGCGGTGATCGGGGCGCCGGCGGTGCTCGGGAGGGAGGACGCCCTGCGTGGCGCCGGCCTGCTCCTGCGGCTCGGCGACCCGCCGCGGCTGCGCACGGTGGTCGTCTGTGACGGCCGGGGCGCCGCGGTGCACCTCGGCGAGCTGGTCGTCGCGGCGCCCGCGTGGCTGGTGGAGCTGGGGTCAGGGCTGGTGCCAGAGTCGATCCGGGAGCGGGTCGGTCCTGCCGCTGTTGCGCTGGCGCGGGCCCTGTCGTGGCGGGGTGTGGGGACGATCGACTGGTCGGGCCACGCCTCTCCCGCCCTGGTGGGGGTCTCGCCCCACCTGCCGCCGGGGTTTGAGCTCGCGGAGCTGCAGCACGGCGTCGAGCTGATCGCTGCGCAGCTGGCGATCGCCCAGGGGATGCCGCTGGGCTGGGAGCAGGCGGACTGCGCGCTGAGCGGGCACGCCATCGCCGCGCGTATCCTCCACGTCGATCCCCGGACGGGGGAGCGTCCGAGCGGCGCGCTGGAGCGCCTCGATCTTCCGCCCGGAGCCCAGGCGGTCGCGCAGGTGGGGCAGTCCTGCTCAGCCATCACCCCTCCGGTGCTGGCGACGGTCTGCGTGCAGGGACCCACCCGCTCTGCGGCCCTCGCAGCGCTCGCGGCCCACCTGGACGCCGTGCGGATCGCCGGGGTGACCTCGAACGTGTCGTGGCTGCGGGAGATCGCGCGCTCGGAGGCGCTGGCCCGGGGGCCGCTGACGAACGCGGAGCTCCGTCGGCTCGTCGGCCCCGCCTGATGCAGGTCCCGCGGGTCGGCTCCCGCGATCGGGAGCTGTCGCTGTAGACGCGCCACGGCGGACCGCGCGCGCTACTCCATTGGCTCCGCTCGCGGCGCTGCGTTCTTGCAGTAGGTGTCGGCCCAGTCGATCATCTCCCACAGCGCGTGCCCGATGCTCTCCCGCGCCCGGTAGCCGTGCTCCTCGAGCGGCAGCTCCACCCGACGGACCGTGCCGCCGTGGCCTTTCAACGCGGCGTACATGCGCTTGGATTGCATCGGGTAGGTGCCGGCGTTGGGATCTTCAGCGCCGTGGAGCATCAGCAGCGGCTCATCGATCTTCGGCGCATGCGTGAACGGCGACATGGTCACGGTTACGTCGGTCGCCTCCCGGTGCGTACGCTGCTCAACTTGAACCCGCGCGACTGTATGAGAGCGATTATGCGCTCACCGCTGTGAGCCGGGGTTGTGTGCTCTTGGTGGGCTGCCAATGCTACGCGTGGCCCGGACCATACGCGGCCCAGGTGAGGAGGCGCAGTGCCTCTCCGTGTGAGCAGGCTAGCCGAGACGGATTGAGCGCGGAGAGTGCGTCGCTCAGTTGGTCTGGAACGGCCTCGCGACGCCAGGGAGCGCCGGGGCGCGCGGAGCCGGCGGCTTGTCGCCCGCGCCTCCGGACCTCGTGATCGACCGCCTCTACCGCCTCGGCGATGCGCGAGAAGCGGGCGACCTCGCGGTCGGCGACGGTGACCCGCCAGCGCTTGCCTCGACCCCGCCCTCCTTGACCCGGCCCACCCTGGTCGAGGACGAGGATCTCGGTGAGGGTGCCGGCGCGGGCGTCTCGGCGACTCCAGCAGACGTGCAGCGCGAGCCCGCGGGAGCCGAGGCTCTCCCAGCCGTTGGGGGAGATGGCGGAGATCTCGGGATCGGGACGCATCTGGAGCGGGTCGAACGCCGCCGCCCGTCGCTGGATCTCTCCCAGGGTGATCTCTCCGGGGGGGATCTCGAAGCCGGGGAATCGCTGCCAGATCGCGGACAGGGCATGCTCTGCTCGATCGAGGTGAGTCCCCGCGAGGTCGAGATCGCGCGGGAGACCGGCGAGGCTGGGCAGCGTCACCAGAGATAGATCGCCGAGATCGGCGAAGTCCAGCACCACGCAGTCGGGCTTTCCGGGGGCCGGTCGGGTGCCGCGCCCGACGCACTGCGCATACAGTCCAGACGATCGGGTGGGGCGCGCCATGGCGATGCAGGACACCCCCGGGTCGTCGAACCCCTCTGTGAGCACGCCGACGTTGGTGACCGCGGACAGGCGGCCGGCGCGGAAGTCCGCCAGGGTGCGTCGTCGGGCCTCGGGTTTCATCTGCCCGTAGACGATCCCGGCGGGCACGCCGATGGTGTTGAGCGCGCGGGCGAGGTTGCGGGCGTGCGCCACGGTGACGCAGAACGCGATGGTGCGGCGATCGCGCGCCAGCTCCTGGATGGACCGGGCCACCAGGGCGTTGCGCTCCTGGATGTCGATGGCCTCGGCCAGCTCGTCGAGCTGAAGATCGCCGCGCGTGAGTGAGACCCCCCGGAGGTCGGCGGCTGTGGCGATACGGTAGCCGCGCAGCGGCGCCAGGTAGCCATCGGACACCATCCGCCCGATGCTGCGGGTGTAGACGATCTCCTGGAACACCTCATCGAGGCCCCGCCCGTCGCCCCTGGCGGTGGTGGCGGTGAGCCCGAGGAGGGTGCCCGACCAGTCCGGATCGAACGCCCCCAGCGCGCGCAGCACGCGCTTGTTGTCGGCGGCCGCGGCGTGGTGGCACTCGTCGTAGACCACGAGACCGAAACCCCCCATCCCTGAGCTTCCCCCCGCCGTTGTGCGCTCGCTGCTGGCGGGTCGGTCGGCGATGAGGCGCGCGAGGCGCTCGGGGCGCAGCGAGCGGATTGAGGCCACCACCACCCGCGCGTGGGGTGACGCCGTGGTGTCTCCCTGCTCGACACCGACGGCGCCCTCATCCCCCAGCGCGCGGCAGAGCTTGTCGTGGGCCTGGGTGATCAGCTCGCGGCGGTGGGCCAGCACCAGCACCGGGCGTCGGGCCAGGCGGGCCAGCTCCGAGAAGATCACCGTCTTGCCAGCGCCCGTGGGCAGGCACACCACCATCCGGCGCACGCCGCGCCGCCGCGCTGTCAGCACCGCGTCGATCGCTGCCCGCTGGTAGGGGCGCAGGGTGGGGCGCGCGTCATCCCTCACCACGCGCCCATCTCTCCCATCTCGTCCGATTCCTTTGACTCTCCCGACTCTGCGGCAGGCACCTCCATGTCTGCCGCAGGCACCTCCATGTCTG
>CAYXGP010000214.1:9783-14171 GCA_964464515.1 uncultured Enterobacterales bacterium
CATGTCTGTGGGGTCATCCGGCGGCCCGAAGTCGCTCGCCGTCCACGCCCACGCGCGAGCGCTGGTGAGCGTGTACGACGGCGGGACCGAGATCCGCGCCAGCTCGTTGCCGAAGATGTCCTCCGCCAGCAGGAGCCCCTCGGCCTCGTACTCGTCTGCCAGCAGCTCGAACGTGACGCGGACGGCGTCGCCGCCGGGGGTCTCGACGTCGAACTGGCGGCGGTTGGCGTTGCGGATCTGACGCTGGCTGCGCGCCAGGAACTCGGTCGCGGACTTCACCCAGGTGTTGAACGCAGGCGCGCTGAGGGGCTTGGGATCGATCTTGTTGCGGCCCATCGTCCACGGGCCGACGTAGGCCGGCTCATCGTCACCCTCGCGGGTCATCGTGACTGCCCAGCCCCCGCCGTCTTCGTTCTCGATGATCTCCGCATGCCACCCCCGCCCGCTCCAGGTGCGGATGATCTCGACCTTCACCTTCACCTTCTTCTTCTTGGGCAGCTTGCGCCACTTCGCCATGATGACCTCCTATTCAGGAGTGTACTCCTCGAAGCGAATTCGTCACGGTCAGAAAAAGACCGATTCAGGTTCTTCTCTGAGACCACGCGATCTGTGGCATTCCACCAGCTAGATCACCAACCCCCCCCTCGACAGGAGCCCCCATGTGTCGCTTCGTCGCCTACCTCGGCGAACCCATGAGCCTCGATCTCCTGACGACGCGCCCGCAGCACTCGATCATCCACCAGAGCACCCATTCCCGCGAGCGCTCGGAGCCGCTCAACGGCGACGGCTTCGGCATCGCCTGGTACGTGCCCCAGCTCTCCATGGAGCCGGCGGTCTTTCGCTCGATCTCTCCGGCCTGGAACAACACCAACCTGCGCCATCTCGCGCGCGTGACGACGAGCTCCTGCATCCTGGCCCACGTCCGGGCGGCTTCGCCGGGGCTCGGGGTCACCCAGGCGAACTGCCACCCCTTCCAGTCCGGCCCCCTGGCGTTCATGCACAACGGCTACATTCCGGAATTCGCGCGCATCAAGCGCGCCCTGCTGGCGCGCCTGTCCGATCCGGTGTTCGACGGCATCACCGGTACCACCGACTCCGAGCACATCTTCGCCCTGACCTTGGAGCGACTGCGGTCGGCGGGACCGCCCGAGCCCGGGGCGCGGCTGGCGGCGGCCCTCGCCAGCGCCATCGCCGACGTGCGCGTGCTGCTGGGCGAGGCCGGGATCGACGCGCCGGCGCAGCTCAACCTGGCGGTGAGCGACGGCGATCATCTGGTGGTCTCACGCTGCTCGACCGATCCGACCGCCGCGCCCAACAGCCTGTATGTGCACGAGGGCATGCGGTACATCTGCGAGGGTGGCGTGTGCCGGATGGTGGCGCCGGACGCGGGGCGAGGGGCGGTGCTGGTGGCATCGGAGCCGCTCAGCGCAGACGACGGATGGGATCGGGTCCCCCCGAACCACCTGGTGATCGTCCGACCTTCACAGCCGGTGGAGGTGCGCCCCCTTCCGAATTAGGGCGCTCTCTTCCTCGGGGAGCCCATGAACACCGCCGCCGCCGTCCACAACCCGTCCACATTTCCGTTCCGCTGCGTGGCGGATCTGCGCTTTCTCGCCCGCGTCTGGCAAGACGCAGCGTCAGGTGGTGACGGCCTGCGCGCGCAGATGTCCGAGGTGCTGCTGGCGGAGTGGCGGCGGCATCCCGAGCTGCACCGCCCGCTGGCCGATCAGGTGGCGGGTGCCCACGACCTCATCGGCGCGCTGTGCAGCCCGATGTTCCCCTGGTGGGGGGAGGGAGCGCCCCTGGCCGGGCTGACCGTGCCGTTCCAGCCCGATCGCGTGCTGTGGAGCACCGGCGGCCTGGGCGCGCTGGAGATCCACCACGCGGCGGTGCGCGACACGGATCTCACCGCCCATCGCACGCTGATGGCGCTCCACGCGGTGCTGCGGGAGTTCTACGGCGAGCGTCTGCCGACGGGGGGGCTGCAGGAGCTCGATCCGATCGATCGTGAGACGATCTGGCGCCTGCCCGGTCCTGACGGCGAGCGCTTCTACACGCTCGCGACCGATCGGCGCTACTGCACGCTGGTGCCCTGCGGTTCCCTGCCCGAGCTGACGCCGGCGGACATCCGCGCGCTGCTCGACGCGCCGCACGATCTGGCGCGCTGGACGGCGGCGCTGCCGCCCGAGCGGTTCGCGCTGCACGGGGTCGCTGGCCTGCACGGGCGGGACGTCACCCGGCAGGTCCGCGAGGCCGACCTGAGGCGGGCGCTGCTGTCCCACGCCGATCTCTCCTTCCCGGATGCCTTCAAGGGGATCCTCGATCCGGTGCGCCGCCTGCTCGACGCGCCGGACGCGCTGCTCGGGTTCATCGCCATGCCGGACGGCGCGGGTGAGCGCTGGAGGCCGCTGGGCCGCAGCCTGCTGCTCTCGGGGCGCTCCGCGGAGCGCGGGCCGCTGCGCATCGCCGACGCCCACGAGACCGATCCCTATCGCCTGGCCCTCGCGCACAACGCACCGCTGATCCGCTCGCGCCTCGGCGGAGCGGACTGCAGCGACACCGAGAGAGCCCTGAACGCTCGCGGTCTCCGCTCGCTGCTGCTGCTGCCGCTGTCCGATCAGGGCGAGCGCATCGGCCTGCTGGAGGTGGGCTCGCCGCGATCGTCGTCCTTCGAGCGCTGCGATCTGGTCGCGCTGCAGCGCTGCGCAGAGCTGTTCGGGGCGGTCATTCGCCGCACGCTTGCTGGTCGGCAGGCGCGCGTGGGTCGGCTGATCCGCGATCGCTGCACCGCCATCCACCCGGTCGTCGCCTGGCGGTTCGAGCAGGCGGCCGCCCGGCACCTCGACGCGCTGGAGCAGGGGCGCGAGCCAGAGTCTGCGGCGCTGGCCTTCCCCGACGTGGTTCCGCTGTTCCTGGCCTCCACGATCCAGGGCGCTGCCGCCGCCCGCGACGCCGCAGATCACGCCGATCGCCACGCGCAGGCGGCCCTCGCCACGGAGCTGCTCGCTGCGGCGCTGGCGGTGCGCAGCAGCCCCACGCTGGGCGAGCTTGCCTTCCGCCTGGAGCGGCACCTCTCCTCGGACGACCCCGCGGCCTCCGCGCACCTCGAGGCGCTGCTCACCGACGAGCTGGCGCCGCTGCTCGATCATCTGGCGTCGTTCGGCCCGACGGTGGCAGAGCGCTGCGACGCCTACCGAGCGGCGCTCGATCCCCAGCGGGGGCAGGTCTGGGCGCGCCGACAGGCCGCGCGTGATGCCGCCGCGGAGGTCCGCGAGATCCTCGCCGCGCAGCTCGAGCAGGCCGGGGTCGTCGCGCAGCAGATGGCGCCCCATGTGCACTGGCGCGCCGCCTCGCCCGCGGGCGGAGGCGTGGAGATGTGGCAGTTCTTCGGCGCCTCCCTGCATCAGGGAGGACGCGTGGACCCGCTGGGGCTGCGCAACCTGCATCTGTGGCAGCTCATGACGCTGTGCGAGGCCGCGTGGCGGGTTGCGGGTCTCGACACTGCGCTGGAGGTCGCGCACGCGGTGGTCGTTGAGAACACGCCGGTGACGCTGACGTTCGACGCCGAGGCGCGCCGGCTGGTCGTCGCCGACGCCGCTGGGGAGCGCGCGGCGCGCTTGAGGCGAAGCGCCCTCGACGCGACGGTCCGACAGACCGGTGAGCCCCTGCTGCAGCCGGGGACGATCTCCATCGTCGCGCCCGCCGGGCAGATCGGAGTCCACGCGGAGCTGACGCGCTACCTGGCCCACCTCGGCTACGTCGAGGAGGCGTTCGAGGCGCTCGAGCTGGGGCAGACCTCCACCGCCGGTCCGCTCGAGGCCATCCGGGTGCGTATCCGCGCGCGAGACGCCAACGCAGAGGCGTGATTTCCTTCTGGCTGAGCGCTGCGATATGGTCGGTGGTCACCCGGGAGTGCCCATGAAGTCTTCTCAGCTCGCTCACCTCGCCATCGCCGGCCTCCTCGGGATCACCGGCTGCGAGGACAGCGCCACCCCTGCCGAGGCCCCCGCCGAGGTCGCAGCGCCGACCGCCAATACCGCCAGGGCCGCCAAGGCTGCGAAGGCGGAGACCACCGCGGCGGATGCTTCCTACAGCGACGTGCACGAGTGCGCGGGCCTCAACACATGCAAGGGCCTGGGCGGCTGCGCCGTCAGCGCCGAGAAGCTGGAGAAGCTCGCGTCCAAGCGGGGGATCCCGGTCTCCGAGGCGGGCGAGCCGCATGCGTGCGCCGGCCTGAACGCCTGCAAGGGATTGGGCGGCTGCTCGGTCACTGCCGAGAAGTTCGAGAAGCTCAAGGCCAGGATCTAAGGCCGCTCCAAGAAAAGCAATCTCCCCCCTCGACCTGAGGGCGGTCCCACGCGGATGCCCTTCGTCCACTGGCGTGCGAC
>CAYXGP010000215.1:0-14137 GCA_964464515.1 uncultured Enterobacterales bacterium
CCATCGCGTTCGCCAAGGACTGGCAGGCCGGCGTGCGGCTGCAGCAGGCACCGCTGTGGCACTACATCAACACCTGCCAGTATCGCTACGACGGGCAGTTCTCCCGGTACAACACCGTCCCCGACAACAAGTGGACCCGCAAGCACACCGCAGACACGATCTTCAAGTCCGTGCGCATGGGTTGGATGCCCTTCTTCCCGCAGTTCAAGCAGAACAGCCTCGACCTGTGCGCAGAGGCGCAGGCCAACGGCGCGACGGACGACGCGGGGATCCAGAAGTACGTGCTTGAGAAGCTCGTATCCAAGAAGCTCGAGTACGCTGTCAGCGATCCGGAGGCGCCGGAGAACTTCCCGCGCGTCTGGTACATCTGGCGCGGAAACGCGATCATGGGGAGCATGAAGGGGCACGAGTACTGTCTCAAGCATTACCTCGGCACCCACTCCAACGCGATCGGCCGCGACAACGCGGAGCATCCTCAGGAGGTCCGCTGGAGAGAGGAGGCGCCCACCGGCAAGATGGACCTGATCGTCAACCTGAACTTCCGCATGGACAGCTCGGCGCTCTACTCCGACATCGTCCTGCCCGCGGCATCCTGGTACGAGAAGGCCGACCTCAACAGCACCGACCTCCACTCCTTCATCCATCCGCTGTCCGCGGCGGTGGCCCCGGTGTGGGAGTCCAAATCGGACTGGAACATCTTCCGGGATCTGGCGTTCCACGCCAGCCAGGCTGCAAAGAAGTACTTCCCCGGCACGCACAAGGACATCATCGCGGCGCCGCTGGCCCACGACTCGCCCGGTGAGATCGCGCAGCGCAGACCGCTGGACTGGTACCTCGGTGAGTGCGAGGCCATCCCCGGCAAGACCATGCACAAGCTGGTCGTGGTCGATCGTGACTACACGAAGATCTACGACAAGTTCATCAGCCTGGGCGGCAACATCAAGAAGAAGGGGCTGGGCGCGCACGGCAACCCCTTCGCGGCCGACGACGTCTACGACGAGATGATCACGTCCAACCACTTCCCGGTGGAGCGTCGAGACGGAACGGTGCTGCCCTCCATCAAGGAGGACGAGTGGGCGGCGAACGCGGTGCTGCACCTGTCGTCGCTGACCAACGGCAAGCTGACCGTCCGCGCCTACAAGAACGCCGAGAAGCGGACAGGGATGCCCCTGGTCGATCTGGGCGCCGGCAGCGAAGACGTCCGGATCACCTACAAGGATCTGCAGGCCCAGCCGCGGCGGTACAACAACTCGCCGCTCTGGTCCGGCGTGATGACGGACGGACGCGCCTACTGTGCCTACACATACAACGTCGAGAAGATGGTCCCCTGGCGCACGCTGACCGGTCGCCAGCACTTCTATCTCGACCACGAGATGTACCTGGCGTACGGCGAGAACCTGCCGACCTACAAGCCCTCACCCAAGCCCGCGGCCTACGGTGATCTCAAGGAGACCCTGGGTACGGGCGAGGCGCGCATCTTGAACTGCCTCACCCCGCACGGCAAATGGCACATCCACTCCACCTACATGGAGAATCACCGGATGCTCACGCTGTCGCGCGGCTGCGAGCCGGTCTGGCTGAGCGAGGTCGATGCAGAGGCGCTGGGTATCAACGACAACGACTGGTGCGAGGTCTACAACGACCACGGCGTGTATTGCACCCGGGCCTGCGTGAGCGCGCGCATCCCCAAGGGCGTCTGCATCGTGTACCACGTCCCCGAGCGCACGGTGGGCATTCCCAAGTCCCAGGTGCGGGGCAACAGGCGGGCGGGAGGGCACAACAGCTTCACCCGCATCCACCTCAAGCCGAACTTCCTCAGCGGCGGGTACGGACAGTTCTCGTACCACTTCAACTACTGGGGGCCCATCGCTCCCCAGCGGGACACCCACGTCATCGTCAAGCGCATGGACAAGCTGGTCTGGTGAAGACTCGCGGACCCGGCCTCGACAGGGGTTTCCCGACCGAGGCCGGCCTTCAAACTGGGATTGAAATCAAGGATTGAATCATGGATATCCGCTCACAGATCTCGATGGTCTTTCATCTCGACAAGTGCATCGGCTGTCACACCTGCTCCGTCGCCTGCAAGAACATCTGGACCGACCGCAAAGGCGCGGAGTACATGTGGTGGAACAACGTCGAGACCAAGCCTGGAACCGGCTACCCCGGTAAGTGGGAAGACCAGAGGATCTACAAGGGGGGCTGGGTCAAGAACGGGTCGGGGATCGACCTCAAGGCCAACGGAAAGAAGAAGGGCCTGTTCAACATCTTCCACAACCCCCACATGCCGGTCATCGACGACTACTACGAGCCGTTCACCTACCGGTACCTCGACCTGATCGAGGCCCCCGCCGGGGATGACCAGCCGACCGCGCGTCCGATCTCCCTGATCACCGGGCAGCCCATCGACATCAAGATGGGCCCCAACTGGGACGACGACCTGGGCGGTTCGCCGGACTACGCGCGCAACGATCCGAACCTGGAGAAGCTCTCGCCCGCCGAGCGCGAGGCCATGTTCCAGCTCGAACGGCTCGCGTTCTTCTACCTGCCGCGTATCTGCAACCACTGCCTCAACCCCGCATGCGTCGCATCGTGCCCCTCCGGCGCGATCTACAAGCGCGGTGAGGACGGAGTTGTGCTGATCAACCAGGACGTCTGCAGGGCCTGGCGCATGTGCGTCACCGCCTGCCCCTACAAGAAGTCCTACTTCAACTGGCACTCGGGCAAGTCCGAGAAGTGCATCCTGTGCTACCCGCGCATCGAGGCGGGCTACGCTCCGGCGTGTATGCACTCCTGCGTTGGTCGCATCCGCTACCTCGGCGTGATGCTCTACGACGCCGACAAGATCGAACAGTACGCTTCGGCCGATGAGAGCGCGCTCGTCTCTCGTCACCTCGACATCATCGCAGACCCGTTCGATCCGGACGTGATCGCCTCGGCGAAGGCGAACGGCGTCGCCGACTCGACGATCCACGCCGCTCAGAACTCGCCGACCTACCACTTCGTCAAGACCTGGGGGCTGGCGCTGCCGCTGCACCCGGAGTTCCGCACCCTGCCGATGCTGTTCTACGTGCCGCCGCTGCTGCCGGTGATGGCGAAGGTCAGCGAGGTCGACAACTCCACGCAGTCCAGGAAGATGCACAACATCGCCAAGTACTGGCCGGACAACTGGCTGTATGACACCAGCACGGATGACATCTGGGGCACCATCGGGCAGGCCCGGTTCCCCCTGGAGTACATGGCCTCCCTGTTCAGCGCGGGCGACACCGGAAAGATCGAGGAGCGCCTCCGCAAGCTGATGGCGGTTCGCTTCCACCGGCGCCAGGTCACCGTGGGCGACGTCTCGAAGGGTCGCGTCGACGAGATGTTCGGCGAGCTCGGCATGACTGCTCAGATGGCGGACGACATCTACTACATGACCTCGCTGGCCAAGTTCGATGATCGCTTCGTCGTGCCTGCCGCCCACCGCGAGCAGGCGATCGAGATGCTCGAGTTCACTGGTGACGTCAAGGGCAGCACCGGCTTCGGCTTCAAGCTCGGCTCCGCCGAGAGAGGTTCATGATGAGACGACAACGCTACGATCTGCTCGCGAGCCTGTTCTCCTACCCGGGTCCCGACTACGGAGAGCACATCGCGGCCGCCGCTGCGGTGCTGCGCAGCGATTACCCCGAAGCCGCCGCCGAGCTCACGCAGCTCGCCTCGTTCCTGCCTGCGCCGGCCAATTGGTCGGTGGAGGCCGCTACAAGCGAGCTCCAGGAGGTCTACACCCGGTCGTTTGAGGTCCAGGCGATCACGACGCTGGACGTCGGCTACGTGGTGTTCGGCGATGACTACAAGCGCGCGGAGCTCCTGGTGGGCCTCGGCAAGGAACACCGCACTGCGGGCATCGACTGTGGTGACGAGCTCGCGGACCACCTGCCCAACATCCTGCGTCTCCTGGCCAACTGGGAAGACGAAGAGCTGACCACCGAGTTTGTGCAGCAGATTCTGCACGTGGCGGTCCGGCGGATGGTGGAGGAATTCCACCCCGAGCGCATGAAGCTGCGCAACGCGCTCTACCAGAAGCACCACAAGACCGTGCTCGACTCGTCGAAGCAGCGCGCGATGATGTTCCGTCACCTCCTGGTGGCTGTGCGCACCGTGCTCGAGACCGACTTCGAGCTCGTCGATCGTACGCCCAGCCGCCCGTCCAGTGAGTTTCTCAGCTCGATCCGTCGCGAGATGGAGATCGAGGAGAAGGGAGCCGGCCGGCGTCCCTCCGCGGCGCTCCCCGGGCCCACCCAGAGCGCCCCTGTTTCCGGGAGAATCTGATGCTCAACGGCTTCCTCTTCGTCGTCTTCCCCTACGTCGCCATCGCTGTCTTCATCGTCGGCGTCGCCTACCGATATACACGAACTGGCTTCAAGGTCTCGTCGCTGTCATCGCAGTTCCTCGAGGGCCGCAAGCTGTTCTGGGGGGTCATCCCCTTCCATATCGGCCTCCTGGTCGTGCTGCTCGGCCACCTCATCGCGTTCGCGTTCCCGACGATCACCCTGACCTGGAACGCCGATCCGGTCCGACTCATCACCCTCGAGGTGATGGCATTCATGTTCGGCCTGAGCGTCCTGGTCGGTTTGATTCAACTCATGTATCGGCGCCTCACCAACGTGCGCATCATGGCGGTGACCACCTCCATGGATGTCGTCGTAGAGTTCCTCCTGCTCGCGCAGGTGGTCCTCGGTTGCTGGGTCGCGCTCGGCTACCGCTGGGGTTCGTCCTGGTTCGCGGCTGATCTCTCGCCCTACCTGTGGTCCATCCTCAAGTTGAACCCGCAGACCGAGGCCGTCTTCGCGCTGCCCTGGGTGATCAAGTTGCACATCTTCGGCGCCTTCCTCCTGGTGCTGATGGTCCCCTTCACCCGTCTGGTCCACTTCGTCGTGGCGCCGCTGCATTACCTCGCCCGTCCCTATCAGCAGGTCATCTGGTACTGGGATCGCAAGAACGTGAGGGACCCCGGCACGCCCTGGAGCATTCATCGTCCCAAGAACAACTGAAGGTTGTTCTTGACCGTGTGTCGCGACCCTTGATGACCCTTATGTAGAGAGAGAGGATCGAGATGTCCGGTCGAGCGATCAGCGTCCTCACCGCAAGCACTCTCGCATTCACCATCTGCTTCGCCGTCTGGATGATGAACGGCGTGCTGATCACCTTCCTGGTCGACAGCGGGGTCTACGACTTCAGCAAGGCGGAGATGGGCTGGCTGATCGGCCTGCCGGTGCTCACGGGCGCTGTCATGCGCCTGCCCGCAGGGATGCTCACCGACCGCTTCGGCGGTCGCATCATGTTCACGGTCATGATGCTGCTCACCGCCGCCGCGGCCTTCGCCGACAGCTACGCCGACAGCTTTTCTGGTTTCGTGCTCGGCGGACTCGGGTTTGGATTGGCCGGCTCGACCTTCGCGGTCGGTATCGCCTACTGCGCGTCCTGGTTTCCGAAGGAGACCCAGGGCACCGCGCTGGGCATCTTCGGCGCAGGCAACGCCGGCGCTGCGATCACCTCGATGGGCGCTCCCGCCCTGCTCGAGGTGCTCACCGGGGCGGGCACCAACCTTGAGGGCTGGCGGTACATGCCCCGGATCTACGCCGGGGCCCTGGTCGTGATGACCGCGCTCTTCTGGCTGATGACGTTCCCCAGGGAGCAGGTCCGTCAAGACTCGCGCACGATCATCCAGCGCCTCGCGCCGCTGCGGCGGATGCGGGTCTGGCGCTTCGGGCTGTACTACAGCCTGTGTTTCGGCGGCTTCGTGGCGCTGGCCCAGTGGCTGATCCCCTACTACGTCAACGTCTACGCGGTGTCCGTCGTCACCGCTGGCCTGCTCTCGTCGATCTTCACGCTGCCCTCCGGGGTCATCCGCGCGCTGGGCGGCTGGATGTCCGACAGGTTCGGCGCGCGTACGGTGATGTATGGGGTGCTCGGGGGCTGCGCGCTGTCGAGTCTGCTGCTGATCGTCCCGCGGATGGACGTCCGCTCTCCCGGCGAGGGCGTGATGGCGATCAGCGCCGGCCAGGTCTCCGCCGTCTCGGCGACCGGCATCGAGATAGACGACGCCCGGTACGAGCTGCAGCCCCTGACCCACGACGGCCCCCGACGAGAGGGCACGCTGATCTGGCCCACGACCGCGTTCGGTCAGGAGCCCGTCGTAGAGGTCGGTGAGACGGTCGAAAAGAGGCAGCTCCTCGCCCAGGGCGTCACCCACATCTACTTCCAGGCGAACATCTGGGTGTTCACCGGCCTCGCGTTCGTCGTCGGGATCTTGATGGGCATCGGCAAGGCCGGTGTCTACAAACACATCCCGGACTACTACCCCGACGACGTGGGTACAGTCGGCGGGATCGTGGGCGTGCTCGGCGGGCTGGGCGGCTTTGTCTGTCCGATCGTCTTCGGCACCCTGCTCGACCGGACCGGAATCTGGACCACCTGCTGGATGTTCTTCGCGGTCCTCTCGATCGCCTGCCTCACATGGATGCACACGGTCATCCGCCGAATGACGCTGCGGCAGGCCCCCGACATCGCCCATCGCATCGAGGACGTCCTCCTCGATGTCCCCATAGCCCTCGCCGTGACCTGCCCCATCCATGGCGTGCAGTCTCACATCCGCGTGCTGGCCTCTCTCGGCCAGTCCTCCACAGCCGCGCCGGTGCAGTGCTCCCTGCTGGGAGGCCCCGAGGGCAAGCTGGCCTGCGGAGGCCCGTGCGCCACCGGCGAGGATCAGTTCGACCATTTCCCCCGAGCCAGGAATCACACAAATGAATGACGATCGCCGTGATTGGCCGCACTATTGGAACCCGGACGATGAATCGTTCTGGGCGAAGACGGGCAAGCGGATCGCAAACCGCAACCTGTGGATCTCAATCCCCAACCTCCTGCTGGGCTTCGCGGTCTGGATCTACTGGGGGATGGTTGCCAAATACATCCAGAAGCTTCACTTCGCGACCGACGGGGAGCTGTTCAACTTCACGTTCATGAACGAAGGGCAGCCCTACAGCGAGGCCGGCTACCGAGCGCTGCTGTTCACCCTGCCCGCCGTGGCGGGGCTGGCCGGCGCCACGCTGCGCATCCCCAACTCGTTCATGATCGCCATCTCTGGTGGTCGCAACGTCAAGTTCATGACCACCATGCTGCTGATTCTGCCGGCGCTGGGCGCCGGGATCGGCCTGCAGGATCACACCACACCCTTCCACATCTTCATCATCCTGGCGGCGCTCTCCGGCGTCGGCGGCGGCGCGTTCGCTTCGTCGATGTCCAACATCAGCTTCTTCTTCCCGAAGAAGATGCAGGGGCTGGCGCTGGGACTCAACGCAGGACTGGGGCACCTCGGCGTCTCCGGGATGCAGGTCCTCCACCCCTGGGAGATAACCGTCCAGGTGTTCGGCGGCCTCAGCGGTGACCCCTATGAGTACGCCTCCGGCGGGGGAACGGCCCAGATGTGGGTGCAGAACGCGGGCCTGGTGTGGGTGCCCATCCTGGCCACCTGCATGATCCTCGCCTTCCTGTTCATGAACAACCTGCCCTTCCACAAGGTCGGCTCTACCCCCGCCGCGGTGGGCAAGTACCTGTGGCTGACCGCGCTCGGTTTCGTCGGCGCGGCGGTCGGCGTCGTCCTGCTGATCATCCCCTGGGGCGGCTTCCCCGTCCTGATCAAGACCTTCATCATCGTGGTGGTGGCGGTCGCGATCACCCTGGCAGGCATGCGGTATCTGACGCCGGCAGCCATCCAGGAGCCGCTGCAGGAACAGTTCGGGATCTTCAAGCTCAAGCACAACTGGATCATGACCTACCTGTACGTCATGACCTTCGGCTCGTTCATCGGCTACGCCAACGCGTTCCCGAAGCTCATCGATGACGTGTTCGGCGTGGTCCGGGTGGGCCCGAACGCCGGGGATCCAACCGGGCTGTCGTCTGCCGGGTACATCTTCATCGGCGCCGGCGTCGGCGCGCTGATCCGCCCGTTCGGCGGCTGGCTCTCCGACAAGCTCGGTGGCGCCCGGGTGACCCACTGGGACACCATCATCATGATCGTCTCGACCATCGGCGCGGGCTACTTCGTCTCGCTGGCGATGGAGTCGCCGGAGCCCCAGCAATACTTCATCCCGTTCCTGCTGATCTTCATCGTGCTGTTCGCCACCACCGGCATCGGCAACGGCTCGACGTTCCGCATGATCGGCGTGATCTTCGAGAAGGACAACCGCGGACCGGTGCTGGGCTGGACCTCGGCGATCGCCGCCTACGGCGCCTACCTGATCCCCAAGATCTTCGCGACGCAGATCAAGGCTGGCACGCCGCAGTACGCCCTCTACGGCTTCGCGGCCTACTATGCGACCTGCCTCGTGCTGAACTGGTGGTACTACGCGCGGAAGGGTGCTGAGGTCCCCTGCTGACCTCTCGCAGACGGGCTGGCATGGGCTTTGCTTCCTTCCAGAGCCCAACACTCTCCGCGAAGGCCCATGCCCCCCACCTTCAGCGCTGGTACCCCGCTCGACTCCCATGACTTCTCGGTGTTGGGCAGGGTATCGCTCCTCTCAGGTCTCCACGTCTTCCCTCAGGGTCTCGAGCACGCGCTCGAGGCCCTTCGCATTGGAGCCGGCGCGGACTGCTGCGAGCTGTTCCTGCTCGACGACGCCGGAGAGGAGCTGCTCCTGACCGGATGCGCCGGGCCCGATAGCGCGGAATTCTGCACACGGGAGCGCTTCGACATCGGGGAGGGCTTTCCGGGCATCATCGCCCAGCGGGCGACCCTGCTGTCGAGCAGGGAGCTGCCAACAGACCCGCGTTTTCTGCGCGGAGCGGTCACCTCTCGGGGCTACGCGACGTTCGCAGGCGTCCCCATGCTCCGCTCAGGGCAGGTCCTCGGCACGCTGCACCTCGCCTGGAAGAGCGTAGACGCGCCGCTGAAGCGCGGCCTGCGGCTGCTGGATGCGGCGCGCCTGACGTTCACCTCGGCGCTGCTCTCCGCGCTGGTCGAGCCCGGGGCCACCGAACCGATGCCGGGCAACGATCTGCTCCGCCTGGCGAGCCGCTTCCGGCAAGCGGGCGACGCAGACGCAGCCACGATCATCATGCTGGACGCCGCGACCGGGGCGATCGCGGGCTGTCGATCGACTGGCCGAGCCCATGTCATGTGTGACCAGATGTCCACCCAGGACAGCTGCGACTGCCCGAACGATCGGCCCCAGCAGCGCGGCGTGGTGTTGCGCGGACGACGCTCGCAGTGGCCCGCCCCCTGTCGGACACTCCCACGGGGCTTTCAGCGGATCGTGGAGATCCCGCTGACCTCTGCGGGACAGACCCTGGGGCGCGCGTTCCTGGGGTACGAGCGAGATCCGGCGGGTCCCTCCACCCATCACATGGGGAAGCTGCTGGCGCTCGCCCGGACCTCTGGCGTGGCGCGCCCTCCCGCCCCGCGAAAGCCGCCGACGCTGCACGTGGTCGACGAGCCGCGACTTCGCCTGCAGTGCTTCGGCCCGTTCACGGTGTTCATCGACGGCCGCCTGATCTCCCGGCGGGAGTTCCGCCGAGCCAAGGCGATCGAGCTGCTTCAGCTCCTGGTGCTGCACGAGGGCCGCCCGGTCTCCCGCGACGCGCTGGTCGAGCAGCTCTGGCCCAACGCCGGACTGACCTCCGGCGCGCGCAGCCTGCACGTGGCGATGCACGCGCTCCGCCGCGCGATCGAGCCCCGGGTCCAGGGCCGCCAGTGGGTCCACATCCAGACCCTCGATGACTCCTTCTTCTTCGACCTGAACTCGTCCTGCTCGGTGGACATGGTGGAGTTCAGGCGGCTGATCGCCCTGGCCCGCGGGAGCGATGAGGAGGCCGGAGCCATGCTCGGCGCGGCGGTGTCGCTCTACCGCGGCGCCCTGTTCGCGGACGTGCTGGAGGGGGACTGGCTCCTGAGTCGCCGGGAGGGGCTCCGGAACGACTACCTGGAGGCGGTGCTGCGGCTGGCAGAGCTCACCAATCGCCCTGGATCGCGCGAGCGATCGTGCACGCTGCTGCGCCAGGCCTGCGAGCTGGAGCCGACCCGGGAAGACCTCCACCGACGGCTGATCCACTCTCTGTGGAACACCGGCCAGAAGGCCGCGGCCCGCCGAAGCTACGACGCCTGTGTGCGGCTGCTGCGGAGCGAGCTCGGCGTGCCCGTCGGCCCGGAGACGCTCCGACTGGGCAAGCTCATCGGCGCAGGGTGATATCGCCCTACATGTGGGGTGATATCACACCATCAAGCGCTTCCAGCGATCGTGGGCTGCTGATCCCTGCGCGCTGAGCGCCCGCGCGGCTCATCGAAACCGAATCGGAGCCAATTTGGGTGATAAGGCCCGGACCCCCTCTGATTTCAACGTGGCTCAGGGCCGAGTGGGAGGGAGAAGATTCGCCAGAAGGCACAATTCCTGTTTTACTCCCGCCCCAACCCCACCGGAGATCTCCATGCTCTTCCCCCTGTTCGGTGCGCTCATCCTGAGCGCAGAGGTCGAGGCCTCAACACCCCGGTTCCGCGCCGACCAGAGCCCGGGAACGGATGAGCAGATCGCGGTCGGGAAGGCGTCGTTCGCGATGTGCGCGGGCTGCCACGGGATCGAGGGGGAGGGCCGGATCGGGGTCGCGCCGCGGCTGAACAGCGCCAACTACCTGGCCATGACCTCCAACGCGTTCCTCGAAGAGACCATCCGCGTCGGCCGCCCCGGGACCAACATGATCCCCTTCGGCGCCTCCCTGAGCGACGAGCAGATCACGGGAGTGGTGGCCTACATGCGCAGCTGGCAGACCCTCCCCGGCGTCGAGCTGAACGCCTCTCCCCTCAGCGGCGATGCCGAGACGGGCAAGCGCCTCTACGACGACATCTGCGCTCGCTGCCACGGCGGATCGGGCGCCGGGTACTCCGAGTCTGGCTCGGGCACCGGCATCGGCAGGCAGGCGTTCCTCACCGCGGCGTCCGACGGCTTCCTCCGCGCGGTGATCCGCTCCGGCAAAGACAACACGGCGATGCGCAGCTTCTCCACCGACTCACCGGTGGCCGTCGCTGATCTCACCGACGAGGAGGTCGACTCCATCATCCGCTATCTCCGCGCGAACGCCTGGTAGGAGCCCGACATGAAGAAGACGATTCAGCAGCAGCGAGACGAAGAGCTTCGGTCGCAGATGCCCGAGACCCCGGCGCCCACCGGCTTCACCCGACGGGGGGTGCTGACCTCGATGGGCGTCAGCGGCGCGGCGCTGGCGGCGGGATGCGCCGCCGAGCATGCCCTCTCCGGTGACACCGTCACCCCGGTGGTGCCCGGCCCGGAGAAGGAGGCGCTGATCGGTCCGCCCGAGAAGGACGTCGGCAACAACCTGCTCGCGCAGTGCCCGTACTGCGGCGTGGGTTGCGGGACCCTCATCCAGACCGAGAAGGGTCGCATCGTGGGCATGATCCCCGATCCAAAGCACCCGACGAACCTGGGTCTGCAGTGCATCAAGGGTCTGTCATCCAACGAGGCCATCTACGTCGACAGGCTCACCAAGCCCCTGATCCGCAAGGACATGAGCGACCCCCTCCGGGGACACGTCTCTGCGTCAAAGGGAGGGTTCGATGACGACATGTTCCGCGAGGCGACCTGGGAGGAGGCCGAGCACCTGATCGTCGACAAGATCGTCGAGATCATCGAGGCGAAGGGAGGCAACTCCATCGCGCTGTACGGCTCCGGGCAGCTCCCCGTCGAGGGTCAGTACCTCGAGAACCTGTTCATGAAGGGCGTCGTGGGCTCCAACACGATCGAGGCCAACGCGCGGATGTGCATGACCTCGGCGGTGACCGGCTACTTCAAGAGCCTGGGCTCCGACACCCCGCCGACGTCGTACGAAGACATCGAGATGGCGGATATGGTCACCCATTGGGGACACAACGCACGCGGCGCACACCCCATCGTCTTCTGGCGCATCGCCGACTACAAGAAGCAGACCGGCATCCCCACCCTCATCGTCGACCCCCGGCGCACCGGAACGGTGATGGGCTACGAGGAGATCGAGCCGGACCGGTCGTACCACTTCCGCACGATCAACGGCGACATCTCCATCCACAACGCGCTCGCCTACTGCATGCTGACGAAGTTCAAGGATGCGGTGGATTGGAACCTCCTCAAGAACCACACCACCGGCTGGGAAGAGTACGTCGAGGGCGTGAAGGCCCGCTACGCCCCCGAGAAGGTGGCGGAGATGACGATGGTCGAGCCGGAGTACCTGTGGAGGGTCGCCGAGGAGTGGGCCGACGCCTCCGTGAAGGGCCGCGAGCGCGGCAAGGGCGGCGTGCTCACGTTCTGGGGCATCGGATACAACCAACACCTGCACGGACAGAACAACACAGTCAGTCTGATCAACCTGATGGCGCTCACCGGCAACATCGGGCGCCCGGGCTGCGGACCGTTCTCGATGACCGGACAACCCAACGCAATGGGTGAACGCCTCACCGGCGGACTCACCGGACGACTGCCGTTCAACCAGGGCCTGAAGAACAAGGAGTGGCGAGACCACATCGCCGACGCCTGGCGCGTCCCGCGGGAGCGTCTGGAGGCGGTGGCCAGCGCCGCCAACCCGGGCATGGCGATCGGCATGATGGAGCGGGCGCAGAAAGGTGAGGTCGACGCGATGTTCCTCATCTACGCCACCCACATCGATCTGCCAGATCAGAACACCCTGGTGCGGCCCGCGCTCACGCGTACATTCAACGTCGTTCAGGAGATCTACCGACACGCGCCGAACAACCTGTTCGCAGACGTGATCCTGCCGGCGGCGACGTGGGGAGAGTGGGTAGGTGGCACCTACATCCAGTCCGAGCGTCGATTCTACGTCACAGACGGAACGGCCAACCCCATCCCGGGCACCCGTCCAGACATCGACATGGTCATCGACAAGGGAAAGATGATCGCCGATCGGCTCGGTCTCGACGGCGACGCCATCTTCCCCTACAAGCGACGGGCCGACGGGTTCTTCGACCCCGAAGACATCTTCCGCGACCTGGTGAAGGCCTCGAAGGGCTCCGACGCCGACATGACGGGGATGCTGGAGGTCGAGGAGCGCGACGGCATCGGGCTGTATGATCAGATCCGCCAGCACCGCGGCATCCAGTGGCCAGCACCGACCTACGAGATCGCGAAGGCCGGCGGGACCAAGCGTCGCTACCTCGATCAGGAGGACGCCTCGTGGCAGGAGAAGCCCTACGGCTCGTTCCGCCACGCAGACGGCAAGCTGCACATCCACCTGTGCGAGCAGGACTACTCGCAACGCAAGGAGATCACCCGAGAGCTGTCGCGACTCGGCACCGAGGAGGGGTTCTACGCGATCGACAACCTGCCGCTGCTGGAGAAGGCCCGCGACATGGGGCTGACTCCGGAGCTTCCCGACGCCGAGTTCCTCGGACGGAAGTGCGCAGACGTGCCTGAAGACAAGTACCCGTTCTGGGTTGGACTCGGGGTGGTCTACGAGCACTTCCACACCGCCAAGACGATCCGCTCGGGCACCACGCGCAAGCTCGTCCCGGAGATGTACGTGGAGATGCACCCCGACGACGCCCTTGAGTTGGATGTAGAGGACGGGGAGTGGGTCGAGATCGAGACTCGTCGAGGCACCTACCAGGCGCGTGTCAGCGTCGGGCTCGACTCGGTGGTCCGGCCGGCGCGGAACCTCGTGCCGAAGGGCTACCTCTTCAGCCCCTGGAACCTCTCGGTCGCCGACTCAGCAGATCCGAAGAAAAATCGCTGGCTGGTGAACGCCGTCAGCCACAGGGCGTTCGATCCCGTCAGCGGTCAGGTCGACTTCAAGAAACTGGCGGGTCGAGTCAACAAACTCTCCTGAACCAGTCTCCCAAGACAACAGCTCTTCGGGCAGCGGGAGGAAGCGTGTCGTTCGATCGTCGACAGGTCATCGGAGCGATGATCGCAGCGGGCGCCGCCGCGCTCGGCCAGCTCGCGCAGGGCTCTGGTCGGCGCGGAAGCCGCCCGCGCTTCCGTCCCCCGGGCGCCGTCCCCGAGGGGGAGTTCACGCACCGGTGCATCCGCTGCTTCCAGTGCGGAGACGTCTGTCAGGAGGTCCGGCCGGCTACGATGCGACAGATCGAACGATCTCGTCAGCACCA
>CAYXGP010000216.1:0-14069 GCA_964464515.1 uncultured Enterobacterales bacterium
TCCCCCGGCTGTGCTTTGCACAGGGGGATGCAAGCATCCCGGTCCACTTCCCCCTTCCCTGGGGGCTCCGCCGAGCACCACCAGGCGTACCGAGACCACGGTCACCGAGAACGGCTCCATCACCACAGGCGGCCAGCGCGGTGGACCGGGTGGGCGAGAACGGTTCGATCTCTGGTAGATGCTCCCTGTGGTGACGGTCCGGCGCAAACGGTAGGGAGGAGGGGCGACCTCGGAGGCTTCCGTGTTTCTCCCCCTCCTGACCCTCACCCTGTCGGGCTTCGCTGGCACCACCTGGCAGACCCCGCCGGACGAGATCCGCGCAGTGCTCGACGCTCCGAGCGCGCCCCGCAGCTGGGTCAGCCCCGACGGCGAGAGCGTCCTCCAGGCCACCCGCGTGCGGTACCCGCCCCTGGTAGATCTGGTGGCCGCGATGGAGCCTCTGGCCGGTGTCCGGGTCGACACCCGCAACAACAGCCACCACGGCTGGTACGGCTACAAGGACCCGCGGATCGTCGCAGCGGGCGACGGCGATACCGTCACGTTGGCCCTGCCCGAGGGCGGCCGGGTCCTGGGCGTGGAGTGGTCGGCGGACGGCGATCGGCTGGCCCTGCAGGTTCGCCTTGAAGACCACATCGGCCTGTGGGTGGGCGGGGCGGACGGCGTCGGCGCGATGGTCCCCGATCTGGCCCTCAACCCGCTGCTGGGCTCGACCGTGGCCTGGCTCCCCGATCAGGAGCGCCTGCTGGTCAAGCGGATCCCCGCAGAGCGCGGGGCGGCCCCTGCGGCGCCCGCCATCCCGGACGGGCCGATCATCCGCAGCGGCGACGGCGACTCCGCGACCAGCACCTATGAGGCGCGCGACGTGCTCACCTCCGCACACGACGAGCGGCTGTTCGAGCACTACATGATCAGCGAGATCGCCGTCGTCGATGGGCAGACGGTCACCGCCGTGGGCGCCGCCGGGCTGCATGCGGGCGTCTCTGCATCTCCGAACGGCCAGCACCTGCTGGTGCAGACGCTCCAGGGCCCATGGTCGCACCGGCACGCGTGGTGGCGCTTCGGGCGCGTGATCGCCGTGTGGTCGATCGACGGTGAGCCCGAGCACGTCGTCGCCGATCTGCCGCTGGCCGACGCCGTCCCCATCCACGGCGTGCGCGAGGGACCGCGGAGCATCTACTGGCGCGCCACCGCCCCCGCCTCGCTGCTATGGATCGAGGCCCTCGACGGCGGCGACTGGTCCACCGAGGTGCCCCACCGTGATCGGCTGATGACGCAGCGCGCGCCGTTCTCGCGCGAGCCGACGGAGGTCTTCCGCGCCGAGCATCGCGTCGACGGCTGGTGGTGGGGAGGCAAGCGCGGCACCCTGCTCGTGCGGCAGTACGAGCGGACGCGCCGGTGGCGGCACTACTGGCTGCTCGACGTCGATCGCGAGCGCAGCCGGGCGCTGTTCGACCTCTCGAGGAACGATCGCTACGCCGATCCGGGGTACCCCGTGATGCGCGCGCTGGACAACGGCGAGTGGGTGATGCGGCAGGTCGGGGACGACGTGTTCTACGCCGGCGGCGGGGCCAGCCCCACCGGCGATCGGCCTTTCCTCGACCGGCGATCGCTGCGCGACGGCAGCACCGAGCGGCTGTTCCGCAGCGATCCCGAGCGGTACGAGCGCTTCATCGGCTTCACCGACCCACGGGGGGGCGGCTTCCTGGTGGCGGGCGAGGCCCCCGAGGACCCCCCGGGGATCTACCGGGCCGCTGTCGGCGCGAAGATCTCCGCCGAAGCGGGCGAGCCCCAGCGCGAGATCGATCTGACGGTGGTGACGAAGGCCGAGGACCCGGCCCCCGCGCTCCGCGAGATCGAGCGTCGCCTGGTCACCTATGAGCGCGAGGACGGCGTGCCGCTGTCGTTCACGCTCTACCTGCCCCCTGACTACGAGGAGGGCACCGCGCTACCCACGGTGGTCTACGCCTACCCGCTGGAGTTCTCCGACGCCGAGACCGCCGGGCAGGTGCGCGGCTCTCTCAAGACATTCTCGTCGTTCCGGGGGCCGTCTCACCTGTTCTTCGCCCTCCAGGGCTACGCCGTGCTCCACAACACCCGGATGCCGGTCATCGGCGATCCCGACACCATGTACGACACCTTCGTCGAGCAGCTCGTCTCGGGCGCCGACGCCGCAGTGGCCGAGGCCGTGAAGCTGGGGGTCACCGATCCCGAGCGCGTCGGGGTGATGGGACACAGCCACGGCGGTCTGATGACGGTCACGCTGCTGGCCCACTCCGACACCTTCTCGGCCGGCATCGCGCGCAGCGGGGCCTACAACCACACCATCCGCCCGTTCGGCTTCCAGAACGAGCGGCGCACGCTGTGGGCCGCGAAGGCCAACTACATCAACATCTCGCCGGTCATGCATGCGCCCGACATCGACGAGCCGCTGCTGATCATCCACGGCGAGAAGGACCAGAACCCGGGCACCATCCCGTTCCAGTCGGAGCGACTGTTCGAGGCGGTGCGCGGCACCGGGGGCACGGTGCGGCTGCTGATGCTCCCCCACGAGGGGCACGGCTACCGCGCGCGGGAGTCCGTCGAGCATGTGCTGTGGGAGCAGCTCACCTGGTTCGATACGCACGTCCGTGGCGCCGCTGACTCCCCCCCGTCCGGTGAGTAGCGTCCCGAAAATTCAACTCGCCTGAGCCGCTCGTGGGTCGCCGCCATCACGACTGAGCGAAACCATGATGGCGGTCAGATCGACCACCGAAGTGAGCCTCGGGGTGGTTGGAGGGGTTCGGGTGGGGGCTAGATCAATGGTGCAAGCCCACACTCAAGTGGCTGCACCAGGAACCCCTTGGAGGTTTAAAGGAAGAGAGCATGACCCTCGTTCACCGCCTCATCAACGATGAAACTGGCGCAACCGCCATTGAGTATGGCCTGATTGCAGGTCTGGTCGCCGTCACCATCATCGCTGCACTGATGACCCTCGGCGACGCGCTGGACACGCTGTTCAACACGGTGGCCGACACGATCGTGGAAACTATTGCATGAACGTGAAGTAGCAGAGAAAACGGAGCTGGGAGCGTGGCCCATCGGCCGACGCCCTCCAGCTCCTCATCTGTTGTGAGCGCTCTCGGGTACGTTTTCGCTGTGCCTTGACGGGGATGCCGGTCGGGGGAGCTGATGCGCGGTCACCAGTCGATCGAGAGACAGGGGGCTCGAAGGCGCGTGTCCACGAGGCCCCCGCGATCTCGCGAGACCGTGTTCACGCGGGCCGCGGGATCAGAGGATCGCGGGATCGAGGCTTCGTGGAACCGCGAGATCGTGGTCCTACAGACCGGGTCTCGCAGACCGGGGCGCATCTCGTGGACTCGGGGAGCCGAACCTGCCGACGTTCAGCCACATTCAGAGCCACTGAAAAAAAGTGGATCTTGAGGTTCGATTTCGGGGCGGAGGCGGTGTCCAAGCAGACGAACCCTGGAGGAGAACCAAATGTCCATCTCTCGTTTCACGACCCTCGCCACCCTGCTTCTCGCCGCTGCCTGCAACATCGAAGACAACGCGATCGTCGATCGAGGCGGAGTCTGGGGCGAGTCGTCCGACGTCGACTGCTGGCTCAGCCCCGACTCCGCCGAGGCCGGCGACCCGCTCATCACCAGCCTGCTCTGCGACGGAGACAGCGACTACGACGACATCGAGGCGCTGCACATCTACGGCGACGTGCAGGTGGAGCGCATCCAGGCCCTCGACGCCGAGCTGCTGGTCGCCCTCACCCTCGACGCTGACGCGGAGCCGGGCCCCGTCGACATGGTCGTCGAGTGGGACGACGGTCAGACCGTCCTCATGGACTCCGGCCTGATCGTCCACGCCGACAGCGACGGTCCGAGCGGCGACGGCTCCTCCGATGGCGGATCCGACGATGGCTCTGGCGGATCCGATGACGGCTCTGGTGGCTCTGGTGACGGTGGCTCTGGCGACGGTGGCTCCGACGGCTCCGACGACACCCCGTCCGGCGACGCGGGCACCGGGAGCGACTGCCCGTAGGGGCATCGGCAGAGGGAGGCTGCGCTCATGACTCAACGCGGTATGTTGCGCCCTTCCTCTGCCCGGACCGCCCTCCCCATGCTGCTGCCGGCCCGCCCGAAGCGCGCGGCGTTCAGCGTCGAAGCCCTGTATCGTCAGTACGGCGACATGGTGCTGGGACGCTGCATGACGCTGCTGCGCAACGAGGCGGACGCCCAGGAGGCATGCCAGGACATCTTCCTGGGGATCACCCGCCGGGGGTGGCGGTTCCGCGGCGAGTCTTCGCCGTCCACGTACCTGTACCGCATCACGACCAACCACTGCTTGAACACCCTCCGCGCCCTTGGCCGCCGGCGCGAGGAATCCGACGCTGATCTGGCGGCCACCCCTGCGCCGGGCTCGAAGCTCGACCGGGTGGAGCTGCGCGACCTGCTGAAGCACCTGCTGGATGGCGTCGATACGAAGACACGGGAGTGTGTGGTTTACCGGTACGTGGACGGCATGACGAACCAGGAGACTGGTGACATGCTGAACATCAGCGAGGCGGCCGTCCGCAAGCGGCTCGCAAAATTCCAGAAGCGGGTCCAACCCAGGGTCCGCGCGCTCTTGGAGGAGTGATGGACCACTTGAGCACCCTGGATCTGCACCGCCTGCGCTATGGCGAGCTGTCCGGCGCGCGGGAGAGCCGGGTGCGCGGCCACGTCGGCGACTGCTCCGACTGCCGACGACGCCTGGGAGAGCTGGACACCTTCAGACGCGAGTTCGAGCTGAGTGGGGTCCCGCAGGCCCTTCGCCGGAAGACGCCCCCGTGGGCGGATCGGTGGTGGGCGGTGGGGTGGCGTCCGGCGGCCTTCGCGGCGGCCGCGGCGCTGGGCGCGATCATCGTCGTCGGTCCGCTCACCATGGGACCGGCGGAGACCGTGTTTGAGGAGGCGGCGCCAGAGGAGACGGCGTCCGAGATGAACGACGCGCTGTGGGGCACCCGGACAAAGGGCGTGTCGACTGCGGCGGTGGAGATCCTGGTGGAGGGTCGGGGCCTGATCGGCGAGGGGGACACCCTGCACCCAGGTGATCGGGTGCAGATCCGGGTCTCGCCAGGAGACTGGGGCTACGCCTGGGTGACCAGCGGCGACACCATCCTGGGCGGGTTCGCCGTAGAGCCCGACAAGGCCACCCTCGCGCCGTTCTCACTCACGCTGGACGAGGACGCCTCTGACGACGAGCTCGCCGTGCTGCTGACGAGAGATCACCTCCCGCCGACACAGGTCCACGCGCTCTCCCGCGCGGTGGTAGAGATCCCCGGCGACGTCGCGGTTGTCGAGCTCGATCTGCCGAGGTCACCATGATGCAGAGCCGTCCTGTGGGCAGACGACTGTCGGGTGCGCGCCTGGGAATACTGCAGCTGGGAATACTGCCGCTAGCAACACTGCCGCTGGGCCTCGCGCTCGCCGGGCCGGCGCATGCCACGGCGCGGCACGCGCTGATCGTGGGCGCCAATCAAGGCGGAGAGCTGGAGCCGCTGCGGTACGCGGAGTCCGACGCCCAGCAGGTCGCCGATGTGCTGGCGGAGCTGGGCGGCTTCTCGCCGAACGAGATCACGGTTCTGTCCGCCCCCGATCGGGCGGAGCTGTCAGCGGCGCTGGACGCCCACGCGGTGCGGGCTGCTGCGGCGCCCCACGACCTGTTCGTCTTCTACTACTCGGGTCATGCAGACGCCCAGGGGCTGCGGCTCGGAGACGAGCGGGTGTCGTATTCGGAGCTGCGCGAGTCCATCCGCGCCACAGAGGCAGAGATCACGCTGGGGGTGCTCGACGCCTGCCGCTCCGGGGAGATCACGCGGCTCAAGGGAGTGACGGTGTCGGCGCCGTTCGCCACCGAGGGGCAGCTCTCGGCCGAGGGCGAGGTGTGGCTGACGGCCAGCAGCGCGGACGAGGCGGCGCAGGAGAGCGATCGGCTGGGGGGGAGCTTCTTCACGCACTACCTCGTGAGCGGACTGCGCGGCGCGGCCGACGCCGGCGATGTGGACGGTCGGGTGAGCCTGAGCGAGGCCTACGCGTACGCCTACGATCGCACGGTGGCGCGCACGGGCGGGACCGACGCCGGCAGCCAGCACCCGGGGTATGACTTCCGACTCCAGGGCAGCGGCGATCTCACGCTCACCGACGTCGAGCAGGCCCGCGCGCGCGTGCGGATCCCGAAGGGTATCGCCGGAGAGCTGACGGTGCTGCGTCTGCCCGAGCAGACGCCTACGGTGGAGATCGCGAAGCTCGCCGACGAAGAGGTGACCGTCGCGCTCCCGCCGGGCCACTACCTGCTCCGCCACAACGGGCCGGACGGCGTGCAGGAGGCGCGGATCGGCCTCGGGGAGGGCGCCGATCTGGAGGTCCGGGGCTTCGTGCCGGTGGGCGCTGAGCTGGCGATGACCAAGGGGGCGCCAGAGGGCAGGGTGGGCAAGGTGACCGCCTGGGCCATCGGCATGGGAGATCGCTCGCGCCAGATGGTGGAGCGGCTGGCCGATGACGGGCGGGGCGCGCTCAGACATGGCGACGCAGAGACGCAGGTCGCGCTCGGGCTGGACACAGTCGATCTGATCTGCAGGGCGGTCGGCCCGGAGTGTCTGTCGGGCAAGGCGCTGGCAGACGGGCGGGTGGTGCTCCGACATCCCAACGGTGAGGTCGCGGCGCGCGGGGAGATCCAGTCCGGCGTCCCCGTCGGTCGCTGGGACTTCCGGTATGACGACGGCGTACGACACAGCACGGGAGAGTTCCTGGGCGGTCAGCGGATCGGCGGTTGGAGTTGGTGGTACCCCAGCGGTCACAAGATGCGGAAGGGGGAGTACGTCGACGGCCGAAGCACCGGGACGTGGACAGATTGGTACGACGACGGCCCCAAGGCCTCCCGCGTCGACTACGCAGGGGGCGAGCCCGCTGGAGAGATCACCGAGTGGTACGACAACGGAGAGAAGCGTCTGGCGGGCCGCCAGATGGGGGCGCAGCGGCTGGGTCGCTGGACGGAGTGGTACGACAACGGAAAGAAGAAGACCGAGGGGGTCTATGACTCTGCGGGTCGGCGGGGTGGGTGGACGACCTGGTACCCGGACGGCGGCAGGGAGAGCCGCGGAGAGTATGTCGCAGATACGCTGAATGGGAGCTGGGTCGCGTGGTACCCGGACGGCAGCGTGGCCGAGAAGGGACGCTACGACGATGGTCGCAAGGTCGGAAAGTGGATCTTCTGGAGCGAGTCGGGGGAGCGGCGCAGAGAGCGTTTTTGAGCCCGCTGGCGCTATCTGACAGCGGTGAGCTCGCCCCGTCAGCTCATCCTGCGCCGACCAGCGAGCGCGAACAACAGGACCCATATCGGCGCGGCGGGGCTCCCCGTCGCGCAGCCGCAGCCGCCCGATTCGTCATCATCGTCGTCGTCTGATGAGACCCACAGCCCCGTGTCTACAGGGGGCTTGTCGACGTCGACGGAGAAGCGATACGAGAAGGTCTCGTCCGTCCAGGAGCTGCCGAGGTCGTCCGTCCAGGCGCCGACCAGAATCCAGATGGTGTCAGCGTCTCGGTCGGTCTCGATGGTGCCCGTCGTGTCGTCGAATGGGATCTCCACCACCTCGGCGTCTGCCTCGTCGCCAAACACGAGGCGAGCGCCGAAGCGGGCGGGGCTGCCCTCATCCCCCTCGGGGTCTCCCTCGATGCGCACGGTCATGGGGCCGCCGACGGGGCCGTTGATCGCGATGGCGTTGGAGCCGTACCGCATGGGCGCGAGATCGGCGGGGCCGTCGATCAGGCCGTCGGTTCCCGATGCAGAGACGATGTCCGCGGTGACGTTGGCGCTCTCGGGGTAGTAGGCAGCGTACTGGAACGCCCAGCTCTCCAGCTCGTCTCCGCTGGGGTAGTTCCACACGATGTTGGCCGCGAGGTGATCGAGCCACACGTCGTCCAGGTCGAGATCACGGTCGGCGAGGCCGATGCGCAGCGCCTCGATGGGGTCGCCCGTCCCGGAGTCGTCCAGCCAGGAGTCGCGGATCAGCGTGTAGTCGGTCCGCTCTGACAGGTACAGCGGCCACAGGTAGGCGCCGTACTGGTAGTACTCCTCGAGCACGCCGGTGTCTGGATAGTCGAAGAAGTTGACCGGGAGCTGCGGAAGATAGATGTAACTGAACAGAAAGCTGGCGTGGTAGAAGTTGTCGGGCATCACCTGCGCGCTGGCCCAGGTGGCGGTGGCCTCCCAGTACCAGGCGCTCGCGCCTGCGTAGACGTAGGTGTTCAGCGAGCCCTGGACGGCGTGGTAGAACTCGTGGACCGCCGCGATGTCGGCGTAGTCGGGGGTGCCCAGGCTGCCGAGCGCGATGGCGATCATCGGCCAGCCTTCGCGGTCGGTGGAGTAGTAGCCGCCCGCGCCGTAGCCGGCCGGCGCGCCGTTTCCGGTGTCTGCTATGTAGACGTTGAAACGGTGGGTGTCCGTCCCGGCGGGGGCGGGGTGACCCATCTCGTTCAGCTCGATCTCCCAGGCCAGCTCGAACGCGTCTATCAGGCGATCGACCGAGTCTGCGCTGACGCGCCCGTTGTTTCCCCAGTAGACGTTGAAGTTCTCGGAGGACCGCTGGTTTGGAACGTCGTAGGGGTCGCGATCGGCCTTCTCGGTCGTGGTTCCGGTAGCCCCCGTGCCCGTGGTCCCGGTTCCGGTGGCCATTCTTCGGGCAGACAGCGCAGGCACCGCGAGCGGTCGCGCGTCGGGCAGCACCCAGGGCGTCCCGCAGGGGAGCGGGGCGGCGAGCGCGGAAAGGGGCAGGAGGGGGAGCATGCGCGCGGGAACGTAGCATGCCGGTCCCGTTGCCTGCCGGCCCGGTTCGGGTATGTAGCAGCCAACCGCGTGAGGCCCCACATGCATCGATCCGTGTCCCTGACCCTCCTGTCTGCTCTGTCACTCGGCAGCCTGTCGCTCGGCTGCGCAGAGGAGCCTCTGGGAGAGACCTCGGCCACGACATCGACCGGAACCACCACGTCATCGATCACCAGCACCACCGGCTCGGTGACGGGCACCAGCACCACCACGAGCACCACGGGCGTGGTCACCGACGGCGAGCTGGGCGTCACGGCTACCGTCGCCGACGTGCAGACTGTCATCAACGTGAGCTGGATCACCGAGGTCGAGACCACCGGGTATGTGCGTTTCGGCGAGACCGACGCCTATGGGCTGACCACGAACACCACCGATCTCGGCACCGAGCACGAGGTGCTGCTGCTCGGAAACCCTGCGGACACCGAGGTCCACTTCGAGGTGGTGACCGACAACGGGCTGGCTTCAGGAGACCTCACCATCACCACCGGCAGCCTGCCGTCGGGATTCCCCACGCTCGCGACCACGGGCGTCGCCGATCAGTGGGCCTACCAGGTGCTGCCCGTCCAGGGGTCCGCCTTCGCCATCGCCGTGGTGGACAACCTCGGGCGGGTCGTCTGGTACGACCAGCTTGAGCCGGATGGCAACCTCATGCGCGCGATGATCTCCGCTGACCGGCAGAGCATGATCTACTGCATGGCGGGGCCGCAGAGCGACCTGTCGATCGGCGAGATCGTGTGGGTGAGTCTGGACGGCTCCGAGCGCGTGGCGGTGCCGCTGCCCTACGTCGATCACGACATCACGGAGCTGCCCGACGGCACCATCGCCGCCATCGTGGTCACCGACGACCCCGCGGGCGGCAGCAAGGCTGCCGATCGCCTCGTGGAGATGACGCGCGACGGAGAGCTCACCGAGATCTGGAACGCCTGGGAGAAGCTCGACATGGAGTTCCTGATGGAGGAGCTCCGCGACGACTACAACGTCACCCACGGCAACGGCCTGGACTACGTGCCCGAGGAGGACGCCTATTACATGTCGATGAAGGCCCCCGGCTCGGTGGCGAAGATCGACAGGTCCACCGGGCAGACGCAGTGGATCATCAACGGGATCCTCAACGAGTTCACCTTCCCCAAGGGCGCCGAGATCGTGCAGATGCAGCACCAGCTCGAGCGCATCGACGGAGGGCTGATGGTCTTCGACAACGGCCTGCAGGACCGCGGCTACTCCCGGGCCGTCGAGCTGGCCCTGGACGAGGAGAACCTGCTCGCTGAGCAGACCTGGGAGTACATCCGCGATCCCAGCGTGTACGTCTACGCCAAGGGCGACGTCGCGCGCTTCGCTGACGGCACCCGGCAGGTGGTGTGGTCCACCAGCGGTGAGATCCAGAACGTCACCGAGGACGGCGAGGTGGTGTGGCAGCTCAACAGCGAGCTGGGCCAGGCCATCACCTTCGTTCAGATCCTCGACGATCTGTACGTCCGATGAGCCCGCTGCTCGGCGCTGCGCGGGCCACGCTCTGCTGCGCAGTGCTGGGCTGCTACGCGCCGATCTCCGACCAGACCGAGGCGACCGCGGCCACCACCGAGACCTCCTGGACGCAGCCGGTCGGCACCGAGACGTCCGCGGGCGCGGGCGTGCTGACGCTGACCGACGCGAGCAACTACCGCTTCGTCGGGCTGCTCGACGGCCCCTCGTACCCGGTGCAGGAAGGCGCGGACATCTCCGTGTCGTGGGCCGCGCTGGCCGACGACATCCAGTGTCACGCGGTCGATCCCGTGGGCGATATCGACAACATCGCGCTGATGGTCTTTCCGTATCTGAGCGAGGCGGAGGTCGAAGAGGGCCTGAGCGAGGACAGCCTGACCCAGGTCGATCTGGGGGTGTACCTTTCGCACGAGCCGGGCGACGCCACGCAGGCCGTGCTGTCCGATCTGACCTTCTTCGGCACGCCCGCCGACATCCAGACCGAGCTCTTCGCGGGCAGCGGCGCCTGGATGCTGCTGCTGACCACCGGCATCGAGGTGGGCATCGGCGCGCTGACGTTCGCGTTCATCGAGCCCGATCCGGACAGCTCGCAGACCACCGTGTCCCTCGACCAGGGGTGCGGCGTCCTCGACTACACCGCCGATCTGTCGAGCGCCGAGCCGGTCGCGGTGTCGGGGGTGCCGTGGCTGGACTGGTCGGGGGTCACCACCTCCGGTCAGGGGCTCGACTTCCAGCGCCTCGACGTCACCGAGGTGATGGTGGCCCGCTACGCCGATCTCTCCCCGGCTGAGCTGGAGACGCAGTTCCTCGATCTGGAGCAGCTCGCCGACGACTTCTGGACCCTCGAGCACGCCTCGGGGACCGCCGCCGACCTGTCGCAGCTCGTTAATCGCGACGACGGCAGCGCCTTCAGTGGATTCGATGGGAGTGAGGCAGACGGCACCTGGCTTGTGGCGCTGCGCTGCGCTCACTGCGCCAACCCCGCGCCGCTCTATCTAGCGGTGTTGGAGCCCAGCACGCAGGATCCCTCCACCACCCAGGATCCCCCCCCCACCCAGGAGTAGGAGTGCTTGCCCTGCTCCTCGCAGCATGCGCGCCGGACTGCGTCGATCTTGACGGGGATGGCTTCGCCGCGGAGGCGACCTGCGCGGCCGACGCCGACCTGTCGGGGGGAGACTGCCACGACGATGACCCGACGGCCTGGCCGGGCTCCCACGAGCCGGAGGTCCCCGGCGACGGCGTCGACCAGGACTGCGACGGGCTCGACGCCTGCACCGATCTGAGCTGCGACGGCTGGCCGGACATCGCGTTCGCCCAGACCGACGCCGACGGGGTCTACGCCACCACGTCGGTGGTCTACCTGGGCGGTCCGGACGGCTACTCGGTCGCGGACACCCTGCAGATCGACACCGTCGGCGCGATGGGGGTGGACGCGGGCGATCTCGATCGCGACGGCTACGTCGATCTGGTGTTCGCCAGCGTGCAGGACGGCGAGCGCAGGGACGTCGCGTCGCTGGTCACCTACGGCTCCGCGGACGGCTTCGTGCGCCGAACGGAGCTTCCCACCGTCGGCTGCGCCGATCCCACCATCGCTGACGTGGACGCGGACGGTTGGCCGGACATCGTCTTTTCCAACCGCTACGACGGCGGAGGCTACAGCCTCAAGAGCTACCAGGTCGCTTCGATGGTCTACCTGGGCGGCCCCGACGGCTTCTCCCCAGATGATCGCTTCGATCTGCCCACCGTCGGCGCGGCTCGCTCGCGGGTGGCCGATCTGGACGGGGACGGCTTCCAGGAGATCATCTTCGCGAACGCCGCCCTGGATGTCCTGGGCGCGGACGCCTCGTACGTCTACCGGGGCTCGGCCGACGGGTGGTCGGAGGACGATCGCCTGGAGCTGCCCACCAACTCCCCCGAGGGGCTGGCCGCTGCCGATCTGGACGGCGACGGCGACGTCGATCTGGCCTTCTCGACGTGGATGTGCCTGCTCGACTGCGAGGACATCAGCCAGGTGTACTGGGGGGACGGGGCGGGGGGCTTGCCGACGGCCTCCACGCTCGCCGACACCGAAGGGGTCACCGACATCCAGGTCTCCGACCTCGATCGCGACGGGAGCGTGGATCTGGTGCTGTCCAACGGCGGGGTGGATGTCCTCAGTGGCGCCTTCGCCGAGGAGTCATGGGTCCTGTTCGGCGGCGACTTCACCGAGCGGATCTCGCTACCCACCACCGCTGCGTCCGAAGCGGCGGTCGCCGATCTGGACGGCGACGGCGCCCTCGATCTGGTGTTCGCCAGCCACTACGCCCCGCAGGAGGGCGGGCCGGAGGTCTCGCAGATCTACTGGGGCAGCGGCGATCGCAGCTTCGAGCGAGTCACCGAGCTGCCCACCACCCACGCGGCGGGCCTGGTGGTCGTCGGCCGTCAGTCGCAGTAGGCCTCAGTCGCAGTAGGCCTCGCCATAGGCGGCCATCTCACAGTCGCCGTCCTCTGAGACCACGTCGCCGGCGAGCTCCAGGCCGCCGATGAAGTCGGCGCGGGTCGGCTCGTCGAGGAGCGGGTTGCCCGTCATGCGCAGGCTCACCCCGGCCTCGTCGGTGCCGGTGATGGCGCTCAGTGCGGCCAGACCCTCCAGGTCGCCCAGCGCGCAGTTGTCCTCCAGGGCAACGACCCCCGCGGCGGCGAGGGACGGAAGGGACAGCTCGGTCCGGCAGCTCTCCCGCACCGCCAGCGTGCCGCCGATCTGAGTCAGCGCGGGGGCGCTGAGCAGCCGCAGGTTTCGCGCGCCGATGATCTGGAGGTCTCCGCTCACCTCGGTCACCGCCGCGAGGTTGACCTCCACCAGGTACGACAGCGTCTGCGCGTCGCCGGCAGTGCCCAGCTCCAGCCCGCCCAGCTGCTGCACCGCGCCCATCCGCAGGATGAGCAGGTTCTCGAGGTCGGTGGCCCGCACCGTCCCGCCGATCTCCGTCAGCCACGGAAAGCCGATCACCTCCAGCTCGGGGTTGCCGGAGATGATCAGATCTCCGCCGATCGTCGCCAGCGCGCGCAGCGACTCGACCCAGGTGAGCCCGGGGTGGTGGGTCAGCACCAGGTCTCCGCCGATCTCCTCCAGCTCCATCAGCTCGATGTCACCGGTGACGTGTGGCGGCGGGAGGGCGCCGTCCACCGAGCCCGTGATCGTCAGATCGCCGGTCACCGCACACAGGCAGCCGATCCCGTCCAGCTCGGTGATGGGATCGGTGGCCTGTCCAACGTCGATGAGCAGATCTCCGTCGACGGCGTTCCAGCTGTCGCAGAAGTCGTCGAGCTCGCCCTGGGCCTGGAACGTCAGCGAGCCATCCGGGTGGTACACCCGCTCCCCGCAGCCGGTCGCGGTGGCGCTGGTCGAGCTGGTGGTGCCGGTCGAGCTGGTGGTCCCCCCCGTGGTGCTTACCGTGATGGTTGTCGCGGTGTTCGCGGTGGTCGTGCCCGAGTCGATCGGGGTCGGACTGACGCAGTTCACCAGGAGGAGCGCGAGATAGGAGCTGTGCATCACCACCGCCTGCTTCTGATCCCCTTCGTCGGGGTCAGCCCCGAGGAGCGTTGACCTATTCTGAGTCCCCATCCAGCTCCTCGAATTTCAGCATGTTGGCGGCGCCGCGCATCGGCGAGCGCCCCACGAGGATGAGGATCTCCTGGCCGGGGCTCAGGAAGCCGGCGTCGAGCAGCGCCTGCTCGCCAGAGGCGATGAGGTCGTC
>CAYXGP010000217.1:0-14067 GCA_964464515.1 uncultured Enterobacterales bacterium
GGAATCGTAAAAAACAGGCGGCCTAAGTGGTGAATCACTTAACCGGTCACGCATGATGGGTATGCATTGGGCCCCGAGCCCCTGGTGCCCAGGCTACGTTGGCAAGTCTACCGGGCCCTGAGCTGGTGCCCCCACTACAAAGACCGGGGCGGCGGGCTGACGTTCAAGGGTGGCTCAGATGGCAAGGCCGTCGGCAGCAGCAACGGTCGGGCGAAGGATCTCAGGGGCGGCAGGAAAGCGAAGATAGAAGGGTACCACCAGTGTGAGACCTGGGTTCGCCGAGACAGCCTCGGCCGTTCCCCGGACCGGCCCCTGACGAACGGAGAGCGCCAGGCCGATATCTTCCTGGAGTCCAAGCGAAAGGACGGCGAGAAGCTCAGGGAGTACCACCAGGAGCGGCTGGACTACCTGGACGTGATGGCGTCGGGCCCGGACGAGACGACAACCAACTGATTCCGAACGACGAAAAAAAACTCCTGCCGGGCCTATCGCACCATCCCCATGCCGAAGAGCAACGCGAGCAACCACAGCACCGGTCGAAACACCAGCCCGGAGAAGAACGCCCCCCAGGAGAGCCAGCCCTCCGCGAGGCCGCTCACCACGCCGCGACCGTGGAACGCCCCGATCCCGCTGCAGATGAAGAAGGGGGCGGCGATCGCCAGGCCGATGACGACCATGCCCAGCAGCACCCCCTTTCTCTTGAACAGATTGGCCACCTGCATCAAGACGAGGAGGCCCCAGCAGATCGCCTCCAGGCCGAAGAGCACTCGCAATACCAGGGAGGGTTCGGCCGCCATCGCGTATCTCCTGTTCGGTTCAAGCTGAGTTATCGCGCCCCCCTGTCGAGGCGTCTGTCCATCGGCCGCGAGGTAGGGTCTGGTCAATACGGATAGGCGGCGCCCTCGGCGCAGGGCTGCTCCCTATGTGGGGCGTCCGCGTCGCCGAGGATATCACGGACAGGGGGCCACCAGCGTCCGCGGTCTGAACGACGTCGGCCGCGCGTTAGACCCGGGAATGGACAGAAGTCGCCGGCACTTCCTGGCATCCCTGGGAGCGCTGCTCACGCCGCTGCCGCTCAGAGCAGCGCCGGCCCCGTGGTTCGGCGCCTTCACCGACATCGGCGCGTCGCACGGCTTCGAGGAATTGACGGTCACGGGCCGCCTGCCCGACGATCTCAAGGGCACGCTCTACCGCAACGGGGCGATGGCCCTGATGGCCCCGGACGGCCAGCGGTACGAGCACTGGTTCGATGGCGACGGCGGTGTCATCGCCGTGCGCTTCGACGGTCGGGGCGGCGCGCGGGGCTCGGTGCGCCTGCTGGAGAGCGCGGGACTGCGCGCGGAGCGGGCCCGAGGGAAGCGCCTCCACCTGGGCTACGGCTCCACGGTGGATCGCCCGCTGTGGAAGCTCCTGGGCGGAAAACTCAAGAACGTCGCCAACACCAACGTGATCCCCTGGGGAGAGGAGCTCCTGGCGCTGGTGGACTCGTGCCCGCCGTCGCGCGTCGATCCCGAGACCCTGGCCCTGCTGGGCGCCGAGGACTTCGGGGGCCGCATCAAGGGCGGCTTCTCGGCCCACCCCCATCGCGTCCACGGAGACCCGCGCCTGATCAACACCGGGATGCACTACGCGCGGAAGCCCATCCTGCGACTCTACGAGATGACGCCGGGGGGCATGCCGCGCGTATTGTTCGAGCAGAGAGACCCCCATTCTGCGCTGGTCCACGACTTCGGGCTGACCGCCACGGCCGCGGTGCTGCTGCTGCCGCCCCTGGGCCTGACCACCCGGGAGGTCATCGCTGGCGGCGGCGCCCTCTCGGCAGGCCTTCGGTGGCAGCCCGAGCGCGGCACGCAGGTGATGATCGTGCCGCTTGACCACCCCGATCACCCCATCCGCGTCACGCTCGACCCGTTCTTCCAGTGGCACATCGCCAACGCCTTCGATCGCGGCGGCGAGATCGCGCTCGATCTCGTGCGCTACCCGGACTTCGACAACAACCGCGCCATCGGCGACCTCATCACCGGCAGGGGCAACAACGGCGACATCGACGGGCGACTCAGCCGCCTGGTGATCGATCGGCGCACCGGCCAGCACCAGATGGACATCGTGGGCGAGCGCACCGGGGAGTTCCCGCAGGTCTCACCGCGCACCTGGGGACGTCCGCACCGCTACGTCTACCTCACCGAGCACAGCACCGACGCCGTGGCCCGCGCCGGCATGCCCGACGGCCTGACCCGCTACGACATGGAGACAGGCCGATCGCTGCGGCTCCCGCGCGGCGCCGGGACCTACCCGGGCGAGCCCCTGGTCATTCCCAAGACCGGAGTCGACGCAGAGACAGCGGTCTGGGTGATCAGCATGGTCTACAACAGCGCCACGGACCGCTCCGGGGTGCTGGTCTACGACGGCGAGCGCCTGTCCCGAGGCCCCGTGGCGTCGGCGTGGTTCTCCGGGCCGCGACACGTCACCTTCCACGGGAGCTGGGTGCCCGCTTGATGGGGGGGCTGATCTTCACGAGCGCTCGGGTGGGTCCGCTGTGCCGGCATGGACGCCCGCCTGCTCCCAGCCCGCAGACATCAACGCCGCGCAGACGATGAGGTGATGTCCCTGATGAACGCCGTCTCGTCAGGGTCAAAGGCCGCGCCGTCGCTGCGCAGCACGTCGTGGAACCAGGGGTCGGGCTCGTCAGTCAGCGGCGTGGTCCACGAGCTCCAGGGGTAGATGGTCTGGGTCCGGCCGTCGACGAGGCCCCACGACCATGAGCCCACCTCGGCTTGTTCAAAGACCGGCAGGATGGCTTCGAAGGTGCTGTCCTCGGGCCGAGCCATGTACTCGGTGCACAGGATCGGACGCCCATATTGTTGCAGGTCGAGGATCTGGCCCTCCACCGTCTCTGCGTCCCTGTAACTGTGAAACGAGACGACGTCGGACTCCTCCAGCAAGAACCGGTTCAGGTCCGAGAGGGTGTCTGGATCGCCCCAGGCGCCGAGGTAGACCCCGGTCGTCAGCGGCTGGGACGGTCCTACTTCCAAGGCCCACGCCGTCGCGAGCCGGGTCAGGGCCAGCGCTTGCTCGGACTTCTGGAGGATGTCGAGCTCTGTTGAGCCATACGAGGTCAGGTTGGGGTTGTCGGCTTCGTTGAACAGGTCCCAGATCACCACGCGCTCGTCGGTGGCGAAGTGACCGACCACTCCCTGCACATAGTCCTTCAGCTCGCCGTGGCGATCGGAGTCTCCCAGGATGGCGGCGCCGGGGCTCTGCACCCACTGAGAGTTGTGGACGCCAGGGGTGGGTTCGGGCTGCGCACCGGCCACCGGCTCGGGGTTCCACACGCCGTCGAAGATCACCAACATCACGGAGATATCGTGGCTGTCGGCGATGTCGAGGAAGGCATCGATGCGGTCGAGGAAGCCGTCGGGATCAGCCTCCCAGGGCAGATCGTGCAGAAAGACCCGGGCGGTGTTGAAGCCGATGTCTGCAGCCCACCCCAGCTCTTCGTCGATGGTGTCAGGGTCCCAGGTCTCCGGCTGCCACATCTCCAGCTGGTTGACGGCGGTGCGCGGCGCGTAGTTGAAGCCCACCATCCACGGCTGGGCATCGTACCAGTCTGCCGCTTGAGCTTCGGTCCATCGGGTGCGGGCGACGTCCACAGCGGACCCTGCGTCGGGAGCATCGGCATCAGAAGAGTCTGCATTGCGCTGCTTGCATGCGACCGATGTGAGCACGGCCAGAGCGGCGGCGATTCCTGGAGTGACACGGCTCATCCGAGCAACGCCCCTCGCAGGACGACCGCGAGCGCGATCACGAGAATCGCGATGAGCGTCGAGCGCTCGCTGCGTACCGCAGCGGGCCAATCCCCGGACGGGCCGGCTGCAAGACCCAACGCAGGGAGCGGTACGCCCCACCGCGGCACCTGAGCCTTCCAGCGTAGGTAGGGTTCGCCGAGGGCGCGGGCGATGTTGGCCTCCTCCCACCGCACCACGAACGAATAGTGCAGCATCATCGGGATGACCATCGCCAGCGGCATCCACCACCGCCCGCTCATCACCGCCACCCCGGCGAGCAGTCCCAGGTTGGCGACGTACAGCGGGTTGCGGCACCGCGCGAACGGTCCCGAATCGACCAGCCCGCGGACGTCGTCTCCCCGCGTGCGCGACTGCGGCCCGATGTGCGCCACTCCCCACAGCCGAAGCCCCTCCGAGGCGACCACGATGAGCCCCCCCGCGATGGACCACGGACCGGGCTCACGCGCCGCGGCCACCGCCAGCAGAATCAACGGAACGGGTACCACTCCGCGCTTCTGAAACAACCACGCGCCGATGTTCGTCGCGCGCTCACCCATTTCTACAGGCCGCCATGAGCGTGCGCTCGATCTCGGCGGGCCCTGCGGCGTCCGAGACATACCGCAGCGAACCGTGCCGCCGCGCGAGGTTGGCGAATCTCCGGGGAGCCCCGTCGAAGTCGTGAGAGAAGACTACCGGCAACCCGCAGCCGGCCTCGCGTAACGCAGAGAGGATGAACGTCCCCTGGTTGTTCTCCAGGAATCGACGAGCCCGCCCCATGTCTCCACCGAATCGCACCGCCAGCGCCGGCAGGTCTCCCAGCAGACGCTCAGCGCGGTCGAAGCGCATGTCCAGGAAGATGGCGTCGAAACGGCGCGCGTCCAACAACGAGAGGGCCTCGGGCCCGTCGCCAGCGCGCGTGAACCCGAACGCGCCAGACAGGAAGCGCTCCAGCACGGTGATGTACTCGTGTCCATCCTCGATCACCAGCACCGAGGGCTTCAGGGCAGGGTCAGCAGGGCTCACAGGACCGGTCATGCCTCCTCCACTGCGACGGTCACGGCCGGCAGATCGGCCGGCTCCTCGGCGCGGGGCAGTCGCACCACCACCGCCTTCGTCCATCCCTCGCCCGCTGCGTGCTCCACCTCGATCGTCCCCTCGTGCCGGCGCACCAGATCGCAGACCAGCCCCAGCCCCCGGCCGATATCCCGCCCGTGGATCATCGCGCTCGTCAGCGCGCCAGGAGCGTCGTCACAGACCCGCAGCTCAGCGTGCTCCAGGCCCGTGATGGGATCGTCGTCCTCGAACAGGCGCACTCCCAGTCGAGCGGCCCCCGCGGCGTAGGCGTTCCGCAGCAGGTTCGCGACGATCACCGCGACGTCGCCGACCAGCGCCTGCACCGGGACGCCCTGCGGCGCGTCCAGCTCCAGGTCGGGCAGGTCCCGCCCGGCCATCGCTGGCTCGGCGCGGACCCGCGCGTCGACAGACCTCAACCACTCCCCGGTGATCTCCATCCGGCCCATCTCTCCCAGCAGCCGCCCCAGCGCGCGATAGCCCGTCTCGTTGAGGATCACCGACAGCTCTCGCAGCTCCCCCGCCGTGCCGCTTCCGGCACGCCCCGGCCGGCGCAGCGCGCCCTCCAGACGCCGCAGCCGCTGCATCGCCGCCCACATCGGGGCGAGGACCGGATCGCTGCCGCGCAGATCGAGGCGCACCCCGTGACGGCGTCCGAGGCGGGTGAGCGCCGCGAGATCGGCCTCGAAGCGGGCGATCACCCCGGGGTCTCCGCTGGCGCCCATCAGCACCCCGGCCGCGAAGGTGACGGCCGCGTGCTCGCCGCGCTCCAGCGCCGCGGCCACCTCGTCCAGCAGGGTGGTGTTGTGCTTGAGCACCTCGTGTCGGATCGCACTCAGCGACCGCGCGAGGTCTGGGATGGACTCCGGCGCGCGCTCGACGAGGTCCGCCAGGGTGCCGCGCTCGCGTCGCCGCAGAATCAACACCAGCGGCAGTCCCACCACCAGGGCCCCGCCCCCGATCGCCGCAGCCTGAAGCAGACGTATCCGCCGCTGCACCTGCCGCTGGAGCTCCCGGGCGGGCTCCGCGCCGAGGCCGCCGCTGGCGCCCTGAAAGTACGCAGACAGCGCCGCGTCGGCCTCCCACAGCCGGTGCTCGTCCGCTGCAACTCGCGCCAGCCACAGGTGCGCGTCGGCCACCCCGCCTGCCGCGGCGCTCTGCAGAAGCCGCGTGGCCGTCTCGGCGTCTCCCTGGTCAAGCCGCAGCTCCCCCAGCGCCAGCGCCACCCGCGGCTGGTCCGGCGCGAGCGCCAGCGACCTCTCCCAGGCCGCCGCCGCCGCTGCACGATCGCCCCGCCGGAGCGCCAGGGCCGCCGCCAGGTTCATCCCGGGCGTCCAGTCGGGTGCGGCCGCAGACAGCGCCACCAGCTCGCGATCGGCGGCGTTCAGCTCTCCCCGATCGAGGTACACCCGGGCCACGCGGTAGGCGTCGCGGACCTCCGCGGGCATGTCGACCTCGGGAGGAGCCGGCAGGGAGATCGGCGGCGGCGGATCACGAGTCAGCGCCGCCAGCTCCCGATGGGCCCGATCGGCCCCCTCCCCCTCCGGGCGCACCGCCAGGTAGGCCTGGAATGCAGACTCTGCGGAGCCCCAGTCGCGCTGCTCTCTGTGCACCCGCCCCAGCTCGAGGAGCAGCTCCCCCCAGGTAGGACGCAGCGCCAACGCCACGGTCAGCTCCTCCGCGGCCTCTCGGTGCCGACGCCCCGCGTAGTGCTCAGCGAGCAGCAGTCCCAGGCGCGCGTGCCAGGTGCTCTCCATCGGCGCCAGCGCGGCGGCGGTCGCGAACGCCTGCTCCGCCGCGCCGATCTCCCCCTGCTGCGACCGCACCTCTCCCAGGGCGCCGTACGCCTCCGCCGATCGCGGCGCCGCCAGGATGATCGCGCGGATCTCCTGCAGCGCCCGCTCGGTGGAGCCAGCGGTCGCGTGCTCCCGGGCCCTCTCCAGCCGAGCAGACAGCGCGGCGGGCAGCGGCTCTCCGCCGCCGATCGCGAGCTCCTGCGCGGCCTGCTCGACGGTGAGGCGCTGGAGTCGCCCCCGCGCCTCTTCGACGTGGGGACCGTCGGGATCCAGGTCGAGGCTCTGACGAAGCACCGTGAGCGCTGAGTCGGCGTCGCCAGCGCCACGCAGCGCCACGGCCAGACGCAGCAGCAGGGCGCCGTCGGCGGGTCCCGTCAGCAGACCCAGGTACAGCGGGAGCTCCGCGCGCGCCGCCGCAGGATCGACTCGCAGGAGGGCGTCGATCAGGGCGCCCTGCGCGTCGGGAGACCCCATCTCGAGGCGGGTGAGGGTCCGCGCCAGGGCGACCGCTCGCTCGGGATCACCGGGACCCAGGATGCGCAGCAGCCCCCGAACGGCCTCGGGCTCCGCGGGCAGCTTTCCGAACGCGGAGACGGCGCCGTGGGTGTCTCCAGCGCGCTCCATCGCGCGGGCCATGCCCAGGATCGCCGGAACAAAGGACGGCTCGGCGCCAGCGACGAGGCCGTAGGCGGCCGCGGCGCGGCGCCAGTCCCCCGCGGACTCATAGCGGAGGGCTGCGGCGTAGTGTTGGCGGGTGGCGGGGGAGAGGGGCTCGCTGGGCAGGCCGGGGGCGAGGATGAAGAGAGAGAGAAAGAGCAGAGGCGGATAGAGCCCACGCGAATCGCGGTTCGTGTGTCGTGGAGGCGCGGATCGTGGGTTCGAGGCCACCTGGATCGTACAGTCGCGTTTCCGTGAAGTCGCGGCTCGTCCAGACGTGGACGCGTGCACGCGTGGCCGGTCACCTCCTCGCCTCCGCGTGATCCTCGATCTCGCGGCTCCACGATCCCGCGGCCTCGCGGACCACCGATCCACGATCCACTGCCCTACGATCAGCGGACCGCGGACCGCGAGCTCCCTGCACAGAGTACGCAGGTGCCCCCACCAGCGCGTCACGAACCCAGACACGCCGGCAGCCCCACCGTTCAAAGCAACCCGAGATCCTGCAGCATCGCCCGCGTCGGCCCGAGATCCGACAGCCACGCCTGCTCCACGGTCGCCAGGTGCAGCTCGGACAGCGGCGGGACGTCTGCGTGGGTGCCCACGCCAGTCCGCGTGGGATACTCGAAGTTGTCCTGCGCGAACGCATTCTGCGCGCTCTCCGACAACATCCAGCCGACGACCTTCTGCGCCGCGTCCATCCGGGGAGTCCCCTCGCGGATCGCCATGCCCGCCAGCATCAGCACGTTCCCGGCGTCTCCGTCGGTGGGCAGCGACCAGTTGTCGGCCGTGAACCCCTCGGTCTTCTTCTTGTGCAGGTAGTAGTGGTTCACCCAGCCGATCTGGATGTCGCCCTTCGCCGCCGCGGCGACCTGCGGAGAGTTCTTGGGGTACACCACCGGCTCCCCCTTCGCGACGTCCGCCAGCCACTTCCGCGTCTCCTCCTCGCCCCACAGATGGCGCAGCGCAGAGACATGCGACTGGAAGCTCCCATTCCCCGGCGCCCAGCCCAGCTTGCCCCCCCACTTCGGATCGGCGAGCTCCGCGAGCGTCCGCGGGAGGGTGTCCGGACCGAGGGACTCGGTGTTGTAGACCAGGACGCGCGCCCGACCGCTGGTGCCCACCCAGCGCCGCGCGGGATCGCGGAAGCGCGCATCGACCGGCGCCAGCAGCGCCTCGTCCATCGCAGCCAGCAGGTCGCGGTCCGCCAGCGCCCCCAGGTGCCCGGAGTCCTGCGCGAAGATGATGTCGGCGGGGCTCTCTGCGCCCTCCGTCATCAGCAGGGTGACCAGCTCGGGGGTGTCACCGTAGCGCACCTCCACGTCCACGCCCGTCTCGGTCTCAAGGCGCTCGAACAGGCCACCGACCAGCGACTCGCCGCGACCGCTGTAGACGACGACCGGCGCAGACCCGGTTGGCGCAGAGGAACCCGCCTCGGGGGCGGGATCGGTCTGGCAGGCCAGCAGCAACAGCAGCAGGGACATCGGGGCTCTCCGTTACAGCGTATTCAAGACAGGGGCGACCTACCCATCGGCGGGCGGCCATGGCGGGCAGGCGCACATCAGGTTGCGATCGCCGTAGGCGTTGTCGATTCGGCCCACCGGCGGCCAATACTTCTGCGTCGCGAGCGTCTGGGGGAACGCCGCGGTCTGCCGCGAGTAGGCTCGTTCCCATGTGTCGGCGCAGACCACGTCGGCGGTGTGGGGGGCGTGACGGAGGGCGCTGTCCGCCGCCGCCACCGCGCCCGAGGCGATCTCCGCGATCTCTCCACGGATGGAGATCATCGCCTCACAGAAACGATCGATCTCCGACAGCGGCTCGCTCTCGGTGGGCTCGACCATCAGGGTGCCGGCCACCGGGAAGGACATGGTGGGCGCGTGGAATCCGTAGTCGATGAGACGCTTGGCGACGTCCTCGGCCTCGACGCCGATGGCCTTGAACTCCCGCAGATCGAGGATGCACTCATGCGCGACCCGCCCCTGGTCGCTCACAGATAGCTGGTCGCTCACAGATAGCTGGTCGCCCCCAGTCAGCTGCTTGCCCCGATACAGCACGGGGAAGTGCTCGCCGAGACGGGCGGCGATGTAGTTGGCGTTCAGGATCGCCACCTGGCTGGCGCGGGTGAGGCCCGGCCCGCCCATCGTGGCGATGTACATCCAGGAGATCGGCAGGATCGACGGGCTGCCCCACGGCGCCGCAGACACGGGTCCCACGGCCTGCGAGCCGCCCACGCCGTTCACCAGAGGGTGACCGGGCAGGAACGGCGCGAGCTTTTCGTTCACGCCGATGGGGCCCATTCCGGGGCCGCCGCCGCCGTGGGGGATGCAAAACGTCTTGTGCAGATTCAGGTGAAGCACGTCCGCGCCCAACTCAGCGGGGCGGACCAGCCCCACCATCGCGTTCATGTTGGCGCCGTCCATGTAGACCAGGCCGCCGTGCTCGTGGACCACGTCGCAGACCTCGCGGATCGCCTCCTCGAAGACGCCGTGCGTGCTCGGGTAGGTCACCATCAGCGCCGCCAGGCGATCGGAGAACCGCGCGCACTTCGCCCGCAGATCGGCCGTGTCGATGTTGCCCTGGTCGTCGCAGGCCACCGGCCGCACCACCATGCCGGCCATCACCGCGCTGGCGGGGTTGGTGCCGTGCGCCGAAGTGGGGATGAGACAGACGTCTCTGCGCTCATCTCCCGCGCCCTGATGGTAGGCGTTGATACAGAGCAGGCCGGCGTACTCTCCCTGCGATCCGGCGTTGGGCTGGAGGCTCACCGCCGCGAAGCCGGTGATCTCGGCCAGCCAATTCTCCAGGTCGGCGAACAGCGCCTGGTAGCCCGCTGCCTGCTCTCTCGGCGCGAACGGGTGCAGTCGCCCGAAGGCCGGCCACGTCACGGGGATCATCTGGCTGGTGGCGTTGAGCTTCATCGTGCATGAGCCCAGCGGAATCATCGCCGTGTCCAACGCGAGATCGCGGTTCTGGAGCTGCCGCAGATAGCGCAACATCTGCGTCTCGGACCGGTGCCGGTGGAACGTCGGGTGCGTCATGAACTCGCTGGCGCGGGCCAGCGCGTCGGGCAGCGCGGGGGCCTCCACGTCGGGGAGATCGCCGCAGCCGAGCACGCCGGAGAGCGCGCGCAGACTCGGCTCGTTCGTGCGCTCGTCGAGGGAGATGATCAGGTCTGCAGCGCCGTGGGCCCGCAGGTTGATGCCGGCTTCGGCCGCCGCAGCGAGCAGGGCGTTCCGCGCAGCGCTGTCGGCGGCGCGCACCCGCAGCGTGTCGAACACAGGACCCGACGCCACCTCCAGACCACCGCGTCGCGCCGCCTCGGCCAGCCGCGCCGCCTGGGTGCGTAGCCTCCGCGCCAATCGCGTGAGCCCCTCGGGGCCGTGCCACACGGCGTACATGCCGGCCACCACGGCCAGCAGCACCTGGGCGGTGCAGATATTGGACGTCGCCTTGTGCCTGCGGATGTGTTGCTCGCGTGTCTGCAGCGCCATGCGATAGGCCTGCTTGCCGCGGCTGTCCCTGGAGACGCCGATGATGCGCCCGGGCATCTGGCGCCGGTGCTTGCTGCGGGTGGCGAGGAAGGCCGCGTGCGGGCCGCCGTAGCCCAGCGGTACGCCGAAGCGCTGGCTGTTTCCGATGACGATGTCAGCGCCCATCGCCCCAGGGGAGCGGGTGACGGTGAGGGCCAGCAGGTCGACCGCGACGCAGCTCAAGATCTTCCTGTCGCGGGCGCGGGCGATCAAGCCGGTGGGATCGACCAGCCGACCGCAGGTGGTGGGGGTCTGCACGAGCAGTCCGTACACGTCTGCGGTCATCTCGAAATCGGCCGGCTCACAGATGTCGAGGGTGATGCCCAGCGGCGCCGCGCGCGTCTGCAGCACCGCCAGCGTCTGGGGGTGGCAGCGAGCGTCCACGAGGAAGCGGCCGCGGCGGCCCTTTCCGATGCGATGGGCCATCGTCATCGCTTCGGCGGCGGCGGTGGCCTCGTCGAGCAGCGAGGCGCCGCAGATGTCCATCCCCGTCAGATCCTGCACGAGGGTCTGGAAGGTGAGCAGCGCCTCGAGACGACCCTGCGAGATCTCCGCCTGGTAGGGGGTGTAGGCGGTGTACCAGCCGGGGTTCTCGATGAGGTTTCTCAGGATCACCGGCGGCGTGATGGTGTCGTGGTAGCCGCAGCCCAGCCAGGATCGCAGCACGCGGTTCTCGGCGGCGCGCTCGGCGAGGTCATCCAGCGCGTCGGCTTCGCTGCGGGCCGCCGGCAGCGCCAGGGGGCGCCCGGTGCGCAAGGGCGTCGGCACGGTCTGCGCGATCAGATCGTCCAGCGAAGCCGCGCCGACGGTCTCGAGCATGTGAGCGATGTCGGCCTCTCGGGGGCCGATGTGGCGGTGGACGAACCCGTCTGATGGCATGACGCCTCCTCTGCCGCGGGGGCGGTCGGTCGTAGCCTGTTGCCTCGGTGGGTGCTCCCCTCTGGGCGGTGTCGTGGGAGCGTCGTTTGCGCGGCGTCCGAGAGTCTGGATCCGGAGGCAGTTCGGGTTCGATTGCTCCACATCGGGAGTGTGTGCGAGTCAAGGATCGAGGATCGGGAGATCGTGAGACCGCATTCCCGGATCCGCGCGCCCCCCCGGGCAGGGCGGGTAGAGAAGCCCGCCCACACCCACGCGGTTACGCCGCCCCCGAATTTCTTCCCTCCCGGGAGCGACCTGATGTCCCTGCTGCGCACCCCTTTCTATGAACAGCACCGCGCGGCCGGCGCGCGCCTCATCGACTTCGGCGGCTGGGAGCTGCCCGTGCAGTTCTCGGGGATCATGGAGGAGCATCGACAGGTGCGCGACTCCGTCGGCCTGTTCGACGTCTCGCACATGGGGGAGATCCGCGTGCGAGGCCCCGACGCCCTGTCCGCCGTCCGCCGGCTCGTCACCAACGACGTGAACATCGAGGTGGGTCAGGCGCAGTACACCCTGATGTGTACGCCCGAGGGTGGCATCGTCGATGACCTCATCGTGTACCGACTGGCAGACAAAGATCTCCTGCTATGCGTGAACGCCGCGCGCAGGGCCGCCGACTGGGAGTGGATCACGGCCCACAACCCCTCCCCTGAGACCGCCGTCACGATCGACGAGGGCGATGAGTGGGCGCAGATCGCAGTGCAGGGCCGCCACGCACCTGCGATCCTCGACGGTCTGACGGACGCCGACCTGCAGGGAACGCCCCGTTTCGGCGTCGCCGCCTGTACGCTGGCCGGCGTGTCCGGCTGCCTGGCGGCGCGCACCGGCTACACCGGCGAGGACGGCTTCGAGGTGTTCATCCCCGCTGCGCAGGCCCCGGGTGTGTGGGACGCGGTGATGACCGCCGGCGCGCCCCACGGCATCCGACCCATCGGGCTGGGCGCCCGCGACACCCTGCGGCTCGAGGCGAAGATGTGCCTGTACGGCAACGACATCACGCTGGAGACCACCCCGCTGGAGGCCGGCCTGCGCTGGGCGGTCAAGCTGGACAAGCCGGGCGGGTTCATCGGCGACGAGGCGCTGCGCCGGCAAAAGGCCGAGCGACCCCGGCGGCGGCTGGTGTGCCTGGTGGTCGAGAAGCGGATCGCGCGACACGGCCACCCCATCCTCGTCGACGGCGCGGAGATCGGCGTGGTCACTTCCGGCACGCGCTCGCCGTCGCTGGGCACCAACATCGCGCTCGGCTACGTTCCGCTGCCGCTCTCCCGACCGGGGAGCAGCGTCCAGGTCTCCGTGCGCGGTCGCCTGGCAGACGCCCGGGTCGTCCGGGCCCCCTTCTACAAGCGGCCCTACTGAGATCAGAACCGAACCGGGCCTGGAGGACCGATGCGACGCTACAGCAGCAGCCACGAGTGGGTCACGATCGACGGCGACATCGCCACGTGCGGCATCAGCGATCACGCCCAGCAGTCCCTGGGCGACGTCGTCTTCGTCGAAATGCCCGAGGTGGGGGACGAGGTGGAGGCCGGCGCGGCCTGCGCGGAGATCGAGAGCGTCAAGGCTGTCAGCGACATCTACGCGCCCATCTCCGGCACGATCACCGAGGTGAACGAGGCCCTGGAAGACACCCCCGAGACGGTGAACGCCGATCCGCTGGGCGCGGGGTGGCTGTTCCGGATCGCCGTCACCGATGACGCCGCGACCAACCAGCTGCAGGACGAAGCGGCCTACCTGGCGAGCACATCCGCTGGGTAGTCTGCGCCACCGAGCACCGCTCCAGACCTCCGAGCCTGGCGGGTCGCCGATGACGGCGCCACGGGACAGGGGGCGTTGCGGCCTTTCCAGAGGATCTCGCCGTAACGACGGCGGGCACCTCGACGTCGAGAGAGAATGATGACGACAACGCTCGCTGCGATGGGATTCCTGCTCACCCACGGCGTGATCATCTGGTACTTCACGGTGATCAACCGCGAGAAGGTGCCGGTGTCCGTCGGCCCGTTCGCGGGCGCCATCCTGGCGGGCATGGCGCTGACGGCCGCGGCTGTCGCGCTGGCGCCGGGTGCTGTGACTGGCACGCTGCTCGGGCTGAACCTGGTGATGGGCGGCGGCATCCTGTGGCTGCTCACGCAGCGCAGGCTGCCCGACGGTGATCTCATCGCCGCTGTGGGACAGCCCATGCCTCCGCTCGCCGCAGCCGACGACACGGGCGCCCCGTTCGATCTGGCCACCCTCAAGGGTCGGCGGGTGATGGTGAACAGTGGCTCCGAATACGACTAAAACAGCTCAATGTAGCGCTGCTCCAGCTCGATG
>CAYXGP010000218.1:0-13986 GCA_964464515.1 uncultured Enterobacterales bacterium
GGGGGGGTGGGCCGACGCCCAGCAGCTCGACTCGGGCGGGGGCCTGGCGAGGGTGCTGGAGCGCCGGGGAGACCCCGCGGCGGCGCTGGAGACCCTCGCCCCCTACACCACCGCGGAGCGGGCCACCGCGCGCATCGCCACCTGCTACGCGCGCTCGGCGCTGGTGCTCGGCCGCTCCACCGAGGCCCTGCCGTTGGTGGAGGCCCTGCTCGGTCAGCCCCGCACCGTCGCCGACAAGGCCGATCTGTCGTTCGTGCAGGGCGAGCTGCTGCACGACATGGGCGAGAACGCAGCAGCGCTGGCGGCCTGGCAGGAGGGGAACCGCCTGCTGGGCACCCGGTTCGACAGCGCCCAGCATCGCATCCGCGTCGACGCCATCATCGCCAACTTCGAGCCGGAGCTGTTTCGGAGGCGGCTGCCGCCGTCCACATCCGATCGCCCGGTGTTCGTCGTCGGTCTGCCCCGCTCGGGCATCGGCCTGTGGGAGACCGTCCTGGGCGTCCACTCCGACGTCCACCCCGGCGGCGCGCGCCCCGAGATGGGCCGCCTCGCCCGTCGCATGCCGGTCCAGTTGGGGCTCACGTATCCCGAGTGCGTGCGCTACCTGAACCGCCTCCAGCCCCAGCAGATCTCCGCGCGCTACCTCGGCAACGCGCTGCGGCTGGCGGGGAGCGCGCGGCGCGTGCTCGCCGCCAACCCGTTCAACGCCGAGCACCTGGGGCTCATCGCGCTGCTGTTCCCCCGCGCGCGGGTCATCTCCGTCCGGCGCGCCCCCCGCGACACCTGCCTGTCGTGCTTCCGCACGCCCTACCGCGAGGCCCACACCGGCTTCACCGGCGACCTGACGGCCCTGCTCGACTACCACGACGAGCACACTCGCCTCATGGCGCACTGGCGGCGGGTGCTGCCGCTGCCCACCCTCGAGGTCAGCTACGAGCGGCTCGTGACCGACTCCGAGGAGGCGCTGCGGGAGGCGCTGCACTTCCTCGAGCTCCCCTGGGATCCCGCGGTGCTCAGCCACCACGCCCAGCCCGAGAACTACGCCACGCCACGTCGAGCGGCCCACAACGCAGCGCTGCACCAGCGCTCCATCGGACAGTGGCGGGCCTACACGCCCTGGTTCGAGGCCGCTCGCGCAGAGTAGGCCAGACCAGCTGTAGGAGCCAGACCAGCGCAGGCGCGAGATCAGCGCCCGGTGGCGTAGGCGCCGCCCTCCTCGGGTGAAAAACGGACGCCGTCGAACGACAGACGCCGCACATCCGTCAGCCCGCCGTCCTGCACCTCATAGATGTTCATGTGTCCCGTGCGGCGCATCTCCGGCAACCAGGCGTAGCCGCTGGCGCCCGGGTTGAGGACGGGGATGCCCCCCCGGGCGGTGCGGATCTCAGAGCGAAAGCCGTGGTGCTCGTGGCCGTGCAGCACCGCGCCGACGCCTGGCGTGGTGTTCAGGAAGTCGGTGACAGCGGACCCGTTCTCCAGCGCGCGGGTGGCGGGACCGTACGGCGCGCCGTCGCGCCCCACCAGCGGGTAGTGCAGGGCCAGGAAGCAGAACCGTCCGGCGGCCTCGGCCAGAAGCCCTCGGGCGCGATCGAGGTGGCTCGGCTCGACGCGGCCCGACGACAGCACATGGGTGCGGCAGGACTCCAGCGTCAGCACCGCGACGTCTCCGAACACCGCGAGCCCCGGGGAGCGCGCGGTCATCCACTCGCCGAAGAACCGGCGCATGCGGGCGGCGGGCGTAGGCTCGCGCACGTAGGTGTCGTGGTTTCCGGCGATGACGACGGTCGGGATGCGATCGAGGAGCGGGGCGAGCAGATCGCGCGCCGCCGCGAACTCCGCGTCGAGGGCCTGCGCCGTGAGATCTCCGGTGCAGATCACAAGATCCGGCTCGGCGGCGGCGGCGGCGGCGACCGCCGCGCGCTGAGCAGCGACCGAGAACTTTCGACGGCGACCGAGGAGGTACAGGTTCGCGCTGCCCACGAGACGCTTGCCAGGCAGATCCCGCAACCGTGGGCGGGTCTGCACATGGAGATCGGTGAGATGGACGATGCGCAACGACGCTCCGGGGACCGCGATCGAGATGCTATCGTCCCCCCACGGCCTCCGCCCGGGTCTTATCGTCATGCCGCTCGATCCACGCCGCGTCCTGGCCGAGGCCGTCGAGGTGGGAAGCACATGCTGGCTCCTCCCATCAGGCGGAGGTCTCGTGCCCACGCGGCCGGTCCGGGTCGAGCCGGGCGGGCTCGTGCTGGTGGCACCAAAGCACCCATTCGTGGCGGGAGAGGAGATCCGCGCATGGCTGGACGCCTCGCCGCGGGGGGTCCGGTTCGAGGCCAGCGTCATCCGGGTCGGGGTGCCAGTCCCGGATCGCAGCCAGCACGGCATCATGCTCGGTTTCCTCGATCGGTTTGAGGTCGAGCGCGCCGTCCCCGAGGGGCACCTCGATCTGTTGCCGGCGGGAGGCGGGGCGGTCTCGCTGCTTGAGCCGCCGGCCGCGCTGCTGCGGATCGGGCTCCGAGGTCTGGTGGTCATGCTCCCGCTGACGTCCAGGGTGTTCCTGATCCCCGGCGCCAGGGTGCGACTCCAGGTGGGCGTGGCCGGGGTGGGCAGCGTGGAGATGGCCGGGCTGGTCGCTGGTGTTGAGAAGGCGTGGCGTGTGTGGTTGGTGGAGATCTCCGTGGAGTGGGTGGGAAACGCAGAGACGCACCGAGAGGTGGTGCGGAGGATCGGGGGATAGTGTCGGCATTCACAGCGGCAACACCCGATGCAGAAACACTCGATCTCCCCGACTGTACTCCCCGGCCCCCTGCCCCGTTCCCCGCAGCAGCCACCGCGTCGTCATCAGCCCCTCGACCCCGACCGGACCCCGCGCATGAATGCGGCCCGTGCTGATCCCGACCTCGGCCCCGAGCCCGTACCGATATCCATCCGCGAACCGGGTCGATGCGTTCACGAAGACGCTGGCAGAGTCCACAGCCGTCAAAAAGCGCTCCGCGGCCGCGGCGTCGTCTGTGACGATCGCGTCGGTGTGCGCGCTTCCATCCCGATGAATGCAGGTGATGGCTTCGTCCAACGAGTCCACCGCGCGCATCGCGACCACCAGGGCTCCGTACTCCGTGCGGCCGTCGGCGGCGCAGGCCTGGACGGCACCCGGAACCTTGAAGAGACAGTCCGGGTCTGCCCGGACCTCGACCCCCGCGGAGATCAGGGCGTCACCGACTGCCGGCAGGTGCGGCAGGAAGTCGCGGTGTACGAGGATCGTCTCGGTGGCGTTGCAGGCTGCCGGGTAGTCGCACTTGCCGTCCACCGCCAGGCGGGTGGCCATCTCGGGATCGGCGGCGGCGTCGATGTAGAGCGTGCAGATCCCCTCGGCGTGCCCCAGCACGGGGATACGCGTTCGCTCCTGGATCGACCGCACCAGCGCGCCTGAGCCGCGCGGGATCACGAGATCGATGCATGCATCAAGCGCCAGCAGCTCGGCCACCGCGGCGCGATCGGCCACCCCCTGCACCGACTCTGGATCCAGCTCCGCCGCGGCCAGCGCATCCCGCAGACACATAACCAACACAGCATTGGAGCGCATCGCTTCGCTGCCCCCCTTCAAGATCACCCCGTTGCCGGATCGGATCGCGAGGCTGCCGATCTGGATCACCGCGTCGGGCCGACTCTCGAAGATGATCAACAGCACGCCGATGGGGCTTCGCACCTGGGTCAGCACGAGCCCCCGATCCAGCTCGGTCCGACGCAGCGGCCGCCCCACGGGGTCATCGCTGAGCGCGGAGATCCCCTGACGCAGCGTCGCCAGCTTGCCCGGCGTCAGCTTCAGCCGAGACAGGAGCGGCGCGGCCAACCCTCCCTGCGCGCCGGCCTCGACATCCTCGGCGTTGGCAGCGAGGATCTCCGGCTCGCGCTCGACGAGGAGGCGCGCGAGGTGCTCCAGGGCTGCGTCGCGACGCGTTGCCGGTGCGCGCGCCAGGTGGCGCTGGGCGCTGCGGGTACGTTGTGCGAGGGCGATCAGGTGGGTGGTCATGGGGCCTCCGTGCAGCCCAGGTCGTAACCGGACTGCAGGAAGGCATCGCGCGCGGGCCCGGCGGCGGGTAGGTTGATCATCTCCCCCGAGCGCACTCATGGAAAGCGGAAACTCCTTCCTCATCGTGGCCCTCATCGCGCTCCTCGTGGTGGTGGTGATCCTCCTCCTGGCGGTGGTCACGCTGATGGCGCTGCCCGGCCCGTCGTGCCAGGTGATCGAGATCAGCGGATGCCAGATGGGCAGCTACGAAGGCGGAGGCTGCGCGTCGAGCCACGTCGAGACAGGTACATCCGGGGTCGGAGGCGACCTCGAGTTGGGTTGCGTCGAGACAATAACCAACGACTCCACGATCATCATCAACGGCGCCGCGAGCGCGGGAGCCCGGATCAGCGCGACCGGCGGCGAGGCGGAGTCTTGGACGGGCGCTGACGACGACGGGCGCTTCTCCCTCACGGTGCCCCTCGTCCAGAACGCTGAGAACGCCCTCATCGTGACGGCCTACCACACCGACGGCACGGTCGATGAGTCCTACCACACCGTCGTACACGACGACACCGCGCCCGCCTCTCCGTCCCTGCCCATGCTCGCAGCGATGACCACCTCGCGTTCGCTGACGCTGTCGGGGCTGGCGGCCCCGGGGAGCCTGATCATCGGCAGCGGCGACGCCGACGGCCTGCGCGCACCTGTCGACACCTCCGGCGAATTCTCGCTCCGCGTCCCCCTCGCACTGGATGTCGAGTCAGCAGTCTACGTCTCTGCAGTCGACGCCGCACGAAACAACTCGCTCGAGCGGGGCGCGACCATCACGCGGGTCGAGGGGGCGCGCTGGACAGAGGGCTTCGACGCCTCGATTCTGGACGAGACGATCTGGGAGGCGACCGCCACGGCGCGCGTGTGGGGCCTGGGCGGAGCGGTCTCCACGACCCGGAGCGGCGATCTGACGACCATCGAGGGCCTCGTCCTCCCCGGGCAATTCGCCCGCATCTCCGTCACGCTGGATTCCGCAGAGTGGGAGCTCACGGATCGGGTGTTCTTCGGGCTGACATCCAACTCCGAGCAGACAGAGAGCGGCGCGCTCTACGACGACACCTCCGCCCTGGTGCAGATCAGGCCGGGAGAAGAGACCTCCGCGGGGGTCTTCGCCCGCTACACACACGACGGTGCCACCGAGACCGGCCAGCTGCGCGGCGGGTCGGACTACCTGAAGGGGAGCACCTGGCACCTCCGCGTCGAGTGTCGAGACGACGCCTGGGCGTTCCGTGTCTACGATGAAGAGGGCGTCCTGGCGGGCGAAGAGGTCTTCTCACGAAGAGACGCGGGCGACGCCCCCCTCGCGATCTCACTGGGGACCACTGGCGGCTCGTTCACCCTCGATGACCTGCAGGTCGGACCGCTGGAGGGAGAGTACGCGCTCCTCTACCACGACGGCTTCGGCGATCCCGCTCGCTTCGACGCCGACGAGACATCCGGTGAGCTGCACCACGCGAGGTACCGCGGTCAGGTGGGCGCGGCGAACGAGGAGGAGGCGTCGCTGACCTGGGTCTTTGACTTCGGCGCCCCCATCGAGACGCTGAGCATCGCCGATCAACACTCCGTGCTCCCCTGTGAAGACTGCGAGCCCTGTGATGACTGCGGAAACGAGGTGGCGCTGTGGACGTCTCCCGACGGTGAGATCTGGACCCTCCGACACGACGACCGACCGGACGACCGCCCCATCTCCTGGGAGGCCGATCTCTCCGAGGACTACGAGGGCCTGACGTCTCTGCATGTACGGTACGAATTCAGCGCGGCGGACGCGGCGCGCGCGCCGGATGACCCGCGCGGGGCCTCCCTGTCGGATTTTGCGTTGCGCGCTGAGCTCTCTGAGCCTCCTGACGCCGCCGACCCACGGCTGGAGCGGATCGCCAGCGGCGACCCCGCAGAGCACCCGAAGATCGACCGCGCGGTGGGTCTGCTCCCTGCCGATGATCCCCTGTGGTGGGATCGCGGCCTCCATCCCCTGAGCCCCTGGGAGCGGGTCGATCCGGACGCGGCGACGCTGACCGACGAGATCGAGCTCTCGCTGGCCGCAGGAGAGGGCGAGTCGTTCCGTCTGGTGCTGGAACCCGCGGGGACCGCCAGCGCGCTGTCACTGATCGCGACGGATCTCGACGATCTCGACGTTCAGATCTGGCGCCTCGGCGCCGCCCAGCCCGACCGCGACGACCCCCGCGTCTGGCCCCGGGCCACCAACAGCGTGCTCGTCGATCCCGCGGACTCCGAGGCGATCGCCCCTTCCCAGGCCGCGTTCTGGGTGACCGTCACCGCGGAGCCGGGCGCCGCTTCGGGCACCGTGAGCGGCGCGCTGGAGTTGACGGATGGATGCCTGCCGCTGGCGACCATCCCCCTCTCCGTGACTGTCTGGGACATCGAGCTGCCCCCGGAGCGCGCACGCACCGGTCGCTTCAGCGTAGACGCCGAGCATCTGGCGGCTTCGCTGGACATCCCGCTGTGGGACCAGGACCGCACCAGCGCGGAGTACGACGCCGCCGTGGAGCAGGAGATCTTCTTCCCTCGCGCTCCGGGGGATCTGCGCCGGTCACCCGCTGCCGCTTCCCTGGGACGCCGCCGTCCTCGACGGTGAGGTGCTGCCGATGACCGACTCCGCCTCGCGAGAGTCCTTCGAGCGGTGGAGCGATTGGTGGCAGAGCCGCCGCTGCGTCGTCGGCGACATCTCACCGCCCCTGGTAGACAGCGAGTACGCCCGCACAGAAGACGCCGAAGCAGAGGCCGCCGCGCAGGACTTCTACGCTGCCTACCTGCCGCTGCTCGAAGATCTCTACCCGGGGTACTACACCGAGGCAGAGCCGCTGGCCGATGCCGACACGCTGGAGCGCCATCACGCGCTCGTCTCCGACGCCTTCCCCGGGGTCCCCCTCCTCGCCACCCTGCCGCATCACACCCCCTCTGAGCTCGACGCGCTCGCGGACGTGGTGGACATCTGGGCCGCGCCGACCTGGAGCAGCCCTGCGGTGACGGCCTTCTACCGCACCCGCGCCACGGCAGGCGACGAGATCTGGCCGCTGCTGGACGACGACCTCGGCCCGTCCGTCGCGCTGCGCACCCGCTCCCTGCTGTGGACCCTCTACGACGAGGACTTCGGCGGTGTCTCGCTGGGCAGCGTCATCAACCCATGGACTCGGGTGCGGCGCGTCCACGGCGACACCTGGGTGGGCACCACCACATTGTTCTGGCCGGGCGAGGCCGCGGTATACGGCGACGTCTCGCTGGAGCACCTGCGCGACGGGCTGGAGGACCACGCGCTGCTCCGGTACGCCGCCGACGCCGAGGTGGATGTCTCCGAGGCGCTGCGCGCGGTGACCGGCACGCGATACCAGACCCGCACCGACGATCCCGATGTGCTGCTGGACGCCCGCGAGCAGATCGCGGACGCCCTCGAGTCGCGTTGAGGAGCCAGAGCCCCGGTCTCAGATTGCGCGGGCGAGGAGGCCGCGGCCGCTGACCGCCGCCACGCCCAGCGCCGCGATGGCCGCGGTCAGCGCCAGGATCGCGCCGCCGCCCATGCCCACGGAGATCGTGCTGTCGAGGCTCGGGAGTCCGGTCATCAGCCCCTGGTGCGCGGCAGCGCGGGAGGCGGAGATGAACGCGTGCAGCCCCGCGGCGCCCGCCGCCAGGCTCGCGGCCATCGACAGCGCCAGCGTCGCGCGCTGCGCGGCGGTCTCCGTGATCTCGCCCAGGCGCGACAGCAGGGCGTCCGAGCCGAGGATCAGGGCGGCCAGCGCCATGCCCATCATCAGCGGGATGGGCCCCACCGACCAGCCGGCCGCCCACATGGTCATCGGCATCTCGGGATGGTCCACCAGCCGCTCCGCGGGGATGTGCGAGACCGCTTCGGCGATCAGCACGCCTCCCTGGAGCACGCCGGCCACGCCGGTAGCCACAGCCGTCGCGGCCAGTCCGTGGTTGAGGAGGCGGGCCCGCCGACGGCGCGCGGCCTGTACAGCGAGGGCGCCCAGCCACAGGGCAGAGGTTCCCGCGATTCCCCACATGAACGGGCCGCCGCGGTGCATCAGGTCGATGAGTGTCATGGTGTCTCTCCGTTGTTCGGCGTCTTGCCGTGGAACACCCCCTTGAAGAGCAAGGGGTGTGCCAGCCTCTGCCAGCACACCCCACCTCTCCCAGGACACCGAGCTGATCGGTTATCTCATCGAAACTACGTTCTGAACCCCTCCCTCGCTTCGCCCGCTGGTGCATGTGTCATCGCCGGATGGGACATGTCCCGCACCACCCGCGCGGCCGCGCAGATGAGCAGCAGGCCGATCACCGGGGCGGCGGCTCGCATGAGCTGGGTGGGCGCGTGCAGCGTCCAGGACAGGTCGAGGCAGAGCGCCGCGACGGCGGCCGTCGTGACCGCGAGCCCCACACGCGCCGGCAGGGTGCCCGCGACGCCGGTGGTCCACAGCACGAACGCGATCACCACCGCGCTGGCGAACTGCGCAACGCCCGCGAGGAGCAGGAGTGGGTCCAGAGCGTCGGGAGCGATCTGCGCGATCACCGCCAGCGCCAGCAGGTCGACGGCGGCAGCCGGGAGGGCCACGGCGGTGAGGTGGCGGGTGATGGCCCGGGCGCGGGCCTGGGCCGACAGGGGCAGCAGGGCCCACGGACCGGCGTGGCAGGCAGCGCCTCCGCCCAACCCCAGCACGTCCGGCAACACCAGCACGCGGGGGAGGATGGGCAGGACCACCAGCGCGCCGCCCAGCGGGTGCTGGGTGATCTCGCGGAGCGGGAGGTAGACGCTCGCCGCGATCAGGGCCGCCCAGGAGGCGCCGCCGCCGATCGCGACCACCGCCAGCGCGCGACCGAGCCCGTGCCGCAGATCCGTCGCCAGGCGATCGGAGGCGGGGAGGCCGGGACGCGACAGGGGCAGGTCCTTCTCGAGGCGCAGCGAGACCCAGCGCGCCAGCGCCACCGTCGCCATCACCAGGCCGCACAGTCCGAGCACGAGCACCGACGCGAGCAGGGGCCAGGCCCACCTGGTGGGCGCGTCCACCGCGACGAGCAGCCCCAGGCCAGCGCCGAGGAGCGCCACAGGAGCTGCCAGCATCACCATCCATCCCCGGATGGGCGCCGAGCGTAGCCGCAGACCCGCGCCGATCGCGAGGACCAGGGCGAGGGCGCTGACCACCCCCACCCGCCCCAGCGCGGCGGGCTGACTCGCCATGGGCGCGTCTCCCGCGTCGAGCGCGAGCCGGGTGAACATCATCGTGATCCCCGCCGCTACCGCAGCGGCGACCAGCAGCGGCGGCACCACCTCCGCGACGATCCGCGCGCGCATCGACAGGGGCAGCGGGAGGAGCGCGCCCTCCGCGGGGTGGCGCAGCGCGCCCCGGATCTGGTGGAGGATCACCGCGGTGACCCCCACCAGGAGCGCCACGGAGATCTCCTGGCCGGGAATCGTGATCCCGTTGCCGGCCATCCACAGGGTGGTCCCGGCAGACGCTACGAGCACGAGCGCCTCGGGCCGGCGCCCCCAGACGGAGACGGTGTTGCGGGCGTGTGTCAGTGTGGGTGTCATCCGGTCGCTCCCCAGCGCTGGAGGTTCTCTTCGAGGGTGGTGCCGTCGGCGACGAGGGTGTCGGTGGGGCCGTGGCGCACCGCGCGCCCGGCGTCGAGCACCAGCAGGGCGTCGGCGATGCGCTCGACGTCGGAGAGCTGGTGCGAGGAGATGATCACGGTGCGCTCGCCATCGCCGGCGACGTCGAGCACGGCGCGCAGCAGCTCCCGACGGCCGGCCAGATCCAGGCCGATGCCCGGCTCGTCGAGGAGCAGCACGTCGGGGCGGTGGGCCAGCGCGAGGATGAGCCGCAGACGGGTGCCCTGCCCGCGGCTGAGCGCGGTGACAGAGGCGGCCGGGTCGAGCTGGAAGCGGTCCAGCAGATCATCGACCAGGGCGGCGTCCCAGGTGGGGTAGTAGCCCGAGATGAGGCGCAGCAGCTTGCGGATACGCACCGGGAACAGCGCCTGGTCGTCGGTCATGTGGCTGAGACGGGCGCGGACGGCGGCCACCTCGCGGGCCGGGTCCATGCCGAACACACGCACCTGCCCGGAATCGGGGCGACGCTGACCCGAAATCAGCTCCAGCAGGGTGGTCTTGCCCGCGCCGTTGGGGCCGATGAGGCCGATCACCGCGCCCGCGGGGGCCTGCCAGTCATCGAGCGTGAGGGTGAATCCGCCACGCGCGGAGGTGATCCCGCTGATCTGGATGGGGGCGATCTGGATGGGGGTGGGAGGGGTCATCGGTCGCTCCGATCAGAGGAGGTGAGGTGGTCATCGACAGCCGCGCGGATCTCCGGAGGCGGCAGGCCGAGGTCGAGCGCGCGATCGACGGCCTGGTTCAGACCGCTGATGGCGTCCTGGCGGGCACGGGCGCGGGCCAGCGGACCCACCTCCTCGGCCACGAAGGTGCCCTGCCCCTGCCGACGGATGATCAGGCCAGCCGCCTCCAGGTCTGCGTAGGCCCGCCGGATGGTGATCAGCGAGACCGCGAGCTGGGTGGCGAGGACCCGCACGCTCGGCAGGCGGCTGCCCGGGGCGATCTGCCCGGAGCGGACCCGATCGCTGATCTGGTCGATCACCTGTCGGTAGTAGGGCACCCCCGTGGCACCCTGAAGAGAAAGCTCCATGCTGAACCCCTTATGTGTGTATGTCCATATACACATATGTGAGGTGTGCATGCAAATGGGTATCTCAGATCTCCCGCGAGAGATCGTCGCCGAGAGATCGCCGCCGAGAGAGCGAGTCCAGCGCCCCGAGGGTGATAGGTTCAGCCCCAGGAGCGAGATGCACCCGACGGTCCCACTGCTGATCAGCGCGCTGATCGCCTGCGCGGACAAGGACGACGACACCTCCGCGGGCGCGTCCTCTGCAGGGTCGATCACGACCCCCTCTTCCTCGACTACGAGCGGCACGGCCAGCACGGGCGTCGTCTCCTGGACCTTCGCCGCGGAGCACTGGCAGGGCGCGCGGGTGCTCACCGGCCTGTCGGGCGAGCCCGAGATCCAGGAGCTGCTGCTGCGCCGTCACATCGCGCCGGACTCCTCCACGGCCGGCTCCGGGACCATCGGAGAGAGCTGGCGCTGGGTGGATGAGCGCGACGGCGTGATCATCATCGATCGCATCCTCACCATCGACGGCACCGCGCTGTCGGGGAGCTGGGCAGACCCCTGGGGCGCGCTCACGTCAACGGGGGCGCTCCGCGCCGGACCAGCCTGGGCCTGGACCGACTGGGATCTCACCTCTGGGTACACCGACGGCGGGCGCCGCGGCGGGGTCATCGACGAGACCTTCACGCTGGGCGGATCGCTGACCGGCACCCAGCTCTACACCACGGTAGACGGCCTGCAGGAGTGGAGCGCCACCCTCACTGTCGACCCCACCGACGCCGGCACCTGGGAGTCCCGCGAGGCCCAGCTGCTGCAGCATTGACTTCTGGCGCGCAGCGAGCGGGCGTCCCGATCGTCGGCGCGTAGCGTCAGGGGCGGCGCTCCTGCTCCTCGACAGCGAGAGCCACCGAGGCGTTGAAGCCGCTCTTGAGTCCGGCCTTCAGCACCGACGGCATCTCCGATCCCACCTTGGCGATCCAGCTGGCGTCGTCGCCGAACGCCATGCGGGTCACCATGCTGACGCGGGACTTTCGCGCTCCCCCCGGCTCCACGATGAACATCCCATGGATCTCGCCGATGGGGATCACGGAGTTCAGCGCCCAGCGAAGGTCCACGCCGATCAGCGCGCGCTCTGCCTTGCGGTTGTACTCGGCCCATGTGGCGGCGTCGACGAACTCCGGCTCGATCTTCTCGAACCACAGGATGGTGCGCCCGCTGCCGTCGTCCTTGCGGTACATCCGCTGCAGATAGGTGGCGTAGAAGAACGTCAGGTCGAGCAGAAAGAACGTGTCGCTGTAGGGCACGCCCAACTCGGGGTCGACGCCGGTGCCCAGCGCCTTCACCACCTTGGCGCCGTCCATGTACCGCGGCAGCCCCGTCTGCTGGACGAACACGATGTCCGCCACCACGTCCTGGTCGAAGTCGCGATCCCCCTCTCCGGTGACCATGCAGATGTGTCCGCTGGGCAGCGGCTTGAGCCGGATCTCGTCGTAGAGTTGCCGATGATACGTCGCCGAGCTGGCGTCACCCCAGAACGCGGGATCGGTGAGCGCGCGGTTGAGTAGCAGCTGGCCGCTGGTGGAGCGGAGCTTGATCTCCACCGCTTCGATGCGCGGACCGGCCTCGGACACCCGGGGAGACACGGCCCACAGCCCAGCGCTCAGCAGCCCGCCGATGAGGATCCCGCCGAGCCATCCCCGGTGGGGGGTCCTGCCGCTTCGCCGCATCCGGCCTCCATCTCGCGTCCTAACGCCGGTCCACGGTGACCGCGACCCGCCTGGAAACGACTGGGGAACCCGAGCCCGGTGTGCCCCCATCCCCCGCCGGGATAGGCTGCCCCGATGCGAACCTTCCGACGTGTAGCGGTCTTCTGTGGTTCCAGCGACGACGTCGCCCCGCACTGGCGAATGCTCGCCGCCACCACCGGCGCGCTCCTCGCCCGCCGCGGCATCACCGTGGTGTACGGCGGCGGCGGCACCGGCCTGATGGGCGAGGTCGCCGACGCCGCCCTGGCGACCGGCGGGCAGGTCTGGGGGGTGATCCCTCGGCGGCTGCTGGAGCTGGAGGTCGGGCACGCCGGCTGCACCGAGCTCCTGGTGGTCGACGGCATGCACGCCCGCAAGACGCTGATGGCCCAGCTCTCCGACGCCTTCATCGCGCTGCCGGGCGGCTGGGGAACGCTGGAGGAGGTCGCCGAGGCCACCACCTGGACCCAGCTCGGCTACCACCGCAAGCCCGTCGGACTGCTCAACGCCCACGGCTACTACGACGCCCTGCTCGGATGGATCGACCACGCGGCGAAGGAGGGCTTCATCCGCCCCGCCCACCGCCACCTCCTCCTGGCCCGCGACGAACCCGAGACCCTCCTCGACGCCCTGGCCACGATGGAGCTGCCCACCTCGTTCTTCTAGCAGACCGCCCCCAGGAGTCCCCATGTCCCCGGTCCAGCTCCAGCTCCACGAGGGCCGCATCGCCCAGCTCACCCTGGCCAGCGGGCGCGGCAATCCCCTCACGCCAGATCTCATCGCGGCCGCGCGGCAGCACCTGGCCGATCTGGCCGGAGACGGCACGCGCGCGCTGGTGATCGACGCCGCAGGCTCTCCAGGGGGAAAGACGCCCATCTTCTCCGGGGGGTTTCCGCTGCCGCTCATCGCCCACTGGGATCGGCCGGCCATCCACGAGTTCTTCTCGGGGTTCCTGGCGCTCAGCCGCGCGATCCTCACGTTCCCGGCGCCCACGATCGTCGCCGTGGACGGACACACCATCGCCGCCGGGTTCATCCTGACCCTGTCGCCCGATCTCCGGGTGGTCAGGGAAGGGCCGCTCAAGCTCGGTCTGTCCGAGGTCGATCTGGGGATCGCCGTGCCCAAGGGCCCGCTGACCCTGCTCGCAGCCCGCACTTCACGCCAGACCGCTCTTCGGTTGGGAATGTTGGGCCAGCTCATCGGACCGAACGAGGCGCTTCGAATCGGCTACGCCGATCGCCTGGCCGACGACGCCCGCGCGGTCGCATTGGAGATCGCATCAGAATTGGCCGGCAAGCCCGGACACGGCGCCGCGCTCACGTCGACGTTCTGCTCCGAAGGGCTGGCGCGCGAGGTCGACGCGGCCGACGCAGACGGGATGGAGCGGTTCCTGGACACGTGGTTCTCTCCCGAGGGACAGGCCGGGCTGAAGGCGATGGCGGCCCGGCTGGGAGGCCGGCGCTGAGGGTCCATCCAGAAACAACAATTCTGTTACAGTGGCTCTGAATACGGCTGAACCGGGTCTGGGTCGGTCGTCTCCGCGTGTCCA
>CAYXGP010000219.1:0-13719 GCA_964464515.1 uncultured Enterobacterales bacterium
CAGCACCGACGACTCCAGGTTGTCCCCTGGACAACCTGAACCCGCGGCACTGTATTGTATCCAGTTTCAGACACCATCAGAACTCAAAAATCTCATGCCGACACGCAGCCCCCGCCAACCCCTCCAAGCACACCCCCTCCGGAACGGCGGTGTGGTGCATCAACGTGATCCGACTCTGCACTTCCTCTGGGAGCGTTCGCAGCTCCTCGATGTGGGTGTGAACGGAGCCCGGGAAGCGAGGCGAGATCATGCACTCATGAAAAAAACGAGCCACCCGCGACCGCTTCGACGCGGGGATTATCCAACGTGGGGCGAACGTGGTGTCGCCGCTCCACAAGACGACGTTATCGCCGTCATCGATCTCGATCCCGTACGCTGGCTTGCTGTCCGGGTAGATGAGGGGATCGCCGACGTGGGGCACCCGGAACCACCGAAACCGGACCCCGCCGATCTCGATCTCGGATGTGGAGATGGGCTCGATCACCTTCATCAGCCCGGAGTAGGGGCGCCCCTGCTCATCGACCTGGGTATCGACGAACGGGAGCAGGGCTCCGCACAGCGGCTCGATCAGATCGGCCGGCCCGATCAGGGGCGTGCGCAGCAGACGGGGGCCGTCCGGACCGACGAATTGTCGCTCCCAGATCAGCTCTTCTGGACTGGCGTGATCGGCGTGCAGGTGGGTGAACAGCACCGCTCGCACCGACCCGCGGTCGATCTCCAGCTCGCGCATGCTCTGACAGGCGGTGGAGCCGCAGTCCAGCAGAACAGGGCCGTCCGCCGTGCGGACCAGCGCGTTGTTGTGGTAGTTGACGCGGTGGTCGCAGAGGGCGCCGCCGGTGCCCAGGAAGGTGATCTGCATCGCGGAGGCCCATCGTCGAACGCAGGGTCCCCTAATCCCTTTTGCTCACCTTGACGGGGGTGAACTCAGCGAAGAGCCACCGAGCACCGCATACAGCTCGTCGCGCTCCCGCTCCTCGACCTCCCACCGGGCCAGCGTCTCGCGGCGCTGCCGTCGGGCGCGCGCCCAGAAGAAGACCAGCCCGAGCCCGGTGACACCGAGCAGGGTGGAGTCGGCGACCAGCGGCTTCAGCCACAGGCCGGAGCTCGCCAGGCGTCCCCGCCACGTGGTCTCCAGGTCGATCACCGTGCCGCCGGTGGCCGCGCGGATCGCGCCGTCGAAGCTCTGCCCCCGCGCCAGCTCCGAGACGATGACCCGCAGAGCGTCTTCGCCGTGGTTGTTGAGGATGAACGCGACGAGATCGGCCGACTGTGCGTAGGCCAGCGCGGCGCGTGTGGGCGACGCGGGGAACCCCGAGGTGAGGTCGTCCAGCGACATGAGCGAGCCGCCGAGCACGCCGTTGGCGAGCTGTCCGGTGGTCTGGGCGGTGTACTCGCGGGCGAGGATCTGGGCGGTGCCCTCCTGCAGCCAGCGCGGCACCGGTCGGGGGGCGAAGGCGCGGCCCAGCAGGATGTGGACGATCTCGTGATCGAACACCTGCTCCAGCGGCGACGCGGTGCCGTCCCGAACGCGGGGGGCGCGCAAGAAGATCAGCCCCCGCTGCGGCCAGGCGGTGCCGTCCGCCCACCGCGGGATCTTTCCTGGCTGGAGCGCTCTGAAGGAGTCCTGGTCGGGCGTGAGGTAGACCTCGATCGTGCGGCCGGCGGGCACGCCCAGCGCCTCTGAGAGCCGCGGCACGGCCTTCTCGGCGTGATCGGAGAGCCGCTGCGCCGTGCGGCGATCGGCGCGATCGGCATGCAGCCGCGTGAACACCTGCTCGATCTGCACCCAGTCGGCGGGGACGGTGGGCGGGGACGCGCGCAGCGCGATGGCGGGATCGACCTCGGTCGCGCGGATGAATCCCGGAGCGGCTTGCGCCGTCTGGAGGACCGTCGCCAGAGCCAGTCCCAGCAGTCCGATAGCCGGCATTCCGATAGATCGTCCGATAGATCGGCGGACCCCGCGCAGCCAGCGAAGGAGTCCCCGTCGTGTTCTCGATGACGCCAACAGCACCTCCGTGTGGCCTTGCTCGCCTCGCCCGAAACGGTAAGGACGCCCCCAACCGGTGAAAAGCCCCATGCGCCAAGTTGTTGCCTGGACAGGACTGCTCCTCGCGCTGGCCTGTGGGCCGAAGGTGCCACCGTCCGAGCTGTATCGCAGCGGCGATCGCCCCTCCGCGCTGGAGGCCCAGAAGGCCCTGGCCCAGACCCCCGGCGTCGATCAGGCGCTCGACAACCTGCAGCTCGCGTCGATGGCGCTGGCCCTCGGCGACGAGGCGCTGGCCGAGACCGCGCTGCGTCGCGCCGTGTCCACGATGACCGACTTCCAGGCCGACGGCGAATTCGCGGCGGTGGTCGCGGCGGAGTCGCGCAAGGAGTGGAAGGGAGAGCCCTACGAGAAGATGGGCGCCTACCTCACCCTGGGAATGCTGCTCTATGCGCGCGGCGAGCGGGGCAACGCGCTGGCGATGTTCAAGTCGTCGGTGCTGGCCGACACCGGCTCGCGCCTGGAGCGGTTCCGCTCGGACTTCGTGCCAGGCTGGCTGATGCAGGCGCTGGTATACCAGGCCGAGGGTGAGCCCGAGAACGCTCGCCAGTTCATGGGTCGCGCCATCGACTCCCGGTGGAGCCGCCACACCATCCACCTGCTGATCGGGGCGCTCGAACACACCACGGTCCCCGGGCAGCCCACCGAAGACGTCGATCTGGCTCGGGTGGTGCTGCTGAGCGCGATGAGCGCAGGCGTGACGGCCGTCCCGCGCGATCCACAGGAGGCCGCTCGCGCGACGATCTCCGCGGCGTCCACGCTGCTGCTCGATCAGCGCGATCGCCCCGAGAAGGAGCGCCTGCCGGGTTTCCAGGATTTCCGTCGCCGACACTTCCAGGCCGCGGGAGACGCTCTACCCGCGCTGGCGGATGCGTGGAAGAAGGAGGTCGCGGCGATCCCGAAGTCCGCCTCGGCGCGGGGCCAGCGCTTCGCCGATCGGCTGGAGGGACTTCTGGAGGACTCCCCCAACGTCGTCCTGCTGATCGAGGAGGGGCGGGGGCCGCGGAAGGTCCAGGAGGGGCGCTACGGCGAGGTGCTCAAGATCCTCCCGCGCTCGCAGCGCGAGCCTCCCTCGGTGCTGCTGGACAGCGCCTCGGCCGATCCACTCTGGCTGGACACCCTGAGCTACCAGGCGACCACCCGCGGGGGGCGCGGGGTGGACTCGTTCCTCAAGGGCAAGGCGGTCTACAAGGACACCAGTCTCATCACCGGCCGCATTCTCCTGGAGGTGGCCGAGGTGATGCACGCCGCCGACGCCCCTGAGCAGCTCCAGGCGGCTGCGGCGCTGGTAGGCGTCGCGCTGATGGTCTCGGGGGCGGTCACCAATCCCGAAGCCGACACCCGGGCGTGGACCCTCGCGCCCAACGGCTGGGGTCTCGTCGCTGCAGATCTCTCGCCTGGACGCCACACCCTGCAGGTGGGCGTGCGCAGCTACACCGTCGATGTGCCGGCCCACGGACAGCTCGTGGCGCTCGTCCCGGCGCTTCCGCCTGGCGGAGACGTCACCCTCACCCTCCCGTCGTCCTGATTCGCTCGCGGTTCGAAGAACGGTTTCTCGGAGAATCTTCTCCGCGCATCGAATGAACCGCCGCTGCGCACGTCGAACGCGCGCGCAAAGGAGCTCCCCGCATGCCTGCCAGGCCTGTCCTCTTCCCCATCTCGACGCTGCTGCTGCTGCCTCTGGTCGTCGGCTGTGGGGTCAAGACCACCAAGACCACCTACGTCAACCCCGACTCCTACGGAGCGGTCGAGGGCACCGGCATCGAGGCCCGCGACGTCCGAGCGGTCTCCGATCAGATGGCCCGAGAGCTGCTGTCGAGCCCGGTGCTGGCCGCTCGCAAAGACGTCCCCCGGCTGGCGGTGCTCCCGGTGAAGAACCGCTCACGGTTCCTCATCGATCAGGAGATCTTCACCACGCTCATCACCGACCTGCTCATCCAGAACGCCGCCGGTCGGCTGGCGGTGCTCAACCGCGACATCGTCGATCAGATCCTCAAGGAGCAACAGATGCGGCGCAGCGGCCAGGTCGACGCCAGGGGCGCGGCCGGGGCGCTGGCGGGCGCAGACTACTTCCTGCAGGGCGAGGTGCGTAGCCTGTCGGCGTCCACCGCCGACGCCCAGAGCGACTACGTCGTCATCCGCTTCCAGCTCACCGACGCCGCCTCGGGCATCGTCGGCTGGTCCAACTCGTACGAGATGAAAAAGGAGGGGTCATGGGGCGTCATGTATCAGTGATGGCGCTGGCGCTGCTGACGGCCTGCGCCTGGCGCGGCCCGATGCCGGCGCAGAGCTACCCCGGCGTCGAGAGCAACGACGCGGTGATGACGCTCGACAAGGCGGCCTACAAGCTGGTGGCCGTCCGCAACAGCGCGATCAGCCGCGGAGAAGACGGCGCGCTCACCGTCAAGCTGGAGCTGGTCAACCTGTCGTCGCTGGATCTGGCGGTGCAGGTCCAGACGCTGTTCCGCGACGAGCAGGGGCTGCCCAGCGGTGAGGACACCCCGTTCGAGATGATCGTGCTGCCCGGCTCGGGGTACAAGCTGTACGAGGTGACCAGCCTCAAGACCAGCGCGGCCGACTTCACGGTGCAGATAAAAACCCCCTGACTCCGTGCCCTGATCAGGTGTGCGTGCCCACTTCCGCGCATCGTGCAAAAAACCGGTGTGCTTCCAGGCACCTCATCAGGGCCTCGGCTATGGTCCGGCCTCTCATACATGTTCTGGAGGAGCACCATGATGTGGAAGAACGATCGTTCCTGGCTGGCCCTGGCCGCTGTCCTCGGCGTGACGCTGATCGGCGCCGGCTGTGAGGACAAGAGTGACGAAGAGACAGACGACGACGACGGCCTGACAGTCGGCGGTACGAGCGGCGGCACCAGCGGTGGCACGAGCGGCGCCACGAGCGGCGGCACCAGCGGCACCACCACGAGCAGCGGCGGCAGCGGCTGGAGCGGCACCCGCGAGGTGATCTACGACATCGTCGAGGCTGGCGCGGCCTGTGATTGGGTGTGGGACACCAGCGGCTCGCTCTCTTCTTCCACCTGCGCCGAGTGCGACTTCGTCTACGACATCGACGCCTCCGGTGGCACCGAGCAGAACGGTATCTGCCACGATCAGGGCAACATGTCGTACTCCATCGGGTACTCGGCCGACTACTACGGCTACGGCGAGAACGCCTTCATCCAGTACGGCGGCACCTGGTACTGGACCGGCTACGCCTCGCTCTCCGGGAGCCAGCTCAGCTATGGCTTCACGTACGGGCCGTTCTCCGGCAGCTACTACACCTACTACTACACCATCGTCGGCGAAGCGACGGTCCAGTAGGGCCGTCCCCACCGATTCGCCCGGTAGATTCCCTGCGGCGCAGACGCGATACACTGCCGCGGATTCAGTTTGCTGGTTCCCATCAACCTGAACCCGCGGCAGAGTATGCTCTGCGCCGCTGCTGCTTCTGGAGGGAGTACAATGCAGGGTTTCCTGTCGCCAACGCTGGCCTTCTCGCTGCTCACGCTGTGTCTGCTCACGCTGTCGGCCGGCTGCGGCGGCGACAAAGAAGACACCGCCACCACGACGGAGCCGACCACCAGCGTTGTCACCGTCACCGGCGATTGGGCTGGCACCCGGAGCTACCGGGTCACCGACGCATCGGGCGAGCTCCTGTGCGACATCGTGTGGACCACGACCGGCACGCCGGCCATGTCTCCCTGCCCGGTCTGCGACTTCACCTACAGCCTGACCGGCACCGGCGGCCTCGACGCAGTGGGGGGCTGCGGCGATCAGCCCGATGTCACGCTCAAGCTGGGCTACGCCGCCGACTACTATGGCGCGGAGGTGGTGTTCGGGTCCTACGGGGGGTCGTGGTACCCGGCGTACTACGCCAGCCTGGCCGGCGATCAGCTCACGTACTGGTACACGTCGGCGCCGGTCGATCTCCAGGGCTCCGAGGTGATCTACGACTGGTCGGGCGCCGCCACGTTCGGCGCGACTGCTTCGCGGTGATGCTTCGCGAATGATAGGGTTCTCCCGCCACTCACGCGAGATGGATTCACAGGAGACACCCCATGAGACACCTCCCCCACACCTCGATCTTCGGGATGCTGATCCTCGGAGGCCTGGCCCTTGGGCTGGGCTGCGGCGACAAAGACGCCGACACGGCATCGGATGACGGCGGCACCGTCGGCACTACCAGCGGGGGCGGCGGCTCGGGTGGCGGCGGCTCGGCCGACTGCACCGGTACCGTCCCGGCAGACGCCGACGTGATCTCCGGCGCGGAGGTCTACAACGCCACGGGCGCGGTGGCCTGGATCTGCTCTGGCGGCTCGGCCACGGTCAACGCGGCGGGCGGGACCTTCTTCGTCGAGAGCAACGCGGCCCTCACGATCAACGCGGGCGGCGCACAGATCTGGGCCGCCGACGGCGCGGTGGTCACGGTGAACGCCAGCGACGCCACCATCGTCCAGGACGACGGCGCCACGGTGACGGCCAACGCCGCTGATCTGGAAGTCACGAGCTGTGGCGACGTGGTCATCGACGGCTCGGCGGTGGCGTCGGGCTGCTGAGCCGGGGGCGCCGCGGCTCAGCAGCCCTGCTGAACTTGAAAGTCCCAAGTCCGACCTGGAGATTTCAAGGTGAGACTCCCGCTCAGCGGCGATCTCAAGGACGCTCGACGATGTCCCGCGCGCGGTCTGATTCGGCATCATCGGCGTCCGCTCTGGCGCGAAGCAGGACAGCCAACCCACCGAGCAGCCCCAGCCCGAGCAGCGCCAGGGCCGCGATCAGCCCGGGGGGACGATAGCGCAGAGACACCAGCTCATCTGGCTCCTCCACCTGTACGGTGAGCACACCCTCCGCGGGGCTGATCGTCAGGGGGCGGCCCGCGGCGTCTGTCGCATGCCAGCCGGGGTGCCACGCCATCGGCAGGCGGTGGACCCCGCTCCGTGCGGGCACGAAGCTGAACGCGCTCGGAGACCACTCCTTGAGTCGGCTCGTGGGATGCGTGCTCCACGCCCCATCGGCGAGGGCCTCCCGGGCGCGGGGGAGGAGCGCGTCTGTGGAGTCGAGTCAGCTCAGGTTGGGGGCGATGGACTCCAGGTTGGTGTGCCGCGCTCCGCGCACCCTGGACGGGGCGACCAGGGGCGCCTGCTGGCGCTCGTCGACCGTGACCTGGGTGATCTGTGTCCGCGCGATGGCCTGCGGCGCCGCATGCAGCAGATGAGCAGCCAGGATCGCCAGCAGCAGGGGACGGGCCGCGGCGCGCCAGCGCCAGATCCGCTCGGCGCCGAGGCCCGCCAGCACCGCCAGGAGAGGAGCCCAGACAAAGGCCCAGCGCTCGGGGTACTGAAAGCGGTTCGCCGGCGGCAAGCTGTGGGCGAGGGCGAACAGGTCTACGGGTAGGTTGTGTCCAAACGAGAGCGCCCCAGCGATCAGGGCGAGACACGCCAGCTCCGGACGCGCGCGGCGCAGGGTCCAGGCCCCGAGCAGACCCAGACACAGCAGGAGCGGGCTGAACAGTCCGGGCAGGGCCTCGTGGAGTCCCGGCACCCTCTCCCAGAGCCCACTGCCCCAGAGTCCACTGTCCCAGAACCCGGGACTGGTGAAGACCGACGCCAGCGCCTGCAGTCCGCTGAAGTCCCCGCTGGCGTGGGGGACGAGAGCGGCGCGCAGCCGAGGGGTCTCGCCCAGCAGAGCGGCGGTGGTGAGCCACTTGGGCGCGCCCAATAGAGCGGCGAACAGAGCGGCGCTGCCGAGAGCGATGAGACCGTCTCGGCGGGAAGGTGTCGAGAGGGGAGGCGGCCCCCCGAACCGCCACGCGACGGCGCCGACGGACAGGCCGATCCCCGCGCCCATCCAGGCGGCCCCGTCCAGACCGGCGAGGAGCATCCAGGCGCCCAGCGTCGCGGCGAGGGCAGCGCGGACCCCGCGGGCGGGGAGGAGGCCGAGGAGCGTCCACAGGATGCAGCTCGCCAGGGCGATCCAGGCCGGGTACGGGCCGCCACCCAGCGCGGCGAGGGCGACGGCAGCGCCCGCCGCCAGACCCCGCAGAGCCGGCCGCCGGATGACCAGCAGGGCGAGCAGCGCCCCATGGATCCACGCCGCCTGGCCCATCATCATGTGCCCGTGGCTCATGCGCCACAGCAGGACGTCGCTGGTCCCCAGGCCGATGAGCACGACCCCGGCGGCGAGCCACCCGCCGCCCAGGGCCCGGACCATGCCGACGCCGGCGGCCGCGAGCAGGCCCAGGGCAGAGATCATGCGCAGGCGGATCACCAGAGCCGGATGCAGCCAAACCGCTGCGATGGCGGAGGGGTGGAGCGCCGGAGACTCGGGATTCGCGAGCAGGGGCACGCCGCCCGCGGTCCACGGATTCCAGCCGGGGAGCGCGCCCGCCTCCCAGCAGCGCGCCGAGGCCTCGAGCAGGGTGAGCTGGTAGTCCCAGTCGCTGTCCTTGACGTGCGAGATGGGGGAAGAGAGCTCTCCCCAGCTCGTGGAGACCGCGATGAGGAGCGCGAAGGCCAGGGCGGGGAGGCCGATCGTCAGCGCTGCCTGCGAGGGCCGCGGCCAGTCAGCAGCGCTCATCTCAGGGGAGCCCGCCCGTCGTCCCCCGCCCGGCCGCGGGAAGATCGGCGAAGACCTGCCCGACGTGGGCGAGCCACGCGCAGAGCACCGCCGCCGCGCCGGTCGCGAGGAGCCGCCAGATCAACCCGCGGGCCCGCCCCTCGTCCCCGCCGCCAGGCTGCTGCGCCCAGTCGCGCATATATCGATCGATCCAGAGGGCTGCGGGCGTGAGCGCCAGGCAGGTGCGAGGCAGCCAACCGAGCGCTGCCAGGGCGATCCCCCCCAGCAGCGCGATGTCGATGCAGAGACGGGCGACATGGAGCGTTCGGGCAGGGCCGAGCCGGGTGACCAGGGTGCGATCACCGCGGGCGCGATCCTCGTCCTCCTGGAACGCCTGGGCGGCGAACGTGCACCCGCAGACGACCAGCGCGCAGAGCGTGAGCGCGAGCGCCGATCGTGGGTTGGGAGCGACCCCGACCACGGCCCAGCCGGCCAGCGGGGAGAGCACACCGTAGCCTGACACGTTGACCGCGGGCCCGCCGATGGGGTGCCCCTTCCACGCCGTCCGGGGGTGTGAGTAGGCTACTGCGAGCAGCGCGCAGAGTCCGATGATCCAACCCACGACCGGAGCGCCCAACCCGAAGGCGGCGAGCAGGCAGAGCAGCCCCAGCGCGCCGGTCGCCGGCGGGACCGCCGTGGGTCGGCCGAACAGCACGGGACCGGTGTCTCGATCGCGATCGGCGTTGAGCCACATCGTGCCCAGGTGGAGCAGCGACCAGGCCACCAGGACCTGGATGAGGGCGGCGGGCGCGCGCAGATGCAGCGCGCGATCCCAGTGGGCCCAGCCGTAGCCCAGCGTCGGTAGAATCAGCACGAACGGCAACAAACGCAGGCGCCCGAGCGCGAGCAGGGCCGGGCCGGGCGCGCGCGGTGCGGTTACGACCGGCACCTTCTTCACCTCCACACCGGTGCCTCCATGAAGCGACTCCTGATCATCGCCAGCGGCGCTCTCGCGTTTGCGCTGGCCTGCGCTGGCGGCGCGGGGAAGCCCATCGAGACCTCGTCGGCGTTCGCCATGGACGGCGCGAACATCTATGACGTCGCGGTCTCGGGCGGGAAGGCCTACCTCGCAGATCGCGACAACGGGCTGCGGATCGTGGACGTGACCGACCCGACGGCGCCGAAGGAGCTGGGCGCGCTGGAGGGGCAGGCGATCTCCCTGCTGGTAGACGGCGACACGGTCTACATCGGCGACTGGTCCGAGGGGCTGGTGATCGTCGATGTCAGCGATCCGGCAGCGCCGAAGAAGCTCTCGTCCACCAAGGGCGGCTCGGTCTACTACGTCGAGAAGAAGGGAAATCACCTGCTGATGCCCGGACGGGTCTGGGACGTCTCCGACCCGGCGAACCCCGCGTCGGCCGGCTCTCTGCCCGACGGCTCCGGCGGCAACGGCGCGCTGCTCGACGGCGACACGCTCTACTCGGCGGCCTCCAGCAGCGGGTTCTACATCATCGACGTCACCGATCCCACGAACGCCAGGGAGATCGCCCACGGCGAGTCGGACTACCCCAAGGACGCGGTGGTCTACGCCGATCACCTGTACCTGCCGGAGTACAATTCCCGGAAGGTCGCGATCTTCGATATCTCCACGCCTGCCACCCCGACCCGGGTCGGAGAGCTGGACGCCGGCGCGGTGCCCGCGGGGGTGGCGCTCTCGGGCGGCACCCTGCTGGTCGCGGCGGACTCCAAGGGCGTCCTGACGTTCGATCTGGCTGACCCCGCGGCGCCGACCCCCACCAGCGGGATCACCACCGCCTCGGGCGACAGCGTCTACAAGGTCTTCGTGGGCGACCAGGGCGTGTTCGGCGCGAACAAGAAGAAGGGACTGCTGATGGCGCCGCTTCCCTGATCTGCGGCATCGCGGGGCAGCGCCGCCCGCGTCGGGACGGGGCCATCTCCGGTTAGGGCGGGTTCCTACCTCACCTTTCAGGAAGTGCCCCCATGATCACGCTCCTCATGACCACCACCGCTGCCTTCTCCGGCCAGTGGCTGTTCGTCCCCGCCAACCAGACCTCCACCTCCGCGGCGGAGGTCTACCGCTACTACCTGGAGGACGGCGAGGTGCCGGTCCTCGACGCCACGCTGACCGGCGACGGCATCGTCGACCCTGGCGGCGCCACCGCCTCCGAGTCCGGCGGAATGTACGTCATCAACCACAACGGCTGCGGGGCGACCTCTGCCACCGTCGACTGGTTCACGGATCCCTTCGAAATGCCCACACACGGCGGGACGGAGGGGCAGATGAGCTGCCCCCACGGCTTCACCTGGAAGGCGGGCTCCCTGATCGCGGCGGAGGCGATCTCGGCGGGCGGCATCACCGTCTTCACCCTGAACGGCGACGGCAGCGTGGCCAGCGCGGAGTCTCACCCGAACGTGGGCACGGGGTCGAATCGGGGAATCGCGTGGCACCCTCCCAGCGAGCGCCTGTACGTCTCGCAGTGCTGCGGCAACGACGTCCTGCACATCTACGAGGAGGACGGCGCGGGCGGATGGATGCAGGTCGGGGAGGTCAGCCACGCTACCCTGGCGAACCCCCACGGCATCGCGGTGGCCCCCGACGGTGAGCTGTTCGTCTGCAACTACGACAGCGGCATCGTCACGCGCTTTGTCGTGGCCGATGACGGCACGGTCGAATTCAACGGGGTGCTGGAAGAGAACGGGATGTCCGGTCCCATCGCCATCGCGGTGACCCGCTGGGGTGAGATCCTGGTGGCGAACGAGTGGACCCAGGACATCTCTCGCTGGCAGCTCGACGCCGACGGCGTCGCCACCACGCTGCTGCCCATCGGCTCGCCCAACCCGACGATGTACCTGTCGCTGTCGTGGATGCAGGGAGACGGCGGCGGCACCACGACCGGCACGACGGGTGGGAGCACCGGTGGCTCCACAGGCGGCACGACAGGCGGGAGCGGCGGGAGCACCGGCAGCACCGGTGGCTCCACGGGCGGCACCACCGGCGGGGATGCTGGCGACACCGGCGACGACACCGGCAAGGGCGGCTGCGGCTGCGCGACCGGCCCCGCGGGCCTGGGCGGCTTCGCGATCCCCGCGATGCTCCTCGGCTTCATCCGGCGGCGGCCGAGGGCATGAGCTCTGCCCTGCGCCACACCGATCTGTCGCTGTCGCCGATCATCTTCGGCTGCTGGCAGGCCGGCGGGGAGTACTGGTCCGACACGGACGACGCCGCCTCCGTCGCCGCGATGCAGGCCGCCCTCGACGCGGGAGTCACCACGTTCGACACCGCAGAAGACTACGGCGGCGGTCACAGCGAGCGGGTGCTGGCGAGGGCCCTGGGTCACCGGCGCGACGAGATCGTCATCGCCTCGAAGGTGTCGTGGGATCACCTGACGCCGGAGGGCGTGCGGACGGCCTGCGAGCGCTCGCTGCGCAACCTGGGCACCGATCGCATCGACCTGTACCAGATCCACTGGCCGGCCGGCACGTTCGGCAGCGATCCGGTCCCCCTGGCCGACACCATCGGCGCGCTGGTGCGGCTCCGCGAGGCCGGTCACATCCGGGCCATCGGCGTGTCCAACTTCAGCGCCGCGCAGCTCTCCGAGGCCGCGGCGCTGGGTCCGATCGACACCGTGCAGCCCTGCTACTCGCTGCTGTGGCGGCATGCGGGCGTGGAGATCATCCCGCGGGCGGCCGCGCTGGGCGTCACCACGCTGGCTTACTCGCCGCTGGCCCAGGGTCTGCTCACCGGCCGATTCGCGGCCGATCACCGCTTCGCGGAGGGTGACAACCGGCGCGACAGCAAGCTGTTCGATCCCGCAGCGGCCGACACCACCGGTGCGGCGCTGGCGGGTATGGCGGCCGTCGCGCGCGAGAAGGGCTGCACCCTGGCCCAGCTCGCCCTGGCCTGGATCTGCGCCCACCCCCGGGCCTGCGCCATCGCTGGGGCGCGCACTGCGGAGCAGGCCGTCGGCAACGCCGGGGCCCTGGGCCTCATGCTGAGCGACGCGGAATTCCAGCGGCTGGGGGAGCTGGGGATGACCGTCGCCGCGCCCCACCTGAGCGATCCCCTGATGTGGCGCTGGTAGGAGAGCCCGTGAAGATACTGCTGACGACCATCCCGCCGGGTGTCGGCGCCACCCTGCTCCGGCAGCTCATCGACGAGGAGCTGGTGCCGGGAGGGAACATCATCCCCGGGGTGCGCTCGATCTACCGGTGGAAGGGTGACATCCACGACGAGGCGGAGGAGATCCTGCTGGTCCCCGCGGCCGATGTCTCCGCGGTCGAGCGACGGATCCTCAAGCTGCACCCCTACGAGGTGCCGCAGGTGCTGGTGCTCGGTCCGGAGCGGCCACACATCGCGTTCGCGGCGTGGGTGAACAGCCAGGGGTTCGCGCCGGGGTGATGCAGCACGAGCGGTACGACGATCTGGGGCTCCTGGGCCGCGGCGGCATGGGCGAGGTGCGGCGGGTCCGCGATCGCGAGCTGGGCACGCTACCGGACGGTCGCCATTACTTCACCATGGCCGAGGTCCGTGGCGAGACGATGTCGGCGGTGATCGCCGCGCTGCACGCGGCCAGCGGTGACGGGCGCTGGGGGGTGACGCCGGACGGATGGACGTTCCGCAGGCTGGTGGACGCCTTCAATCGGGTCTGCGAGGCCGTAGCGTACGCGCACACCCGCGGGGTCATCCACCGCGATCTCAAGCCCGACAACATCATGCTCGACGCGCACGGCGCGGTGCAGGTGCTCGACTGGGGGCTGGCCCGCGTGGGCGACAGCGCTCCGGTGAGCGAGCCGATCGTCACCGAGAGACAGACCGATTCTGCGCAGGCTACCCGCGTCGGCGTCGTCGCCGGGACCCCCGCCTACATGTCGCCCGAGCAGGCCCGCGGAGAGACCGATCGGATCGACGCTCGTAGCGACATCTATGCGCTCGGCGCCATCCTCTATGAGCTGCTGGCCGGCCTGCCGCCCTACACTGGCGGGACGGCGCAGACGGTGCTGGAGTGGGTGCGCACCGGTCCGCCTGCGCCCCTGGGGCGCCCCGCTGACAGCGGTGAGCGTTCAGGTTGACAACAGCGGATTGTGTGTGAATAGGGGTGG